>JAHFDS010000563.1 GCA_023248855.1 Myxococcales bacterium
CCGGCGGGGAGCGCGGGGTTGGCCGGGAGCGCGGGGTCGGCGGGGAGCGCGGGCAGTGCCGGCGTTGCGGGCCGGGGCGGCGCCGGTGTGGGTGGCGCGGGCGCGGGCGGGATGGGCATGGGCAGCACGATCCTGCGCATCCACTACCCGAGCGCGGCCACGGCGCGCATCACCGTGCGCGGCTCGGGCGCCGGGCTCGACTGGATGCGCGGCCAGGACACCACGCGCGGCGCCGACGTCTTCGAGTGGCGCGCCGACACCGCGGCCGCGTTCGACTGGAAGCCGCTGCTCGAGGACACCACGTGGGCGGTGGGCGCGAACTTCCACGCGGCGCCCGGCACCACCACCGACATCTGGCCGTTCTTCCACCCGGGCGGCGGTCGCGTCGAGGAACAGAGGGTGCCGACGCCGGCCTTCGGCGGCACGCGCGACGTGCTGGTGTACCTGCCGCCCGGCTACGACGAGAACGCGACGCATCGGTATCCGGTGCTGGTCCTGCAGGACGGCCACAACCTCTTCGACGCGCAGCGCGCGGCCTTCGGCGTCGAGTGGCAGATCGACGAGACCCTCGATGCCGGCATCGGCACGAGCGAGATCGCCGAGGTGATCGTGCTCGGGCCCATCCCCGGGGACCGCATGAAGGAGTACACGCCGACGGTCGACCGGCAGTACGGCGGCGGCGACGCGGCGCGCTACCTGACCATGCTCACGGCCGAGCTCCTGCCCTGGGCGCGGATGCGCTACCGCCTCGACGAGGCCGCGGAAGTCGGCGTCGGCGGCTCCTCGCTGGGCGGCCTCTTCACCACCTACGCCTGCTGGAACAAGAGCGACGTGTTCCGCCGCTGCATGGCCATGTCGTCGTCCTTCTGGTGGGACGAAAAGCAGCTGCTCGGGGAGATCGAGCGTTCGACGGCCATGCCGCCCATTCACCTGTGGCTCGACAGCGGCGACTCCGGCACGAGCATGGACGGCCTCGTGGACACGCAGCACATGCGAGATGTTCTGCTCGCGCGCGGCTACCGGCAGGGCGTGGACCTCTGGTCCTACACGGGGATCGGTCAGGAGCACAACGAGGCGGCCTGGGCGATGCGCTTTCCGCTCGCGGTGCGCGCGCTCTATCCCGGGCGCGCGGGGGCGCCGTAGCGGCAATGCCGATCATATGGATAGGCAACGCAAACACTGACGCTGACGCGGACGCCGACGAAAGACCCCCCCCTTGCGTCGTGGCGCTGGACGGGATGACCACCGCTGCCCGTCAGCGTCAGCGTCGGCGTCAGCGTCCCCGCCAACATGACTGACCGGCATTGGGCCTAGCGGAAGAAGGTGTAGCCCGGGATCGTGGTGTCGTCGGGCTGGTAGAAGCCGACGCCCCAGGCGGGCAAGGTGACGTCGAGGCGGCCGCCGTGCATGCGCGAGCCGGCGCCGCCGAGGAGATCACGCATCGGCAGCGCGTCGAGCAGGTGTGCATAGGGGGCGAAGACGCGCGCGCGCACCGGCGTGGCCGTGGGGTTCGCGATGACGACCACGGCCTGCCGCGGATCGTCGGTCACGCGCAGATAGGCCACGAGGCCCGGGCAGCCCGGTTGTGGCAGCGCGCGGAAGCGCCCGTGCCGCAGCGCCGGATGATCACGCCGCAGGGCCGCCAGCTTCTGCAGGTGCGCGTGGGTGCCGTGGTCCCAGCGGCCGACGTCCCATAGCATCGGGGCGCGGTTGTCGGGATCGGCGCCGCCGGTCATGCCGACCTCCTCGCCGTAGTAGACGAGCGGCACCCCCGGGTACGAAAATGCCAGCGCCCAGGCGAGCGCGCGCGCCGCGCGGTCGGGCACCGCGGTCGCGAGGCGCGGCACGTCGTGCGATGACAGCATGTTCCACGAGCGCAGGAGCGCCTCGGGGCGACACTCCGCGGCCATGCGCGCGAGGTTCTCGGCTGCCTGCGCGGGTGCGACGTCGCCCGTGCACAGGCCCACCACCGTCTCGCGGAAGAAGTAGTTCATGACGCCGTCGAGGCGACCCTCGGCGATCCAGGCGTCCGGATAGCCCATGAGCTCGCCGACCACGCCGTCAGGGGCGCCGAGCGCGCGGCTGCGCTGCGCGATCCGGCCGCACGGAAGGAGTCCGAGGTCGTTCGCGCAGTCGAGGCGCAGACCCGTGGCCCAGCGACCCAGCCAGCGCGCGAGCACGGAGTCGTCGCGCTCCCACAGGCGTTCGCGCACCGCTGGTCGATCGAGCGCGAGCTCCGGCAGGTGACCGTAGCCTCGCCAGTGCGCGAAGCGGTCCGGGTGCGCCTCGAAGCGGAAGAAGGTCGCCTCGGGCGCGCTGGCGTCGCGCCGGGCGGCGCCAAACCAGGGGTGCGTCTCGCCGACGTGGTTGAAGACGGCGTCGAGAAAGAGGCCCATGCCTCGGTCGCGCAGCGCGGCGGCCAGGCGATCGAGCGCGGCGTCTCCGCCGAAGCGCGCGTCCACCTCGTCGAACGACTCGGTGTCGTACTTGTGGTTCGACGGCGCGCGCACGACCGGCGTCAGATAGAGCGCATCCACGCCGAGGGCGGCCAGATGATCGAGCCGCGCCGTGATGCCGTCGAGCGTGCCGCCGGCGTGCGCGAGCCAGGGGGCCGCGCCTGCTTGCAGCGGCGGCACGGTCGACCCATCCGCCTTGGCGAATCTATCGACGAAGATCTGGTAGCAAAGGGTCCTGGGCCTCGGCGCGTCCGGCACGGTCGGATGCTACCCTGGACAGGCCTCTTGAGCGCCCCTGACGCCCACGACGATCCGGCGGACGCACCCACGGTCAGCATCGACCGGGGCAGCGCCGCGACCGTGGTCGACCCGCCGGCCGCAGAGCGGCCGCCCCCGCGCGCCGCCGAAGTGGAGCGCGGCGAGACCATCGGCCGGTACGTCGTCGTGGGCAGGCTCGGCGACGGCGGCATGGGGGTGGTCCTCTCGGCGTACGATCCCGAGCTGGATCGGCGGGTCGCGCTCAAGCTCCTGCGCACCGACGTCGCCCTGCCTGGCCCGGAGTCGCACGGGCACGCGCGCCTGGTGCGCGAGGCGCAGGCGCTCGCGAAGGTCGGGCACCCCAACGTGGTCACCGTGTTCGACGTGGGCACGCACGAGGGCGGCGTGTTCATCGCGATGGAGCTCGTCGAGGGGACGACGCTCTCGCGCTGGCTCGGCCTCGAGCGCCGGGGCTGGCGCGAGGTCGTGCGCATGTTCCGTCAGGCGGGCCAGGGACTCCTTGCCGCGCACCGCGCCGGGCTCGTACACCGCGACTTCAAGCCCGACAACGTCCTCGTGGGCACGGATGGGCGCGCGCGCGTCACCGACTTCGGCCTCGTGCGTGCAGAGGGCGACGGGCTCGGTGGCTCGGGGAGTGGACCGGCGCCGAGCGACGATGCGCTGCGGCGCGAGCTCACCACCCCGGGCGTCTACGTGGGCACGCCCGCGTACATGGCGCCCGAGCAGTTCCGGCGGCAACCCGCGACCGCGCTCACCGATCAGTGGAGCTTCTGCGCGGCCCTCTGGCGGGGGCTCTACGGTGAGCGACCCTTTTCGGGCGAGCGCTTCGACGAGCTCATGCGCGCGGTGCTCGCGCGCCAGCTGCGCCCGGTGCCGAAGAGCGCGGGGGTGCCCGCCTTCGTGCAGCGCGCGCTCGAGCGGGGGCTCTCGCTCGATCCCGCGGAGCGATTCCCCGACCTCGCCGCGCTCCTCGGCGCGCTCGGCAAGGACCCAGGGCTGCGACGTCGGCGTCGGCTCTACGGCGCCCTCGCGGTGGTGCTCCCGGCGGCCATCGCGACGGTGGTGGTGATGCAGGCGGGGCAGCCCCTGCGCACCTGCCAGCGCGCGGCGCCGAGCTTCGAGGGGGTGTGGGACGAGGCGCGGCGGGCCCAGCTCGCGGCGGTGTTCCAGGCCACGGGCCGCGGCCACGCGGGGGATACCGCGCGCCGGGTGAATGGCGCCATCGACGCGCGAGTGCGCGCGATCGCGGCGATGTCGGTCGAGAGCTGCGAGGCCACGCACCTGCGCGGCACGCAGTCGGCGCAGCTGCTCGACCGGCGGGCGCATTGCCTCGGCCAGCGCGAGCGCGAGCTGCGCGCGCTGATCGACACATTCGCGAAGGCGGATGCGAAGCTCGTGGACGACGCGGCGCTCGCGGTGGCGGCGCTGCCGAACGTG
>JAHFDS010000564.1 GCA_023248855.1 Myxococcales bacterium
AGTAGAGTCTCGGGCTGAGGCGGGCGGTCGTCGGCAGACGACGCCTCGGAGGAGAGAGGGAAGCTCCCCTCCGAGACTTGACCCGCTGCGGAGGCAAGCCCCTCCCCGTGGGCCCGGTTCACGATCAATTAAATCCTCACGCGACGCAAGGCGGGTGGCGACGTCGCGGCCCGCGGGCGCGGCGGTGTCTGCTGAAGGGCTGCGAGCGGTGGTTCGTCCCGGCCCGCCCGCAAGCACGGTATTGCGGGGAGGCGTGCCAGGCGGCGGCGGCGCGCTGGCGGGTGTGGAAGGCCCAGCAGCGGTATCGGCACACGGCCCGCGGCCGGGCCTGCCGCTGCGCACAGAGCCGGCGACATCGGCGACGCCAGCGCGAGCGACCGCGGCGCGGCCGCCATCACCCCTGTTGCGCCGGCGCGTGGGTCATCGTCCAGCGACAAATCTTCCTGCACCTGCGATCGGCCCGGCTGCTATGCGACGTTCCTCCGACGTCGTCGATCGCCCCTGCAGCGATTCTGTGCGATGTCCTGTCGGCGCGCGCTGGAACGGGTGATCGAGCGCGAGCGCCGGTGGCAGCGGCGCTGGCGAGCCCTGAGGCGTCGGCGCGCGCGCGGGCGGCAACGGAGAGCGGAGCATATTGCCGCGAGCCTCGGACGGCGCATAGCGTCGACGTGACCCAGGGAGAAGAGAGGTGGCCGGTCACGCCCCGGCGGTGTGCCGGTCGCTTCTCTTCGCAAGCATGGGGAGACACGCGATGGCGACCGATCTGCTGGAACTTGCGCTGGCCGATGTCGGCGAGCACTTTGCGCGCTACCGGTTGCGGTCGCCGGCCATGGAGCGGGCGCTGGAGGCCTCGCTGCGGCGCTACGGGCAGATATCGCCGGTCGTGGTCTTTCGCTGGCACGACCGCTACGAGCTGGTCGATGGCTTCAAGCGGCTGGCGGCGGCGCGGGCCGTGCGCGAGGTCTCGAGTCTCTGGGCGCGCGTGATCGAGGCCGATGAGCGGTCGGCGAAGGCGGCGCTCTACAGTCTGAATCGCATCAGCGGCAAGCCGTCGGAGCTGGAAGAAGCGTGGATCGTCCATGCGCTGGTGCGCGACGACGGGCTGCTGCAGGTAGAGGTGGCCGAGCTGCTGGGCCGCCATAAAAGCTGGGTGTGCCGGCGTCTGGCGTTGATCGAACGGCTGGAGGAGGCCGCGCAGGCGGAGCTGAAAGTCGGGCTGCTCAGTCCGACCTGCGCCCGGCAGCTGGTGCGGTTGCCGCCGGGCAACCAGGACGCGCTCCTCGCGGTCATTCGTCGCGAGGCGCTGAGCGCGCACGAAGTCGCCGGCGTGGTCGACCTGCTCCAGCGCGCCCCCTCGCGCGAGCTCCAGCAGTACATCCTCGACACGCCGCGCGAGGCGTTGCTGCAGGCGGAGGGCCGCTGTCTGCCGTCACGGGACCCGCGGCTGAGCGGGCCCGCCAATGAGGTGTGGAAACGCCTGGGCGTCTTGCTTGAGCTCTTGACCCGGATGGAGCGGTGGCTGACCCACGACGGGCGAGCCGCGGTCACGCCGAAGGATCAGGCGGTGCTGGGCCCACGCTTTGGTCGACTCGCGCAAATCGCGGCCAGCGTCGCCGCCCTCGCGCGCGACTTCGAGGCGGCATGACCGAGCTCGAACGCCTCGAGATCGTCCGCCGCGTTCACGCGGGCGCCTCGTTTCGCGCCATCGCCCGGGCGCTGCGCGTGGACCGCAAGACGGTGGCGCACGTGATCCACACCTACGAGCAGCAGCGGGAGATGCCGTCGTCGGCCCTGCCGCGCCCACGCCCCCGGCGCAGCCAGCTCGACGCCTATGCCGATCACATCGCGGCCCTGATCGAACGCTATCCCGACATCACGGCCGTGCGGCTGGACGAGGAACTGCGGGCCAAGGGCTTCACCGGCGGCTACACGATCGTCAAAGAACGGCTGCGACGGCTGCGGCCGCACGCGACGCGCGCCCCGGTGATCCGCTTCGAGACGGGCCCGGGGGTCCAGGCACAAATGGATTACTCGTCCTTCGACATCGCCTTCACCGAGGAAGGACGCCGGCGCGTCTACGCCTTCAGCTATATCCTCGGCTACTCGCGGCGCCGGTATCTGCGCTTTGTCGAAGGGCAGGACTTTGCCACGACCGTGCGCGAGCACGTGCGGGCCTTCGAGTATTTGGCCGGCGCGGCAACCGTGTGTCTCTATGACAACATGAAGGTCGTCGTCCACGGGTGGGACGGCGAGCAGCCGGTCTACAACACGCGCTTCCTCGCCTTTGCCTTTCACTACGGGTTTCGGCCATGGGCCTGCCGGCCGAGACGCCCACAAACGAAGGGCAAGATCGAAAAACCCTTCTTTCACATCACCACACACCTGCTCAACGCGCGCACCTTCGCGTCACTGGCCCACCTGAACGCGTTTGTCGCCGAGACCTGGCTGCCGCAGATCGACGCGCGGCCGCATGCCACCACCGGCCGCCCGCCGCTGGTCTTGTGGGAGGAGGAGCGCGCCCATCTGGTCCCGCTGCCGGCGCACGCCTACGACACGGCGGCCGTCGTCTATCGCGTGGTCGGTCCGGAGTGGCACATCCCCTACACGCAGAATTTCTACTCGGTGCCGTGGTCGCACATTGGGCTGGCGCTGCCCGTGCGCGTCACCGAGACGGAACTGGTCGTGTACGGCCCGGGGCTGAAGGAGGTCACGCGGCATACGCTGGAACCACCCGGGGCTGGCCGCCGCGTCACCAAACCGGAGCATGCGCCAGGCCGCGATGAGCAGCGCCGGCACGAACAACTCGCCGCTCGCTTCAGCGAGCTGGGGCCCGACGGGCCGCGCTTCTTCGAGGCGCTGGTCCGGACCCGGCGCTACGGCAAAGACGAGGCCCATCGTGTCCTGGCGTTGCTGGCGACCTATACCCGCGCGGACCTGGTGGCAGCGCTCGAACGCGCCTGTCGCTTCCGCGCCTTCTCGCTCACGGCCATCGAGCGCATCCTCACGGCACAGGCGCAGCCAAAACCCCCGTTGCTGGCGCTCGCCGAGGAGGTGACGCTCCCGCGAGACGGTGTGCTGGGGCACGACCCCGTGCCGCCGCGCTCGACCGCTGACTATTTGGCGCTGCTGGATACTGCCGATGGACCGGAAGACGAAGAACCTGCGTGACCGGGTCCTCGATCACCTGACCGTCCTCCGCATCCCGATCACCGTCGAGGAGCTGGATCATGTCCTCGATGCGGCCGAGCGCGAGGGCGTCTCGGTGCTCGAGGCGATCGACCGCCTGCTCGGGGAGCAAGCGGCTCGGCGCCGCGATCGCGGCATCACGCGCCGGATCGCGGCCGCCCAGTTTGCTGAACACACCACCCTGGAGACCTTCGACTGGAACTTCAACAAGACGATCAAACGCGCGCAGTACGAGCAACTCGCCACCGGCGACTTCATCCGCCGCCACGTCAATGTCGTCTTGGTCGGCCAGTCTGGTGTGGGCAAGAGTCACTTGATGCAGGCCGTCGGCCTGAGCGCCTGTGCCGCCGGGTACCGGGTCTTCTACACCACCTCGGCGCAACTCCTGATCCGGCTCACCGCCGCGCTCGCCGACAAGAGCCTCACCGAGGTGCTGCGCCGCTTCGCGGGATGGGACCTGTTACTCGTCGACGAGTTTGGCTTCGATCGCATCGAGCGCGAAGACTGCCCGCAGGCCGCTCACCTGCTCTACAAAGTGATCGCCAGTCGGCATCAGAAGCGCTCGACGATCCTGATCACCAATGTGGATTTCGACGCCTGGGCCCAGTACCTCGGGGACGCGCCCTTGGCGATGGCGATGCTCGACCGGCTCGTCGATGGCGCGCTCGTCCTCAAGATCAAAGGCCCTTCCTACCGCGCCAACCGACCTGGGGGCACTGCCGCGCCCTGAAGTCATCGCCTCCACCCATCACGCAACCCTCAGGTGGACCAATCCTGACCGCCGAAATGGACCAGTCCTAAACCGGCGGCGACACCATGACGTCGGCATGTCGCCGGATCTGATCGACTTCCAGGTCCGACAGGTCGTCTGCCTCGTGTCCGAGCAGGTCGCGGCATCGGGCAATCGATATCTGCTCGTAGTGCACGTCGTGATCGTGTTCCATGGCCGCTCCACATCGGACCCGTAGAACCAGTA
>JAHFDS010000565.1 GCA_023248855.1 Myxococcales bacterium
GCGCAGCTCGGCGATGCCTCGTCCTTGCGGCTGCTCGCGCCCGAGCTCCGCGGTGCCCTCCGCGCCCTGGCCGCCATCGTGGCCGCGGAGGCCACGAGCGACGCGGGCATCGCCGAGGCGCTCCTCGCCGACGTATCGGGCTTGCTCGAGCATGCGGAAGCCGGAATCGAGCGTGCGGCGCGGGACGTCCTCCTTTCACGCGCGGCGCGGCTGCGCGCGACGGTCGCGCTGCGCGATGGCCGGACCGCAGATGCGGTCGCGCGGCTGCTCGAGCGCGCGAGCCAGGCGCCCGTCACGGACGAGGACGCGCTGGCGCTGGCCGAAGCGGACGCGCTGGCGCCCGAGGGGCTAGAGGCGGGCGCGCCGGTGCTGGCGGCGCTCGACGGCCTGCTGTCGCTGCGCCCGCTCGATCACCACCTGCTCGTCGCACGGGGTCGAGCGTTCGCGCTGGCGACCGCGTGGCACAGCCTGGCGCCCGAGCCCGGGACGCGCGAGCTCGCGTTCCTCGAGCCTCCCGTCGGCCCGACGCGCCCGCGCGTCGCCGATCGCGCCTTCTTCCTGCGCCTCGTCGATGGCGGGCCGGCTCTCGAGGTCACCTTGCCCGTGCCGCCGCTGCCCCGAAGGCGACCCGTGCTCTCCCTCGTGGTCGTGCGGCGCGGCGCGCTCGGGCGCGCGGTCGGGCTCACGATCGACGGTCGCCCGCTCTCGATCGCGGCGCTGTCCCCGTTCGAGCGCGTCGATGTCCCGCTGGATCCCGGCACGCATCAGGTGCGCCTCCCGGCAGGTGGTGCCTTCGCCGGCGAGATCTACGTCAACGATGTGGCCGGCGCGAATCACGTGCGGCTGCGGCGCTACACGGAGATCCCGTCCGCAGGGGCCGAGTGGCGCAGCCGGGAGCTCGGCAATCCGTCCCTCGTCGCGCTGTCGGTACGCCTCGCGGTCCCCGCGAGCACGACGCCGACCGGCGAGGTGATGCTCGAGCTCGCCGGCGCGGGCGCGCGACCGGTGCGCTTGCCGGTGCGGCGGGGCGCCCTGCGCACCGAACCGCGCGGGGAGCTCGCGGCGGGTATGGTCGTGACCGACCCGGTGGAGGTGTTCCTGCCAGCGCCCGCCACGAGCGCGCTGCGCCTCGTCGCGCACGGGCCGGCGCAGATCCACGTGCTCGTCAACCTTGCGGTGCGCCGCCATCGAGCGGCGGCCGAGACGCCGGCCGACCCCGCCGCGGTGCTGACGACCGACGCGCCAGGCGTGACCGCGGAGTCGTCGCTGCAAGCGGTCGCGCGGTTCTCGGCGCAGCTCGCTGGCGGAGATCCGGTCGCGGCTCGATCGATCGCACGCGCCGCGGCCTTGCTCGAGCTCGACGAGGTGGGGCTCGCACGCGAGGACCTGCTCTCGGCGATGGCGTCGCGCGGGCTCGGCCCCCACCAGCGGGCGGTCGTGCGCGCCCTGTGGCGCAGCCTGGACGAAGCCGGCAGCGCCCACCCGGCCAGTGTCGCCGCGGACGAGTCGACGCTGTCCCCGACGATGCTCCTGACCGAGGGGCGGCCGGATGCGGTGACCGTGGGGCTTCTGGCCCTGCTCGACGAGCCCGAGGTGCTCGCGCGCGCGCCCGCAGCCGAGCTCCGCCGCAAGGCGGGCGACGGTGCGGCGGCCGATCTCGCGGTGCTGCACGCGGCTCGTCTGGCGGAGGGAGCGGCCGATGACGCGCGCGCCGCGCTCCTCTGGATCGATCTCGCGAGGGCGCACCCGAAGGTCGGGCTCCTCCACCGCGAGGCGGGCCGCGCGCTCCTGCTCGGCAAGGACGCGAGGTCCTCCGCGCTGGCGTATCTCGAGCTCACGACCGCAACCGAGCTCCTGCCTCGCGACCCGCTCGCGCACCGCCTCCTGAGGCAGGCTGCCGGGCGCACGCGACTGCGGAGGCTCAAGTACGTGGATCACAGCGCGGGCACGCGCGCGGTCGATCTCCGCGGCGGCGAGCCCCTCGACCCGAGCGTTGAGGCGGCGCTCCTGCCGCCGTGGCCCGACGTCGAGCAGAGCATGCTGCTCACGGCCACGCGGCAGGCGACGTTCTCGTTCTCGCTCAACACCGCGGTCGCCCTCGGGCTACGTGCCCGGGTCAAGGAGCTCCGGCCGCACGAGGCGGCAGCGCTCGGCAGCCCCCCGATCGCACTCGCGTGGAGCCGCGACGGCGAGCCTCCGGTCCCCCTGCCGTGCGACGCCGAGAGTACCTGCGCGGGCCCACCCATCGTGCTGCCTGCTGGGCCCCACACGCTGCAGGTTCGTGCGGTCGGTGGGGTCCGACCCGTGGGTCGCCTGTGGGTCGACGCGGAGCGTGCCGGCCGCAGCGGCGCACCCCTGCCCCGCCGCATGGCGGCCACGCACCTGTCGGATCACCTCGTGGCGCGCGCGGGCGATCCGCTGGTCGTGGTCGTGCAAGGTCCCGCTCTCCTGCGCATCGAAGCCCGCACGCAGCTCGGCCCGGTCGCGCGCTCCGCCGAGATCACGGCGGTGTGCGCGGGCGCGCCGCCGCTTTCGCGCCGGATCGAGCTCGGGCTGCGCGCCGATCCGAACGCGACCCTGGACGAAGTAACGCCGCTCTCGACCGCGGTCGTCACGACGCTCCCGCTTCCGCTTCCGGCCTCCTGCAGCGTACAGGTGACACCGTCGGCGGGCGAGGTGCTGCTCCGCCTGGCGGTGCGGGACGGTGACCGCGCGCCGCCCGAGCAGCTCCTGCCGACCTTCGTGCATCCGAGCTTCGTCCTGCCGCCCGCGGTGCGCCCCGAGACGCTGGAGGACCTCGCGGCCGTGCGTACGATCGACGGCGATGTGGCGCCGGGGCTCGATTCCCTCGGCTCGCTCACGGCCGGCGCCCGGTGGTCGCACCTCGAGTACGCGCCCGAGGGCGCAAAGGTGCAGACGTCGAACTCGCTCAGCCTGGGGTTCGCGTACCGGCGCCTCCTGGACAGCGGGTTCCTCGCGCTCAAGCTCACGGGCGACGTCCGCGTGCGCGACGAGGGCAGCCCGAGCGAGTGGCTTTCGGCGGAGGCGTTCTTCCGCCACCCCGCCATGCGCCAGCTCCGCGCGCAGCTGGCGGTCGACGGGTTCACGCAGCCGATCGGCGACCAGCGCTACTACACCGGCGCGCTCCGCACGATGCTCGAACCGGTCTTCACCCTGACGAGCGGGATCCACTTCGTCAGCAAGCTCGGCCTACGGCTCTCGAGCGTCGGGCCGGGGACCGAGGTCGACGCGCGCATCGCGACCGTGGATCCCGACGTCTACAGTCGCTACCGGGCCACGCACGCGCGCGGGCTCTTCCTCGAGCAAGGGATCGAGACGGAACCCTTCGCGAACCTCGTGCTCTACGGCAACGCGCGCCTGACCTCCAACGCGTCGCTCTCCCCGTTCGACCAGGATCACGTCTCTGCGACCGTGCTCGCGCGTGCCTTGTTCGGGCGCCTGTACGCCGAGGTGTCGTTCCGTGCGGTGTGGTTCTTCGTGGATTCGGATCGGCCCGACGCGAGCACGCACGGGATCGTCGGCGCAAGCCTGTTCCAGAGCTTCTGGACGAGCGCTCGACAACGTTTCGAGCTCGGGATGACCGGCGCCTACCACGTCGAGACCAACGCGCCTGAGGTGTCGCTCTTTCTGGCGTGGGAGGGCTCGAACGGGCGTCGCTTCCGCGATCACACGCCGCTCGAGGGCGAGGACTACTTCTTCCCGCAGCGCGGCCCGGGTCCCGAGCCCGCGCGCCTCGAGGTGCGCCGATGACCGCAGCGGAGCTGCTCGCGCTCCTGCCGCCGTTCGAGGCCCGGGTACACCGCCGCGCGGCGACGGCCATCGCGGCGCGCCTGGAGCGCGGAGGCGACCTCACCGCCGCAGCCGCGGCGGCGCTCGAGGAAAGAGACGCTCTCGCCGCTCGCCATCGAGCGGCGGGGGATCGCTGTCGTGCCGCTTCGCCGAAGGATCGCGGGCGCGCCCTGCGCGAGGCATTCGAGGTCGCCTTCGGTCGCCCTGCCGCCCGCGCGGACCGGCGCGGGATCGCGCGGGGCACGCTCGGGCTCGACGCGATCGCCGAGCGCGTGCACCTGCGCATCGGGCGCCTCGAGGCCGAAGCGCTCGTCGGCTTCCAGTGCGCGCACGTGCTCTCCCTGCGGGCGGG
>JAHFDS010000566.1 GCA_023248855.1 Myxococcales bacterium
CTCCGGCTGCCAGGGCGGGCCCGGCGGCTCGGGCGCGGCCCCGATCGCGCTCTTCGTCGCCCTGCTCCTCCTCCTGCGCAAGGGGCAGGAGCGCAGGGTCCTTCGGCCCCTCGCGGCGACCCCGGCCCTCGTCTTGCTCGGGCTCGCGACGAGCGCCCTGGCCACGCCCGTCAGGCTGGTCGAGAAGCGCGCACGCTTCTGGGTGTTCGAGGACACGAGCGGCGACGTCGTCAACGCCAACTGGTTCCAGCGCGCCACGTTCCTCGCCGGCTTCCACGCGGTCGAGGACGGCTTTCGCGCCATGCACCCCGACGACAGCGACTTCATCATCATGTTCTCGACGTTCCCGCTGGTCGGCGCGGCGGCGTTCTACCAGTCGGTCGCGAACGACATCTCCGGCATCGGCTACGACTTCATCGCCGATCTCGATCCGGTCATCCCGGCCCCGATCTTCGACGACACCCCGAATTCCAAGGTCTCCGGCTTTCTCCACATGAACCAGTGGGATCAGTATTTCCACCAGGACGGGACGTTCGACGACACGACCATCTCGCTCATCTTCGGCCAGGAGCTCGGCCACGCCTGGGGCGCCTTCCAGCGCTTCGACAAGGGCGACGGCGTCAAGAGCGAGCAGATGCTCGGCCGCGACAAGGCGCACTGGAGCTTCTACCTGCACACCGGCGGCTCCCCCATCGAGGGCCACGACTGGACCGACAACCACGACGGCACCTTCACCGCGCGCCAGATGGATCAGTTCCAGTTCTCGGATCTCGATCTCTACAACATGGGCCTCATCCCCGCGTCCGAGGTGCGCCCGTTCTTCGTCCTCGAAAACCCGACCAACTGCGTCGACTCCGCCCAGGCGAACATGGCGTGCGCCCCACCTGAAGCCCACCGCTTCCGCGCGCCGCAATATCGCGTCACCGCCACGCGCAAGGACGTCACCATCGAGGACGTGATCCGCGCCTCCGGGCCGCGCCTGCCGGCGTTCCCGAACGCGCCGACCCGCTACGGGATCTCGTTCGTGCTGGTCAAGCGGCCGACCGACGTCGTGACCGACGCGGACCTGCGCCGCATCGACGCCATGATCGATCACTCGATCGAGATGTGGGTCGCGCAGACGCGCGGCAAGGCCACGATCGCCAACCGCACCAGCGACAACACCACGCTGCCTCCGTTGCCGGACGGCGGCCTCGTGAGATCCGACGCCGCGCGCCGCCCCGATGGCGGTCCCCGTGCCGACGGTCCTCGCGGCGACGCCGCTGGGCCACGGGACGGCGGCGCTGGCGGCGGCTCCGACGCCGCGGCCCCGGACGCTTCGACCGCCGCCGGTGGTGGCAGCGGTGGCCAGGCTGCCGCGCCGACCACCGGCAAGGGCAGCGGCTGCACGATCACGCCCGGCACCGCAAGCGCGCACGCGCCGGCGCTGCTCCTCCTCATCCTGTTCGCGACCTGGTGCCGGCGCATGCGCCTCGTCCGCTCCATCCTGCTCGCCTCCCTCGCCGCCGCCGCCTGCGCCAGCTCCGGCGGCGGCACGCCTGCCGGCACCACCACTGGCGCCGATAGGCCCCTGTTCGAGCGCCTCGGCGGCCTCGACGCGATCAAGGCCGTGGTCGGCGAGCTCCTGACCAACGTGGCCGCAGACGACAAGATCAAGGCGCGCTTCGCGAACGCCAACCTCGAGGGCCTGAAGGGCAAGCTGGTCGATCAGATCTGCCAGGCCACCGGCGGCCCATGCAAGTACGCCGGCCAGGACATGAAGAGCGCCCACGCCGGCATGAAGGTCACCGAGGACGAGCTCAACGCGCTGGTCGGCGACCTGGTCAAGGCGCTCGACAAGCTCAAGGTGCCCGAGAAAGAAAAGGGCGAGCTCCTCGGCGCGCTCGGCGCCATGAAGGGTGACATCGTCGGCCAGTAACGCGGCCGTTTGGCCCAGCGCGTCATCGACGCCCGCGCCACGTCGCGGTTCCCACTGCGGTGAAACGCGATAGTCTGCGCCGGCCATGAGCGACCCCGCCTTCGCGCCCCGCTGGAGCTTCCTCCCCCCGATCGACTCCCCCAAGTACTACGTCCTGCTCGGCGCGATCGCGATCCTCGTGCTCGGGCCGCTCGGCGGCGTGACCGCGGCGTACATGAACTTCAGCCTCGGCTTCTTCGTCGGCGGCCAGGTCCTCGCCGGCATCCTCGGCTCGGCCGTCACCTACGGCTACGGCCCCGAAGGCAAGCACGGCGCCAACTACATGCAGACCATGGCGGCCTCCGTCGCCGGCATGTCGGGCATGGCGGTGCTCATCCAGGCCATGCGCTGGCTGGGCTTCCCGATGCCCTACTGGCCCTACCTCGTCCTTTACTATCTGTGCATCGGCATGTTCGGCGTCGGCGTCGGCATGCTCTTCACGCCGCTCCTGGTCGATCGCATGCGCCTGACCTACCCGTCGGGCTTCGCGGTCGCCAACATCCTGCGCGCGCTCACCGACAAGCGCCTGCTCCAGGCCTCCATCGGCAAGCTCGCCAGCGGCACCGGCATCGGCCTCTTCGGCGGCGTCGCGATCGAGAAGCTCCCGGCCATCGGCGGCACGGGCCTTTCGATGTCCACCTTCGGCGCCGGCATGATCGTCGGCTCGCGCATCGCCTTCCCGGCCCTCGTCGTCGGCCTGGCCGGCGAGGAGCTCAAGCCTTACCTCGTCTCCATCCAGTGGCTCGAGAGCGGCGAGCCGTTCCGCAAGATCGGCTTCGTGCTCGCGCTCGGCACGATCCTGGGCGCGGCCATCGTCGACATCTCACTGGTGGGCTATCAGGCCGTCAGCCGGCTGCGCAACCCGCTGATGGGCGAGGCCCCGCCGGCCGAGGACAAGTGGAAGGCCGTCAACACCGGGCGCCTGCTGGCCTGGGTGGTCTTCTGGGCCGCCGCCGTCGTCGTCGTCGCGACCACCGTGTTCCACCAGCCCCTCGGCTTCGTGCTCCTCGCGGTCGGCCTCGTCTTCATCTTCATGCTCATCAACGGCATCTCGCTCGGCATCTCCGACTCGAACCCGATCTCGAGCGCCTTCGTGCTCACGGTCTTCATCCTCGCCGCGGTGGGCCTCGCGGACGCGGGCAGTGGCCTCGTGTGCGCGAGCATCCTGCTCATCTCGGTCTCGGTCGGCGGCGACATGCAGCAGGATCGCTCGACCGGCTGGCGCCTCGGCACGAACCGCGTGATCCAGTTCCGCTACCAGGTCATCGGCATCGCGATGGGCGCCTTCCTCTCGGTCGGCATGGCGCAGCTGTTCCTCAAGGCCTACCCGGTGCTCGAGAAGGACCAGACGCAGATGAAGCGCGAGGAGCGCCCGGAGAAGTGGCAGTCGGCGATGACCTACAAGTTCGTGGGCGCGCTCGATGGCCTCATCGGCCGCACCGCCTCGACGACCCCCGAGCAGACGGTCAAGCGCGACCACAAGAAGCACGTGCAGACCGTGGGCCTCGAGATCGGCATCGCCATCGGGGTCCTCACCGAGATCCTGCGCAAGCTCTTGCGCGCCAGCCGCCGCTACGTGGCGTTCGCCCGGCGCGGCAAGCTCGGCGTGGCCACGTCGTTCGCGCTCGACGCCATCGTCTTGCCGAGCCCGTACGCGTCGTCGTTCGGCGGCTTCGTCGAGTTCACCACCTCGCTGTGGTTCGCCATGGGCGGCATCTTCTCCTCCTACTCCGAGACCGTGAAGGAGGAGGCGGTCGCCCAAACGGCCACGTCGGCCGGCGAGGCGTTGCCCGAGGACATGAGCACCAACTCGCTGGTCGGCGGCGGCCTCATCGCCGGAGACTCGCTGGCTGCCCTCGGCAACGGCGTCGTCGGCTTCTTCCGCTGACCTGTTTCCTCCACCACACACCTCTGCGCCACGTCGTGCCGCCGTTCGCTGCGGCACACCGTGATCTCGAATACTTCCGTATCGGCACGAAGGTTGCTCAAATGGCCCGCGGAGGCATTCGCATGCGCAAGATCTCGAGCCTGATTCTGACGTTGGCCATGATCGCGGCTGGCTGCGGCGGCGATTCGAAGGGCGCTGGGGGTACGGCCGGCTCGGGCGGCGCAGGCCGGGGCGGCGCGGGCGCGGGCGGCGCGGGCAGCAGCGGCGCTGGAGCCGGCGGCGCTGGAGCCGGCGGCGCGGCGGGCCGGGGCGGCGC
>JAHFDS010000159.1 GCA_023248855.1 Myxococcales bacterium
ATGGTGGTCGCAGCCGACCGGACACTGCGCGAGCTGGTCGCGGCCCAGGGCGCGCGCGTCGCGCTCACGCCACACCCGGGAGAGGCGGCGCGCCTGCTCGGCCAGACGTCCGCCGAGGTGCAATCGGATCGCGTGGCGGCCGCCCGGCGCCTCGCGGCCGAGTGGTCTTGCGCGGTCGCGCTCAAGGGCGCCCGCACCGTGATCGCCGGCCGTGGCGATGCACTCGCGATCAACCCCACGGGCAACGTGGGCCTGGCCTCGGGGGGAACGGGTGACGTGCTCGCGGGCGCCGTCGGGGCCCTGTGCGCGCAGGGCCTCGGACCCTTCGATGCGCTGGCGGTGGCCGCCTACCTGCACGGGCGCGCAGCGGACCTGCGCCGGGCGACGCGCGGCGTGGCCGTGGGCCTGCGGGCATCCGAGGTGGCGGACGCATTGCCCGAGGCGCTGGCGACGCTCGGCCCGCGCTGACGAAGCGACCCGCACGCGGGCGCGGGCGTGCCGAAATGTCACGCACAGGGTCTCGCGCCGCCGTGAATCGAGGAGTTAGCCATCGCGGGGCCTCGGCATCCGGCGTGCTCTCTCCCGCGACGTGGCTGCCTCACTCGCCCTCGTACCCTCCGAACCGCTCCCCCAGGCGCTGGTGGCCCTCTTGCCCGAGCTCGGCCGCCTGTCGCGGCGCTTGTGTGGTGACGCCGCGCTGGCCGAGGACCTGGCCCAGGAGACCGCCTGCCGGGCGCTGGCGGCGCGCGCGAGCTTCCGCGTGGACGCGCCGGCGCGACCGTGGCTCCTGCGCATCCTGCACAACACCTGGGTGAGTCACCTGCGACGGCATCGCCGCGAGGTCGCCCTGCCGGCGGAGCTCGCGGCGCCCCCAGCGGCGCGCGATGGGGCCTTGATCGAGCGCGCCCTGGCGGCGCTGCCGGCCGCCCAGCGCACCGTGATCGTGCTGGTCGACGTCGAAGGATCCACGTACGGCGAGGCCGCGGGCACGCTCGGGGTGCCCGTCGGTACCGTGATGTCCCGGCTGCACCGCGCCCGGCGTAGTCTGCGCGCTCGCCTGCGCTAACCTAGCCCCGTGGCTCGGATCGTGGACCCCATTCGCGCAAGGCGAAGATGGCAAAGGCGAAGGCCCAGCCGCCTGCGACGTCGATTCCGTAGTGGATGTGCGACAGGAGCACGCTAGCCACGGCGACCCCGTGGCCGGCGAGCGCGAGCCAGCGCAGACGCGGATACGGCAGGAGATAGAGGAAGAGCACGAGCGTGCTCGCGGTGTGGCCGCTGAAGAACAGGTCCTTGGTCAGGTAGAGGTTGGCGCTGCCGCCGCTGCCGAAGATCTGGACCGGGGAGAGCAGGGCCGCCAGCACCGTTCCAAAGCCATGTCCGGCGGTGCCAGGGCCGGCGTGCGCCGGATCGGGCGGCCCGAGCCCGGTCATCGCGATGCAGAGACCACGCGCGATGGAGACCAGGCCCGCCGTCACCATGTAGCGGCACCAGCGCGTGGGCGACCGGTAGAGCAGCACCGCCGCGAGCGGCGCGTAGGCGAGGAGCCAGGCCCAGTAGTTGAGGCGGTGCACCCACGGCACGTAGGGCAGCGCCGACAGGGCCACGTCGGGGAGGGAGGGCGCGGGGCGCGCCTCGTTCCACACCGAGAGCGCCACCATGCCGACGTAGGCGGCCGCCCGGAAGGCACAGGCGAGCAGCACATCGGCCCACAGCGGTCGCTTCTTCGCCATTTGCGCGGCTCGAACCATAAGCTGCCAGGCGGGTGTCGGACCTCCTCATCGTCATCGAGGCCTTCGTCTTCGCCGGCATGATGCTGGGCGGGATCCCGGGGCTGGCCCTCGACCGTACGGGCGTGGCCCTGCTCGGCGCGATCGCGTTGCTCGGCGCGGGGCTGGTCTCGCCCGAGGCCGCGACCGCCGCGGTCGACATGCCCACCATCGCGCTCCTGTTCGCGCTCATGGTGATGTCGGCGCAGCTGCGGCTCGGGGGCTTCTACACGGCGATCACGCGGCGCCTCGCCGCCGCCCCGCTCGGGCCGCGCGGGCTGCTCGGCCTGGTCATCCTGGTCACCGCGGGGCTCTCCGCGCTGCTCGCGAACGACATCGTGTGCCTCGCGGTGACGCCGCTGCTCATCGAGGGCACGGTCCGTCGCGGCTGGAACCCGCGACCCTTCCTGCTCGGCCTCGCGGCGGCGGCCAACGTGGGGTCGGCCGCGACGCTCATCGGCAACCCCCAGAACATGCTGATCGGCCAGCGCCTCCACGTGTCGTTCGCGGGCTACCTGCTCGACGGCGGCGTCCCTGCCTTGCTGGGCCTCGGCGTCGTGTGGGGCATCCTCATGCTCGCCTATCGCGGCCGCTGGCACGCCGAGGGCCCGCCCCCAAACGGCGATGGGCGGGCGTTTTCGACCTGGCAGACGACCAAGGGCCTCGTCGTCATCGCGCTCGTCATCGGCGCCTTCCTGGGCTCGCGCCTGCCGCGCGAGGTGGTGGCGCTCGTGGGCGCGGGCGTGCTGCTGCTGTCGCGCCGCATGCGCTCGCGTGAGCTGCTCGGGCTGGTCGACTGGCACCTGCTCGTGATGTTCGTCGCGCTCTTCATCGTCAACCACGCCCTCCTGGCATCGGGGCTGCTCGGTCGCCTGCTCGCGGAGGCGCGCCTCTTCGGCCTGCCGCTCGACGAGCCGCCCTACATGTTCGGGGCGTCGGTGGTGCTGTCGAACCTGGTGTCGAATGTGCCCGCCGTGATGCTGCTCTTGCCGACCGCCACGCACCCGATGGCGGCGCCGGTGCTGGCGCTGTCGAGCACACTGGCCGGCAACCTCCTCGTCGTCGGCAGCATCGCCAACATCCTCGTCATCGAGCAGGCGCGGACGCACGGCGTCGCCATCTCCACGCGCGAGCACGCGCGCGTCGGCGTCCCCGTCACCCTGGGCACGCTCGCGATCGCGGCGGGCTGGTTGTGGCTTCTGGCCAGGTGACCCCGGTCAACCGCGACGCAGCAGAAACGCGGCCGCGCCGACCAGCACGAGGCCCAAGAGGACGAGCCACGTCCACAGGGAGCCGCGCGGCTCCGGGGGCGACGCTAGGGACCTTGGCGCCGGGCGCGGTGCGGCCCTGGAGATCCGCGGCCGGGAGTCATGCACCCCGAGCTCCAGGGAGACCTCGGGGGCCCGCGGAGGCTCGTAGCGGGCCGCCTCCGCAGGCGGAGCCCCGCTGGCGCCCGCGGCGGGGCTCACCATCGGCTCGAGCGTGGGCGGGCCTGGAGCGGGCGCCGGCGGGCCGCCTCCGGCGGCGGGCGCCGAGGCGTCATCGAGCGCCACGACGTCGGAGATCCGAGCCTCGAAGGCTGCCGCCAGCCGCGCCAGCTCGTCCTGGCTCGGCGCCGCGAGCCCGCCCGGCGAGGTCATCATGAGGGACTGGCGCGGCGGCACGAGGGGCGCGTCCAGGCGTGGGGGCCGATCCTTGCGCGCCGGGGCGGCCCCGAGCGTCGGCGCCACCGCGTCGAGCGCCTCGCAGAACTGAGCGGCGCTCTGCAGGCGGTTGGAGGGGTTCTTGGCGAGCAGCTGCATCACGAGGGACTCGAGCTCGATCGAGCAGAGGGCGCCGGGCGGAACCACCTCGCGCAGGCGGGGCGGAGGCTTGCCCACGTGCCCCTGCCAGATCTCGACGACGGTCGAGCCGTCGAAGGGCAGTCGGCCCACGAGCGCCTCGAACAGCACGACGCCGAGCGAGTACAGGTCGGAGCGTGCGTCCACGGCCCCGCCCAGGCATTGCTCGGGCGCCATGTACTGCGGCGTGCCCACCACCATGCCGGCGCGCGTCTTCGGTATGCTCATGGCCGCGCCCGTATCGAGCAGCTTGGCGACGCCGAAATCGAGCAGCTTGGCCGAGAGCCCGCGCTGCTCGTCCGGACAGAGCATGATGTTGTCGGGCTTGAGGTCGCGGTGAATGACCTGACTTCGGTGGGCCGCCGCGAGCGCGCGCCCCACATCACGAAATGGCTGCAGGGCCTCGACGGCGGTGAGCGACCCCTGCCGGGCGATCCGCGCGCGCAGGGTCTCCCCCTCGAGGCGCTCCATCACGAAGTAGTGCCGCCGATCCGGCAGCTGCCCGAAGGAGAAGATGTCCACGATGTTGGGGTGCGCGATCGCATTGACGGAGCGCGCCTCGAGGACGAAGCGCTCCACGGCGCTGCGATCCTGCGTCACGCCTGCGCTCAGCACCTTGATCGCCACCTTCTTGCCGATGACGGGATGCACCGCCGCGTAGACGGTGCCCATCCCGCCTTCCCCGAGCAGCGACTGGATCTGATACTCGCCCACGAGGGTACCGGCGGACAGGCCGGCACCCTGGGAATCGGGATCCCGTGGCTCAGCCATGTACGCGCGGCTCGTCGATGAGGCTCATTGTCGCACGTTCGCGCGAGCACGGGCGCGCCAGGAGCTCTGCTGGCGCGCCCGGCGTGATGTGTCAGGCTAGAGCCGCTCGGCCAGATGTCGACGACCTCGATCCAGGAGAAAAAGCGCTGATGCCGGCCGTGCGGGTCGAGCTGCCGACGTGAGCTTCTTGCACGCCCTTGTGGCGCCGTTTCGGCCAAGGAGCCTGCGCGGCGCGATGTCGGGATGGGGCTTGACCCTTTCCATCGTGCTGTCGGGCGCCGCCGGCTACGGCGCGTTCCATGCGTGTACGCGCATGTTCGAGCGCCTTTCGGAGAGCGCCTTCTCCGACGCCGTCCGCTGGTGGGGCGAGTTCTTCGGCCTTGGGCCCGACCGGGTCGCCATCTTCGAGGGCCTGCTGCTCGCGAAGTTCCGGCAGGTCGGTTCTCCCGCGCTCGAGCGCACGGTCACGCTCGGCGGCTTCCTCGTGGCCTTCGGCCTGGTGCAGGTGATCGCGGTGCCGCTGACCGACCGGCTCACGGTCGCGGTCGCGAGCCGCACGCCGTACGGCCAGGCGCACGCGCCCGACCGCCGGCGCGGCGTGGTCGCGCTGTCGAACTCGCTCGCGCTCTTCTGGGCGGCCGCCCTCGCGCTCGTCGTCACCGAGCTGCGGTTTCGCGGCCTGATCTCCGAGCCGCTGCACCGCGCCCTCTACTATCCGCTCCTGGCCCTCGTGTCCGGCGTGCTGTCGGTCGCGCCGGCCCTCGTGCGCTACGGGCTGTCGTTCGCGAAGGTGCGTCAGCGTGCGCGCAGGAACCTCCCGGCGGTGCTCGGCCTCGGCCTCGCCGTGGGCGGCCTGTTCGCGCTGCCGCTCGAGGCCTTGCGCCACGGCGTGCCGCTCGGCGTGGTGCGCGTCCTGGCGGTGCTGGACTTCGCGGCCCTGCCGCTCGGCGTGATCGGCGGCGCCGAGGTCGCGATGCGCATCCTCGAGGACCGGCCCACGCTGCCGCACCCGGGCGCCTTGCTGCGGATCCCCGCGGCGCTGACCTACGCGGCGGGCGCCCTCGTGCTCGGGCTGTGGGCCTGGTACGCGCACACGGCGCGCGTGATCATCGACGGCAAGCAAGGCCTCTATCACTGCGACTACACGATCGAGCACCTCGAGCTGCCCAGCCCTGCCACGCTGGCGCTCGGCGGGCTCGGCGCGGTCGCGGGCGAGTGGCTCGCCAGCCACGGCACCGAGGAGCAGAAGAAAGAGGCCCAGGCCCCGGTGCACATCGCGGTGGGCGCGACGCTGGGGGTCACGAACCGCTTCCACCGCGCGGTGTCGTTCGAGCCGCTGCGCACGCGCCTCGTGCTCGATGGCCGCGCCCTGGCGGCGCTCGACGCCGACCGCGCGGTCACGATCGCGCCGGGAGATTCGGTGAGCGTGCGCCTTCGCGGCGAGCTCGTGGTCGATCGCCCGGTCGAGACGCTCAAGAACCTGCTCGCGCGCGGCCCCCGGGAGATCGGCGTCGAGCTCTCGGTGCCGCTCGATCCGGTGCTCGGCCTCTCGCCGCGCCTCGACCTGCCGGTGTGGCGGTGGAAGCGCTGAGCCACGCGCTCACTTCGTGGCCTTCTCCGCCTGCTCGGCCCGCAGGATCGCGGACAGCGCCCTCTTCGCCCCCTCGGCGACGTCCTCGTCGTCGTCCTTCTCCGCGAGCGCGCGCAGCGGTCCCTTGGCCGGGACGTAGCGCAGCTCGCCGAGCGCCTTGACGACGGCGAGCCGCACGTCGGCCGAGCGGTCGTCGAGCGCCAGCGTGAGCGCGCGTCCCGTCGCGTCGTCGGGCACCGCCGCGAGACGCTCGGCCGCGTGCAGGCGCGCCTTTTCGTCCTTCGACAGGCCGAGCAGCTTGACAAGGCGCGCCCGCTCGCGCTCGTAGCGCGCGTAGGCCTTGACGGCCGCGTCCTCCTTGCCCTGGCGGCGGTAGATCCGCCCGAGGTCATGGAACACCGTGAGCTCGTCGGGCGCGAGCTCCGCGGCCTTCTCGAGCTCGCTCGCCGCGCGCACGAGCGCCCCGGTGTCCTCGAACGCCACGCCGAGGATGCGCCTCGCCTCGACGTCCCTGGGTCGCAGCGCCACGAGGCGCTCGTACGCCCCGAGCGCGCTCTTTCGATCCCCCTTGTCGCCGTACGCGGCGCCGATGCCGAGCAGCGCATTGGCGGTCATGTCGGGCGAGACGTCGAGCGTGATCAGCTTGTCGTAGATCAGGATCGCGTGGTCGAAGTCGCCCTCGCGCAGGTGCTTCTTGGCGAGCATGTAGAGCTCGGGGGGCGGAAGCGGCGGCAGCGCCGGGGCGGCGTCCCTGGCACGCACGATCGCTGCATCCGCAGGCGCGACCGGGGGCGCGACCTTGCGATCGCAGCTGCCACAGACCATCAGCAGCGCTCCGAGCCAAAGCGCGGAGCCGCTCGCACGGGGCCCGCGCCTCATCGGGCCTCCGCGCGCTCCCTGGGCAGCCGCACGACGAAGCTCGTGCCGTGCACGGGGCCGCGCCGCGTCTCGCAGGTCACGGTGCCGCCGTGCTCCTCGACGATCTTCTTGACGATCGCGAGACCGAGCCCGGTGCCCTCGCGCTTGCCGCTCGTGGCGAACGGCTCGAACAGTCGCCCCTCCAGCTCCTCGGGGATGCCCGGGCCGTCGTCGGTGAACTCGAAGACGAGCCACTCGCCGGCTTCCTCGCGCACCACGATGCGGAACGTCCCGCCCCCGGAGCCCATCGCTTGCGAGGCGTTTCGCGCGAGGTTGTGCACGACCCGCAGCAGCTTGGTCTCGTCGAAGAAGGCGGTCCCGCGGTACTCGGCGTCGATGTCGAGCACCACGCTCCGCCCTGCGAACTCCTGCTTGAGGTGCGCCGCGATCTCCTCGACGAACTTCTGCAGATACACCTTGCGCACGAGCAGGTTCGACTCGCCGCGCGCGAACGCCAGCACCTCGCGCGTCATCGACGACATGTTCTCGAACTGGCGCAGGATGTGCTCGCAGTGCTGCCGCCGCTCGGTCGCGTCGCTGCAGTCGCTCATGAGCTGCGCGTAGCCGGAGATGATCGTCATCGGCGTCCGCAGATCGTGCAGCACGCCGGAGAGCATCTGCCCGATCGACGCGAGCCGGTCGCTCTTGGCCTGGTCGGCGCGCGCGCGGTGCAGCTGGATGACGCGCGAGGCCTGCCCGGCCGCGAGCGTGAGGAGCTTGAGGTCGGAGGCCTCGAACGGACCGACCACCTTGTTGCAGAGCTCGAGCGCCCCGATGGGCGTACCGTCCTCGGCGGCGAGCGGCACGACGAGCAGGTTCTACGGCGTGTAGTCGAGGCGCCGCGCGAGGTCGCTCTCGCAGCGCGGATCGGCCGCGGCGTCGGCCACGAGCAGCGGCTCGCCGTGCTCGAGCACCCAGCCGACCACCCCGGCGCCAGGCGAAAGCATGCGGCCGCGCAGCGCGTCCCCGGCGCCGCCACGCGCCGCCGCGCACTCGAGCCCACGCGGCGTCTGCAGCGCGATCGCGCCCACCTCCGCGCCCACGAGCTCCATCGAGCGCACGAGCAGGCGATCGAGCGCGTCCCGCTCGTCGTAGCCAGCCGCCATCTCGCGCTCGACCTCGAACAGCACATCGAGCTCGAACACCTTCTGCTCGAGCTTCTCCGTCGCCTCGGCGAGCTGCGCGTTTCGCTCCACCACGGCGCGGTAGAGCTTGGCGTTTTCGATCGCGACGGCGGCCTGGCTCGAGAGCGCCTCGATGAGCGCCTCGTCCTCGGGCGAAAAGGCGACCGGCTCGCGCTCGGGCCCTGCCTTGTTGAGCGCCTGCAGGACGCCCACCGTGCGCCCCTCGTGCGTGCGGATCGGCATGCACAGGATCGATCGCGTGACGTAGCCGCTCTTCCGGTCCTGCTCCTGCGAGAAGCGCGGGTCGACGTAGGCGTCCGGGATGTTCACGGTCTCGCCGGTCTCGGCGACCCAGCCGGCGATGCCCTGGCCGACGCGCAGTCGGATGACGCGCGCCTCGCCACCCTGGACGATCTTGGAGGTCAGCTCCTGGCCGTCGTCGGTGATGAGGTAGAGCGTCGAGCGGTCCGCCTCGAGCAGGGGCGTCATGCGCGAGACGATGAGCTCGAGCAGCCGGTCGAGATCGAGCGTCTGCCCGAGCGCCGAGGCGATCTCGCGCACGATCTCGAGCTTTCTCGCCTCGATGTCGAGCCGGGTCTGGAGCGTGCGGAGCTCGCCCTCGAAGTCGCGGGAGGGGATCGTCCCCGACATCACTCGAGCCCGCGCGCGCGGAGCGCGCCGTCGTCCTCGCCGTGCAGATGGCCGAGCTCGTGCAGGAGGGTCTTGCGCACCTCGCGCTCGAGCTCGTCGCGCGAGGTCACGACGCGCAGGAGGTTCCTGCGGTAGATCGCGATGCTGCGGGGCTCGTCCGAGGCGCCGCCGGGCGCACCCGCGTGCAGAGGAAGGCCGCGGAACAGGCCGAGGATGGTCGGCGACAGCGGCGGGTCCTCGAGCAAGAGGTCGCCCTCGGCCGGCAGCTCGGCAGGCTCCACCGGGATGCCGGCGAGGTCGCGCTGCAGGCCCGGGGGAAGCTCGGCGACGGCGCGCTCCACCACCCGCGCGAACTCGGGGGCGGCGAGCTCGAGCGGCGCCCGCAGCTCGTCGGGTGCCAGCCTTCTGGCGTGGTCGAAGTGCCTCGAGGCGCCCTCGAAGTCGGCGAAGCGCTCGAGGACCAGGCCCAGCTGCTGGTGCGCATGCGCGTGGTCGGGCTTTCGCCCGACCAGCTCGGACAGGGCCTTTCTCGCGTCCTCGAACCGGCACAGCTCGAACAGCGCCACCGCGCGCTCGTAGTCGGCGTCCGTGCGCAGCTGTGGATCGGCGCCTGACAGGCCGAGCATCGCCCCGAGCGCTGCGTCGGCGCGCGCGAGCGCCTCGCGCGGCCGGCCGAGGTCGTTTTGCGCCTGCGCCTCGAGCAGCGACAGACGTGCGTAAAGGCCCCGCTCGTGGTTCGCGCGCCGGCGCCGCTGCACCAAGCGTGCGCCGCGCCGCGCCAGCTCGAGACCGGCCTCGGTCACGTCGGGTCCCGGAGCGAGGCGGTTGATGAACAGGTCCGCCGCCGCCGCGAGCGTCTCGGGATCGTCGGGATCGAGCGCCAGAGCCCGCTCGAGCGCGGTCCTCGCCTCGTCGGTGCGGCCGAGGCGCAAGAGCGCCGCCGCGCGATCGTGGTGCGCCTCGATCGACGACGGCTCGAAGCGGCTCGCCTCCTCTGCGCAGCGCAGCGCTCCCTGGAAGTCGCTGGCGTCGAAGCGAGCCGCGGCCCGGTCGAGGAGTGACGACAGGCCGAGCGGCTCGCCGCCGCCCGCAAGGCAGGGCTCCGCCGGCTGCACCTCGGGAAACTCGCGCATGAAGCTCGTCTCGTCATGGCGCTGCGACTCTCGCTCGAGGACGCCGCGCCCGGAGGCCGCCCGACCGCCGTCCGGCGCCGGCCCCCCCGGCGCCACCTTGGCGCAGCCCAGCGCCGAAAGGAGGACGAGCTTCGGCAGGACGCGGCGCATCGACCAGGATTGTCCACCGAACGCGCAGCGAACGCCACCGGCGCGCCGCAGCGACGCCAGCGCGGCGTCAGGTCCCCTTCCGGCCCGGCGGCTGGCCCGGCGCGAGGCCCGCCACCGGGGGCACGATGGACCGCCGGGGCACGACCTGCGCGGGCACGCCCACCGCGGTGTGGTAGGCGGGCACGTCCCTGAGCACGACGGCGTTCGCCCCGATCGAGGCGCCGTCACCGATGCTGATTCCCCCGAGGACACGGCATCCCGATCCGAGGAAGACGTCCTGACCGATCGAGGGGACGCCGTTACCGCCCCGACCGGTCGTGCCGATGGTGGTGTCCTGACCGACGCTGCAGTGGGCTCCGATCCGGGTCTGCGGGTGCACGATGATGGTGCCGGGGTGCGAAATGAGCAGCCCTGGGCCCACGTCGGCGCTCGCCGGGAGCACGACCCCCGTCGCGACCTCCACGGCCTTGTGCAGGGCATGGTAGGCGGCCTTGAAGGGCACGCCGGCCGCGCCGGTCGGTCCCTCGCGGTAGGTCCAGCGGCCGAAGCGGTAGACCGCCACGGCCCAGACCCCCTGCGACTCGAGGGCGTACACCACCTGCGAGAGCAGCGAGCGCTCCTGGTCCGCTTCGAAGTGCCTCGCGACGTCGGCCGCGAGGTTCGGAAACCGACGCGCCAGGCGCGCGATCATCCTTCTCATCGTGCACGGATGCTATACACGAGTGGATGTCGAAGCTCGTGCGAATTCTGCCCGGCCCTGCCACCCAAGCCAGGGCCCAGCTGCCGGTCGGGTCGGTGGGCACGCGCGTAGCCGCGCCGGAGGCGCTTTCGGCCAGGCTCCGGGCGCTCGAGGCGAGCCTGTCCAGCTTCGGCAGCGCGCTGGTCGCCTTCTCGGGGGGCGTGGACTCGACGTTCCTGCTCGCGGTGGGCCGCCGCGTGCTTGGGGACCGCTGCGTCGCGCTCACCGCCGTCTCGCCGACCATGGCGCGGCGCGAGATCGAGGATGCCCGGGCGCTCGCCGTCGAGCTCGGCGCGCGCCATCTGGTGGTCGAGTCGCATGAGCTCGATCGCGCGAACTTCCGGGACAATCCTGGAGATCGCTGCTACCATTGCAAGGTCGAGCTGCTCGAGCTGGCGTTTCCCGAGGCGGCGCGACATGGCCTCGAGGTGGTGCTGCTCGGCACCAACACGGACGACCTGTCGGACCGCCGCCCCGGCCTGCAGGCCGCCCTAGAGCGTGGGGCCCGCTCGCCGATGGTCGAGGCGGGTCTATCCAAGGCGGACGTGCGGGAGCTCTCGCGCCAGCTCGGCCTGCGCACCTGGGACAAGCCGCAGCTCGCCTGCCTGTCCTCGCGCTTCCCGCAGGGCACGCGGATCGACGAGGCCAGGCTGGCGCGCGTCGACGCCTTCGAGGAGGGTCTGCGTGCGTTCGGGTTTTCGCAGCTGCGGGTGCGCTTCCACGAGCCCATCGCGCGCATCGAGCTCCCCGTGGCCGACCTGCCCCGCGCGCTCGAGCCGACGGTTCGCGAGCGCCTGGTCGCGCTCGGCCAGTCGCTCGGCTTTCGCTTCGTCACCATCGATCTGGCCGGGTTCCGTTCCGGCTCGACCGCCGGCTAGGCGGTCTCGTCGACCGCAAGCTCACTGCGGCCCGGGCTGGATCGGGCCGGTCTCGTCGTCGGCGCGCCTTCGCCTGGGCGCCTGCTCGAGGACGAAGGCCCGCCGCTTCTCGACCTTGCCCTCGTCCGCGAGGCGCCTACCGAGCTCCTTGTCGTCTTCTTTCGGAGACTCTGGGCACTTGCGCATCCGCGCGGCCGCCTGCGCCTCGCGCTTCGAGCCGCCGAGCGAGAGCTTGGCCTTGCCTTCCTGGTCGATCTCGACCCCGGCGTCGGCGACCACGGCGGGCTTGAAGCCCGACCGCTTCATGCGCTCTTCGCAGTCCTTGGCCGCCTGCTCCCGGATCTTGTTCAGGCGATCCAGCGCGACCTGCTGCTCGCGCGTGAGGTTCGGACCGCGCACGCTCTTCGAGCCGATGCGTTCGATCTGGCGCCCCTCGGTCGCACGCGCCCTGGCGTCTTTCCTGGCCTGTTGGCGCCTGGCCTTGTCGATGGCGTGTCGGTAGGCCTTGCCGCGATAGATGGGCGGCAACTCGGGCATCTCCTGGGCGCTCGCGACCGTCGGCGTCAGGATCGCGAGCACGAGGGCGAGACGATACATCCACTCTGAGACTACGCGATCACGCGCCGGTTGGCACCGGGGAGGCGCGGTTGGCCTTCCGCCAGTGCGCGGCGAGCGCGTGGCCGATTGCGGGATAGGCCACCGCCCAGATGGGCACGGCCGAAAGCAGCAACCGGTCTCCCTGCCAGTACGTCAGGACCGATGACAAGAGCACCAGGAAGGACATGGCCGCCAGAAAGACCAGCCCGCCCGGAACGGGGCGATTCGCGAGAAACTGTGCTCCGATCAGCACCACCAAGCAAAGGGCGTGCACCCCCGCCATGGCCGCATTGAGCCAGCCCGACCAGACCTGGAGCGCGTGCATGCTGCGGGTCTCGGCCGGGACATCCGACGCGCCGCGCACGAACGCCGAGGCCGACAGGAGGTTGGCCTTGAGCAGATGCGCCGCTGCTTGCAGGGTCGCGACCGGGTGCGTCGCGACGAAGCGTAGCTTGTCGGCATGGCTCGGATACCGCGCCCGCGCGGCGCGCGCCTCGGCGCTGTCGTAGGGCACAAAACCCAGGCCCCGCTCGAAGCCGCTCGCCACAGGCAGGAACCGCTCATCGAAGTTGTAGCGGCCGGCGGTCGAGATCGTGGCCTGGCCGGTCAGCAGGCACGAGAGCACGAGCTGCACCACGAGCGGGCTGACCGAAAGCCCCGTGGCGGCGATCCCACGGATCGAGAAGAGACGCTCCCGCAAGAGCCAAGAGAAACCATAGGCGCCCACGGACAAGCAAAAGGGCAGGTACACCGGCTTTGCGCAGGTGCTCGCACCGAGGAGAAAGCACGCGAGGGCCAGGGACCCGCCGTGGCGATCGGACCAGAACCGGAGGAGCTGGGAGATCGCGAGCGCCACGAGGACGAACGAGAGCGGCTCGGCCAGGGCATGCAGCGGGAGGAAGGCGAACGTCGGGTGCAGGGCGAGCAGGCTCGCGCCGACGAGGCCGAGCCAGCCCGAGCCGGTGTGGCGCCGCAGCGTCAGGAAGACGACACCGAGGGTCGCCACGGCGAGGAGCCATTGCAGAACGAAGAGCCCCGCCACCCCGACGAGGTGGTAGCTGGACAAGAGGAGCGGATAGAAGAGCGGGCGGAGCTCGAACAGCAAGAGCGCGGGGCGCGGAGCCCGCCCCACCAGGAAGTCGGCGATCGCCTTGTATCCCTGGGAATCGGGGGTGCAAAAGGCGATGTCCTCGAGGTGCGCAAGGAGGCCCATCCTCGAGAACAGCAGGGTGGCCGCCACGGTGTACAGCACGCACAGCGCGGCCGGCGCCGTGAAGGGATGATTCCACAGGGAGTCGCCGCGTGGCTGCACCATGACGAGGCTCAGCGGCCGATTGGCGATCCCATGGCGTGACGCGATCCTGGATCTGGCAGAGCCGGGCGGATGTGCTCGGCGAGGATGGAGCCGGTGTGGTCCCAGCGGTAATGCTCGAGGGCCCGTGCGCGGCCCTTCGCTCCCATGACCTCGCACAATTCCGGCGAGTCGAGCAGCCGCAAAAGGGACGCAAGGAGCGCATCCGTATCCCCGGGCGGCACCAGGAATCCGTTCACGCCGCTCTCGACCATGTCCGGCAACGCCCCGATGTTGGTGGCCACGATCGGCAGTCGCCGGTGCATCGCCTCCACGAAGACGACTCCGAAGGGCTCCTGTGTGGTGGGCATGCAGAAGACGCTCGCTCTGGCGAGCTCCTCGTCCACCCTGGGAAGGGGGATCTTGCCGAGCACCCTGACATTGGGGTGCACGACGTCAGGGCTGCACCCGACGACGGTGAGCGTCGCGCTCGGGTGCTTGCCGAGCACCCGGAGGAACGCGCCGAGCAGCTGCGGCCCACCCTTTCTCTCCCAGTTGACCCCGACGAACAGCACGTTCTTGTCGCCGTAGTGCCGGCCGTATTCGCTGGCGTCCCGCCCGAGGGGCGCGTTGCTCCCACAGTATGCGCAGACCACTCTCGCGGGTGGCAGATGGTACTGCTCGACGAGCGACCAGCTCTGGTTGTGACTGAAGACGAAGTTGATCGTGGCATTGTGATAGATCCTCGGCTCCAGCCTCATCCATTGGCTCGACTTCAGGAACGAGCGAGGCTCGAGGCCGGGGTACTGGTAATTGGCCAGCACGGTGCTGTCGGTGTAGACGAAATGCGGCGTCGACGGGTCGATCCTGCCGTCGAACATCGATTGCGTCTGGAAGGAGAACAGGAGCTTTCGGCCCCGGGTTGCCGCCTTGAGCGTCTCGGTCACGACGTGAAACGCGTGGCTCGTGACCGTCAGCCATTCCCTGGCTCTGCGAAAATGCTTCCGGCGAAACAGGAAGTCGGGACCATATTCCCGCGCGAGCTGGATCCAATTGCGGAACGAGGCGAGCTCCCGACTTGCGGCGGCGAGGACATCGACGTCGAGGAGGTCAGCCTCCGGGAAGCCCCTCTCGAGCTGGCCTCGGACGGCGTCATTGATGTTCGAGAAGTGGCCCAGCCGGGCGAATAGAACGACGGACCTGCCCATCCCTCGTGGAGTCTCGCATCCTTGTCCGGTGCGGGTCCAGGGATCCGGAGCCGAACACGGGTTCGGTGTCCACGAATCGTCGGAACAGGAGGCAGGAGACGGGCAACAGGAAACCGGCAACGGGCAAGTTCCGGACACGTCCAAGGGGCCCGCCCGAGGGGGCAGTCGGTTTCCGGAAGATGCCGGTGGCCGGTGGCCGGTTGCCAGTCTCCTGTTTCCTGTTCCGTGGCCGCGCTCGGATTCTGTCCTTCAACGTGGACCGAATCCCAGGAGGCGAACACGGCGATTCAGCCGGCAGATGCTAGGATTCGCTGTCGGCCACTTGGCAAGCTCACGGCTCCCGCCTTCCCGAGACCCCGGCCCCGCGCGGCTGCGGTCCGTCGACTTCCTGCGCGGGATTGCGGCGCTCGCAGTCGTCTGCCATCACGCCAACACCTACGCCGGCCGGCGACCCGAATCCGGGTGGCTCGCGGGTCTCTATGCGATCCTGGAACAGGGCCACCTGGGCGTCCCGCTCTTCTTCGTCATCTCGGGTTTCTGCATTCACTTGACGTGGTGCCGACAGCACGCGGCGACCGGCGGCTCGGCGCTGGATTTCGGTGGCTTCTGGCGCCGACGCCTCTATCGGCTCTACCCGCCCTACTTCGTGGCTCTGTGTGTCAGCATGGGGCTCCTGGTCGTGGCCTACGCGCTGGGTCGAGAGGTTCCGCTCCTCGAGCTCTATCCGGAGCCGCGCCCCCGGTGGATGATGGCGGATTTCCTGGCCCACGCGACGATGCTGCACGGCGTGCATCCCGTGTTCGATCGAGCTGGCGGCAATCCGCCGTTCTGGACCCTGGCGCGCGAGGAGTACTTCTACCTCCTGTACTTCCCGCTCTTGGCGTGCCGGAGGCGCCTTGGCCTCTGGCCCAGTGCTCTGGTCGTCCTCGGCCTGGGTCTGGCGTTTCCGCTACTGTTCGACGCCTGGGTCCCCCCTGCGTCCCGCTTCTGGCCGGTCATCCAGACCTCTGCCATCGTGCTCTGGATCCAATGGTGTCTCGGCATGATCGCCGTGGAGGCCTATTGCGGGCTCGTCAAGCTGCCCTCGTGGTGCGGCGCCTTTTGGATGGTACCGGTCTGGGCAGGGCTGGCTTTTGTCGCGCCGCGCCTCTGGGGCTCACTGGTTCCCCTGCTCTGGGGCCTTTCCTTCTTCACCTTGATAAATCACTGCGTGAATCGGGAGCAGCGCGAAAAATGGCCGAAGGGTCGCCTCGTCAACTGGTTTGGCGGCGTCGGCGTGTTCTCGTATTCGCTGTACCTGATTCACAACCCGGTACGCGCCATCGTGAAGCGGTGCATCGGCCCGCTGGCCAGCACCACGCATCCGGTGGTCTACCTCTTCGCCGCGGCGTTCATGGCCCTTTGCGCCTACTGGGTCGCGAAGCTCTTCTACGTGCTGGTGGAGAGCCGCTTTGTGCGCACAAGAACGCGCCCCTCCGGGTCCGCGCGGCGGGGCCCCCAACATTCTCGGCCGGGGAGCCAGGATCCGCTCTAAGCTCCGGCGGGTGCGCGTCACCGTGCTCGATGTCGGCCTCGGGAACCTGGGCAGTGTCGCCCAGGCGCTGCGGCGCGCCGGTGGGGAGCCCGAGATCTCGGCCGATCCGGGGGCGATCGAGCGCGCGGAGCGGCTGGTCTTTCCGGGTCAGGGGGCGTTTCGAGATTGCGCGACCGCCCTTTGTGGGCCGGCTGGCGAGGCGCTGCGTCGCTTTCTCGAGCGCGAGCGGCCATACCTCGGGATCTGCCTCGGCATGCAGGCACTGTTCGAGGAGAGCCTGGAGGGCGGGCGGCATCGGGGGCTCGGGCTGCTGCCGGGCCGAGTCGAGCGGATCGTGCCCCGGAAGGCCGAGAAGGTGCCGCACATGGGCTGGAACGACGTCACGCTGGGCAGCCCGGGACCCGTGTCGAAGACGGTGCGCTCAGGCGAGCGGTTCTATTTCGTGCACTCCTATCGCGCGACCACCGAGGACGCGGTGAGCCTT
>JAHFDS010000567.1 GCA_023248855.1 Myxococcales bacterium
CTGAAGCCGGGCTCGTCTGCCCGGCGCAACGTCAAGGGAGCTACTGCGTTACCGGCGTGGTCACGCGATTCGTCGACGACGGGCTCCCGCTCGCATCACGCCGTCGGGTCAGTGACGCCTGCGCCCGTGTCTTCAGCCCCACCGACTTCGTCGTGGGCGATGTGCGACCGCTCGGCACGCCAGCCGAAGCGCGCCTCGATGGCTCTGGCCGCTTCCTGATCGAGGGCATCCCCGAGACCAGCACCAGGTTCATCGTGATTGGCGTAGACGACTGCGGCCAGGCGCCGAGCCCGACGATCACCGGCAACTACGCCGCGGCCTTCGTCGGTGGCTTTCAGATCCCCGGGCAGAGCACCATCGATCTGACCTCCTCGCAGACCACCGCGCTCGCGATCACCAGCGACGAAACGCGCGCGCTGGTCACGCAAGCGGGGCGCGACATCTACGGACAGGGCGGCTCGTTCATCCTGATCTTCCGCGACCCTCGCAACCCGTCGTTCCCACCGGTTCAGGGTGTCATCCCGTACGGGGTCTCGGACGACTTCATCAACCCCACCAACACCCTCTATTTCGGCGCCGACCTCGCGAACCTCGACCCGATGCTGCCGTTCGCCTCCGGCACCGGGCCGACCGGCGCCGTGCTCGTCAACCCGCCGCACGTGACGTCCTTCTCCGGCCGCGGCGATCCAGGCGCCCTGCCGTGGGACACCATCCTGGGCGGCGCCGCAGACGGATCCATCTTCGTCCAGCGCTGGCACCTCAGGCGTCAGCGCTGACGCGCCGCACGTTGCGAAGATCCTTCGTGGTCCGGTGCTACGCTCCCTCCAGGTGACCGACACCATCCTCATCGTCGACGACGAGCCGGACCTGTGCGGGCTGGTCGACTTCCACCTGCGCGAGGCGGGCTTCGTCACCGAGGTGGTGGAGCGGGGCCTCGCGGCCTTGCCGGCGGCGGCGCGCGTGCAACCGGCGGTCGTGGTGCTCGATCTGATGCTGCCGGATTTTCCCGGCACCGAGATCTGCCGGCGCATCCGCGCGGAGCCCGCCGCCTACGGCGATCCCGCGGTCCTCATGCTCACCGCGCGCGCCGACGAGGCCGATCGCGTGCTCGGATTCGAGGTCGGCGCGGACGACTACGTGGTCAAGCCCTTCTCGGTCAAGGAGCTCGTGATGCGCGTGCGGGCGCTGGCGCGACGGGCGACCGAACGGCGCGCCGCCCAGGCCGCGCGCGACGAGGGCCGCCGGCTGCGCTGGAGATCGCTCGAGGTGGATCCGGTGCGCCACCGCGTCTACCTCGACGGCGCCGAGCTCGCGCTCCGCCCGATGGAGTACCGCCTGCTCGCGCAGCTCATGGAGCACGCCGGCGCGGTGCTCTCGCGCGACCGGCTGCTCGAGGATGTCTGGGGCGTCGAGAGCGGCGGCGAGCAGAGCAAGCGCACGGTCGACACGCACGTGCGCCGGCTACGCCAGGCCCTCGGCCACGCCGGCGAGTGCATCGAGACGGTCCACGGCTTCGGCTACCGCCTGCGCGAAACCTGATCAGGAGCGCGGTCGCACGATCGTCACCTCGACCTCGATGCGGACGTCCGGCTTGAACAGCGAGGCGACGCCCACCAGTGTCGACGTCGATGGCGCGTCCCGGAAGTACGCCGTGACCTGACCGTCCACGGCCTGGGCGAAGTACTCCTCCATGTTGGTCACGAAGACCTGCCGGCGCGCAATGTGCTCGCGCCCGAGCCCCAGCTCGGCGAGGATTGCGTCGAGGTTGGCGAGGAGCTGCCTGGTCTGGGACGCCATGTCGGGGCCGACCAGCGCACCGCTCGGCGACAGGCCCACCTGCCCAGCGACGTGGATCGTGCCGCTGTCGGTGTCCTCGACGACCTGCGCGTAACTGGGGGCGGGTGCATGGACGGTGCTGGGATTGATTCGTCTGAGCATGGATTCTCCGACCGTTGGTGCTACCGCATCACCGCATCCGCAGCTTTTCAAGCTTCTGCGACAGGCTCTGCTTGGTGATGCCGAGGGCCTCCGCCGCGCGGGCCTGGTTGCCGCCGAACTTCGCGAGGGCCTGCTCGACGACCTCGCGCTCGACGCGGGCGACCAGGTCGCGGATGGGCTCGCCGCGCCAGACGACACCGGGGCCGCCGCCCTGCGCGGAGACGCCCTTGCCGGCCGTCGTGGGCTCGGCGCTGGGCGGGCGCATGGGGCGCTCCTCGAGCTCCACCTCCTCGATCATCGCATCGGGGCCGACCAGCGCCACCTCGCGCTCGATCACGTTCTGCAGCTCGCGCACGTTGCCGGGCCACGAGTAGCGCACCATCTTCTCGAGCGCGCGCTCCGAGAAGCGGATGTCGCTGCGACCCATGCGGCGCTGGCAGCTCTCCAGGAAGTGCTCGCCGAGCAGCGTCACGTCGCCCTCGCGCGCCCGCAAGGGCGGCATCGTGATGGCGACGACATTCAGACGATAGTAGAGGTCCTCGCGGAAACGCCCGTTCTTGATCGCGCGCTCGAGATCGACGTTGGTGGCCGCGACCACCCGGATGTCGATCGGGACGGGCTTGCCGCTGCCGAGGCGCACGATCTCGCGTTCCTGCAGGACGCGCAGGAGCTTGACCTGCAGGCTCGGCGTGAGCTCGCCGATCTCGTCGAGGAAGATGGTCCCCGCGTCGGCCGCCTCGAACCGACCGATGCGCTGCCGGTCGGCGCCCGTGAATGCCCCGCGCTCGTGCCCGAACAGCTCGCTCTCCATGAGCGTCTCGGGGATCGCGGCGCAGTTGACGGCCACGAACGGGCCCCGCTTGCGCGGGCTCTCGTCGTGCAGCGTGCGCGCGACCAGCTCCTTGCCGGTGCCGGTCTCGCCGTAGATGATGACGGTGACGTCGCTCGGGGCGACGCGCGCGATGGTGTCGTAGATGATGCGCATCGGCGCGCTCTTGCCGATCATCGAGCCGAAGCGATCCGTCGTCGCCGCCACCACATCGACCTTGCGGCTGCGGCCTTGCGCCCTCGCCCGCGACAGCGTCCTGCGCAGGCGAAAGCGGATCTCCGCCGGATCCACGGGCGAGCGCACCACGTCGTCGGCGCCGAGCGCCGCCAGGTCCAGCGACCGCACGAGCTCGCCCTCGGCGACCAGAAGGATCCCTGCGCGCGGCGCATCTGCCGCCAGTCGCAGCAGATCCGAATCGCCGCCCTCGGCCTGCGGCGTCACCACGACCACGTCGGCACCGAGCAGCGCGTCGCGTGCGCCCGGCGCGTTACGCCGGCGGAATCCGGTGGCGTCGACGTCGCGCCCCAACGCCTCGAGCGTCGCCGTGCGCCTCTCCTCGTCCGGGTCGAGCACGATCACGCGGAGCTTCCCGCCGTCGCCGCGCACGGCCTCCTGCGCGACCTTGACCAGCTCGACCGTCTCGATGGGCTTGCCGATCCACCGCGCGACCGCGCCGCCGTTGATCGCGCCCACGAACGCCTCGGCGTCCGCGTGCCCCGAGACCATCACCCGCATCACGCCCGGTGCGATGCGCTGGGCGCGTTCCAGGAGCTCGAGGCCCGTCATGTCCGGCATGCGCTGGTCGGACAAGAGGAGGCGAATCGACGGCGACCGCTCGAGCAGGCCCAGGGCCTCGCGCGGGCTCGTGGTGCCGAGGACGGCAAACCCTTCCTGCCGCAGGATGCGCTCGAGCAGCTCGACGTTGAGCGGCTCATCGTCGACGACCAGGATCTGGGGGGAAGGGCGAGTCTCGCTCATACGGCTGACCGCATACGACCGAAGGGTCGGCTGCGAGCGCCCTAGTGTAGCCTGAGCGGAGAAGTTTGGTCTCTACGGAACGTGCGAATCGTGCCGCGCGGGATCCGGGCCTAGGGCACCACGTCGATCGCGCCTGCCATGCCAACGCCCGTCGGTGAGCCGTGCACGGCGCAGTAGTAGCCGAACAGCCCTGCGGCCGGGAATGTGACCATCTGCGTGGAGGTCGAGCTCATCGGGATGGGGTTGCCGGTCTGGGACGCACGCGTCAGCGGGTGAGTGCTCGACGCCGGCAGCGCCACGGTCTGGCCCGACTTGATGCGAATGCACTTCGGGCTGTACGCGAAGCCCGAAAACGACACCACGCGCGCGTCGCCAGCGGCGGTGTGG
>JAHFDS010000003.1 GCA_023248855.1 Myxococcales bacterium
ATGCACGTACGGTGCCGCGAATTTCTTTCTCCATAGCGGTTCAACCCAGCGACCAAACATATTGCATGCTTTATAAAGCTCCGACTAATATAAAGTCAAGTGTTCGATCGGTCTGCTCGCCGCCGGCCCTGCACCTCGCTGGGTCGGGCCGAGGGAATCCGATCGCGAGGGGCTGGGGCGATTACTCCGTCGCGCGCGGCGGCGAGCGCGACGCGTCCGTGGAGGGCGACGCGCTGACGAGCCCAAGCCGCGCGAGCACCCCACGCACGCGCTCGCCCCCGGTGTGCACCCCCACGATCCGCCGGCGCCGCAGCGCGGGCACAGACACACGTCCAGGGCGAAGGACCGCCTTTCATACTGCACCTCCTACAGTGGATCTGTCCTTGGCATCCAGCGCAGCGCGTTCGCTCGGAGGCCTGCCGTCGGATGGACCTGCTTGCGGGGGAGCGTACAGCCACTCGCCCATCTCGTTGCAGATCCGAGCCTCGAGACGTCCCTCGCGACGCCACCGGCCGATGGTCGTCCGACGGACGCCGAGTTGGGCGGCGATCTGCTTGCCGGTCAGCATGCCGGCGGCGCGCAGACGTTCCTTGAGGCTTGTGAGCCCCGCCGAGGATCGGACCCACTGCACGCTGACCGCATCGAAGGCCTCCCCGGCGCCGGTCCGCAGGCCTCGCTCGTTGAGGAGCGCGGCGACTTGGGCGTCGGTGTACTCATCCAGTAGCGCATTCATTTGCTGGCGCGCTTCGGCACTGGTAGCGCGTAGCTCCCAGGCGGTCAGGGGGCGGGGGAGCGTGAGCGTTGTGGTCGCTCCACCGCGGAATCGGACGTGCGCCGTGACCTGGCGTTGCTTGAGCAGGGTGACATCCTCGACGAGGAGCGCCAGCATCCGCTTGCGCTCGCGCTGGGGGGTGTTCGGGTCACGCCAGACGGCGGGGAAGTCGACGGCGAGGGCGAGGATGCGCTCACGTTGCTTCTCGTCGACGGTCACTCGATCGGCGGTGCGCTGCCGCTGGTACTCCTCCTGAGCCTCGGCGAGGGCGCGCAGCCTGCCGTTCCAGTCGGCTTCCAGCGAATCCGCGACCAGGCGGTTCGCCGGGTCCACCTGCATGTAGCGGTGCCGGGCGCGGTCGGCGTCGTACTGGGCCCGCTCGACCTGCCGGTGACGCAAGCGGTCGGCGTCGTCGAGGCGGGACTGGATCTCGTGCTGGACGGCCAGCGCCATCTCGAGCGCCATCGGCGTGACGGCGTCGACCAGCAGCGCGCCGACAGCGGCATCGATCTCGGTGCCGAGGATGCTCTGGCACAGGGGCTCGGCGTAGCCCCGGCCGCGGCCCGGACATACGTAGTCCGGGACGAGCTGGCCGCCACGCCGGGGGCGGTAGCGGATCTGCATCCGGCTGCCACACAGGCCACAGACGACGCGGCCCTGCAGCAGAGCGGGCCCTTCCCGGGGTGGCCCCTGACGACGTTCCCAGCCCAGGGCTTTCGTGCCCGCGTGCAACTGGTGCTGGATGCGCTCGTACTCCTCCCACGAGATGTACGCCGGATGGGCGTCCCGGAGCAACGCGTGCCACTGCTCGCGCGGCACATGCTCCCGTCTCGTGCGTCCGTCGGGCTGCTTGCGCCAGCGGTGCCGGCCGAAGGCGTACGCGCCGGCGTACCAGGGATTGTGCAGGAGATGGACGGCCCGGCCCAGGCCGAGCGGCGTCCATGCCAGCTCGCCCTTCCGCGACCCCGCGGCCAGGCGGATAGGGAAGAGCAGGCGCTGTTCGCGGAAGTACTTGACGGTGGCGTGCGCCGCGCCCGTGCGGAAGAAGGTCTGGAAGAGCAGCCGCACGCTCTCTTGAACCTGCGTGTCGGGATCGAGGACCACGCGACCGTCGGGGGTGTAGACGAAGCCGACCGGCAAATGGCACTGCAACTCGCCCCGGCGCGCCTTGTTCAGGATGCCGCCGCGCAGGCGGGCCCGCAGCACGTGCAGCTCGGCTTCGCTCATCGTCCCCTTGAGGCCGAGCAGCAGCCGGTCGTTGAAGTGCGCCGGGTCGTAGACGCCATCCTCGTCGAGGATGAGGGTGTCGGTGAGCGCACAGATTTCCAGCAACCGGTGCCAGTCGGCCGAGTTGCGCGCCAAGCGCGAAACCTCCAGCCCGAGCACGATGCCCGCGCGGCCCATCCCGACCTCGGCGACGAGCTGCTGAAAGCCTGCGCGGTCCGCCGCGGAGGCGCCTGACTGGCCGAGGTCGGTGTCGATGACGATCACGCGGTCATTCGGCCAGCCCAGGGCCACAGCCCGCTGACGTAAGCCGTACTGGCGCTGGGTGCTCTCGGGGTTCTCGAAGACCTGCCGCACCGTCGACTGGCGGACGTACAGGTACGCGCTCCGCTTGAGGTGACTGGCGGTGACTTTCTGGTGGACGTCAGTGCTCATGCGCGCATCTCCCCGAGGCCGCCCAGGGCCATGCTGGCCAGCACGCGCACCACGGCGGCGTGGATCTCGTCGCCCACGATTGGCGCGGCCACACGCCGATCCGCCGCCGGCTCGACCGGGGCGGAGCCCGCCGCCCAGCGGGCCATCCAGGCGGCGAGCCCTTCTCGCAGGAGCAGGACGAGTCCGAAGTGGCCGCCGAAAGTCGTGCCCGCGAGCACGCGGTGGCGGAGCTCCTCGTACGCGGCCCCGAGCGTGTCGCCGTTGGTCGCCGCGGTGGAAACGGTCACGACCGTTTTTTTTCCCGTCGAGCCAAGGCCCGCTCGACGCTTCGCGGATGGACCGTTCGTCCGAACCGCTCCCGGACGCGACGCGCCAGCTCCGGGGGACGGAGGGACGGCTCCGCGGACCGCGCCCGTTGCAGGAAGTCCACGACCTCGTTGCTCAGCTTGTGCGCGCGCCGCGGTCCGGGTTTCTTCGGCACCAGCGCGGCGAGCCCCCCGCGCACCAGGGCGGCTTGGGCCTGGTAGAGGGAGGGACGAGAAAAGCCGAACGCCGCCGCGCTGCGACTGACGGGATGCCCGTCGACGCGCACGCGTCGCACCATCTCGTACTTGACCTGGACCAGATCGCGGGCGTCGAAGAAGTCGGCGGTGGCGAAGAGCGGATCCCGGACCCGGTCCGGGTGAGCGTTGAGGCTGCCCTGGTGCCGGAGCGCGTCGATCTTGGGGTTCCGGGGTCGTGTCTTGGCCATGGAGGTCTTTGGGGCGCCACCCCCAATGTGTAAATATAATTACGACCACTCCTGGAACCGTGTCAAGAAATAATCGCAGGGGACGACGGTACGCGTCGAGGGAGACACGCCAGAGCCCCGCAAGAGATGCCATGCCGAGGGAAGTCGCGCTCGGCATAATCCCTCTTACACGTGCGGCGAAATTGCCTTTACGGCTTCCACCCCCGGCCTGCGTTGCCGTCATGATCGCAGCCTCACGATCAAGGCGGCCAGAGCGACCAGATCCGCAGCCCGAAACCGCGACCGGCCCGCCGCCACGGCGACAAACGCGTCCTCGGGGACGACGCTCGTCCAGCCGGCCGGCAACGACGTCAGGGACCCGCGGCCCTCACGGTAGTAGATCCGGTCCTCACCCCAGTTGTGCCGGTGCACGACGACGTCGAGCTCCCGCCCGAACAGCGGATGGAACGGGTGCGTGACCCGGACGGGCCCGGTCACCTCCCCCGCGCGAGCTGCAGTTGATCGGGTGGGCGAAGGCCCGGCGCATTAGATCCGCCCAGCGCCAGTGGCGCCGCCGGCCGGCCGTCTCGTCTACGGCCGTCTTGGCGGCCGGCGCCGGGCCGGGAACGATCCGATTCCGCCAGCGGGCGTGCGGCGCCAGCATGCCGTGGTACAGGATCAGATTGATGCGCGGCCGCGGCGTCAGCGCGGCGAGCTTCTCCAGGAACTCGAGCGGGGTGAACAGCAGGTGCGTCGTGCCGTCGGCCCACGCGCGCTTGATCTCTACCACGACCCGCCCGTCGCTCAAACGCCGCAGTCGCTCCTGGCCGAGCGGAGGGCGCAAGACATACCGGCACAGGTGCTCCAGCCGCCGGCGGTCGTGACCGGGAACGCGCACGCTCGCGTGAAGATCGAAGCCCTCCACATGCGCCTGGCCCGGCCCCGACGACGTGATCCACGGCGCATCAGG
>JAHFDS010000160.1 GCA_023248855.1 Myxococcales bacterium
CACGCGCCTGGCCTCCGCGAGGGCGGCCTCGGCCGCAGCGCCTGCCGCGAGCACGACGCCGAGGCGCCGCCGCGCCGTCGCCGTGGGCTTTTCGAAGAAGCGCACGTCGATGTGGGGCGTGGCGTAGGCCTCGGCGAGGCCGTCGAGGACGGGCGAGGCGCACGCGACGCCGAAGCGCTGCAGCTCGATCATGACCTCCTTGCCGAGCTCACCCGAGCCGAGGAGGAGAACGCGGGTCGCGTGCGGCGAGCCCGGGGTACCGATCGACACGGGCTTGACCATGCCGCGCGCATACCACACGCGCCCGACGGTTCAGCCATCCGTCCTCGAAGATCCCGGTGAGCTCCGGGGGCTCGACCAGGCCTCGACGACCTGGAGCTCCCGCTCCAGGTCGTCCATGCCATCGTCAGCCAGCGTCGAATCGAAAGGCCTCGACAGCAGCCCACGAGCCTCCGCGAGCCGGTCCACGACCCTCCATTCATCAATGAATCGGGTCGTCTCCCGTGCGTAGCTCGCCTCCCCCTCGTCGGAGACTGCGTAGTACGAGCCGATCTTGTGGAGCGACACGAGGATCAACTCGATCTCGCGAAGCACGCGGATCGCGTCTTCCCCGGACATCTCGATTCGTTGATTCGCCGGGCGGAGCTTCATGCCTACTGCCTCCTGACGACCTTGGCGTTCTCCAGTGTGACATCGCCCTTCACGGTCAGCTCCTCCCTGCCGTATCGCGGATTCTTCACCCACTCCAGCTTCGAGTCTGGCACGTCGGTCTCGACGTAGTCCCGCCCCCGTCCCTTCTTGATCTGATACTTGGCCTCGGCCTCCGCCTGATTGAGGATCTTACTGCTGGCCGGCTCGACGTAGATCCGGTTGTTGTCCTGAGCCTTGATGACCCCATCCTGCTCGATGCCGTTGCTCCCCTTACGGTTCGTGTAATGTCTCACTCTCGTACTCGGCTCACCTCCACCCTCCCCGCCGCCTTCTCCCCCTCCGCGGGGCCCCCCGCCGACCGAGCCACGCTTCGCCACCCCGGCCTTGACGGCGGCATGCACGCCGACCTGGACCGCCCCCGAGATCACTGATGTCTTGATGGCGGTGCGGACCTGATCCATCTCGTCCTCGAGGGCCCGCATCCGCTGATTGGCCTCCAGGAAGCCGAAGGCCTCGTAGTTCTTGGACAGGCTGGTCATCTCCTGATCGATTTGCGCCGCGCGCTCCCTGAGCAGGACCAGCTGATAGGCCGTGACCACCAGTGAGATCTTCGCGGGCATGACGGCCGTGATGTCCGCCTGGTGGCAGTCCTCGAAGGAGAGCGCGATGCCCCCCGCGAGCAGCAGGAGCAGCAAGGGGTGGTGCCCGTCCGGATCGACGAGCTTGACCGGGTTGTCGAGCACGTACGCGTAGCGATTGAGGCCCTGCGGGTTCGCGCCGCCGCCCGGGACGGTGCTGTCGGCGGTCAGGAAGCGGCCGACGTCGGGGTCGTAGTAGCGAGCGCCGAAGTAATCGAGCCCGGTCGTGGCGTCGCGCTCCTGACCGGTGAACTTGTGTGGCTCGTAATCCTTGCCGCCCGAGCGACCGGGCCGCACCGCGCCGTACGCGTCGTAGGCGTAGCGCGCCGTGATCCAGCCGTCCCCATTGACCACCAGCGCGGCAGATCCGAGGTGATCGCGCAGCGGGTAGTACGTCCCCGGTGGCAGGCCATCCGCGGTGTCGTCGGTCAACACGGCATTGATGCCCGCGACCGCCCAGCTCGCCGGTCCGCCGTCGAGCTGCGGCCCCGTCACCGTGGCGACCGTGCCCCAGCCCGGCGCCTCGACGCGCACCGTCACCTCGGACGCGGCGCCCGCATTGCTGCGCCGCAGCTCGTATCCAGCGCCGAGGTAGTACGTCGTGACGCTGCGGCCCCCGCCCGGATACTCGGTCTTGGAAATGCGCGCACCGGTGTCGTCGTACGAAAACGTCGCGATCGCCTTGCCGTCCACGAGGACCCGGTCCAGGCGATCGTCGGCGTCGTACTCGAACGTCCGGTTCCCCTTCTCGACGACCTGGCCGGCTGCGTCGTACCGCAACACGGCGTCCGGCACCCACAGGGTGCGGCACGTCGTGCGGCCCGTCAGCGGGTCGCGCTTGCAGAGCTCGGTGGACCGCTTGGTGCGCACCTCGCGGTCCACGTACTCGAGCTGAAGACCAGGCCCCCGGCGCGTGATGTTCCCGCGGACGTCGTACGCGAACGGCGACGCCGCGCCCGTGCCGTCGGTGGCGGTCGTGAGCCGATCCAGCAGGTCGTACGCGTAGGTGAAGCTGCCCGGATCGGCCGCGCCGAGCGACCCGATGCCCTCGGTGGTCGCGAGGACGTTGCCGTGAGAGTCGTAGGCGTAGGTCTGGTGGAAGAGGTTCGCGCGGGCGAGCGCTTGCGCGAGCGTCTCGCCCTGGACGAGGGCGCCGCGCAGGTGCGCGAGCTCGCGCACCTGCCCGAGGTCGTCCTGCCGCACCACGCTCGCCGCCACCCTCCCTTGCACGCGCTGCGCGCGACCGAAGGAGCTGAAGTCCTCGAAGCGCGCCTGCTCGAGGCCGTCACGGAGCACGCGGCGCAGCCCGTGGACACCGTGCTCGTAGGTGACCACCGAGAGGTCCGGGAGCGTGTGATCGGCGAGGCGCCCCGCGCGATCGTACGAGCGCTCCTCGACGAAGGGATGTTCGAGCCCGGCCGGCATGCGCCCGAGCCGCGTCGCGCGGCCGAGCCGGTCGTACGCGTCCACCGTGCGGTCACCCCACGGCCCCCTGGCCCTCGTGAGGCGCCCCTTGGCGTTCGGCACGCTCGGGTCGTCGTAGGTGTACGTCGTCGTACCGTCCGGCGTGGTGCGCCACCCGATGCGACCGAGGCCATCGTAGCTTTGCGTGACCCTCCGACCGAGGGCGTCCGTCCTCTCGACGAGGTGGCCCAGGTCATCATAGCCCTGCGTCGTGACGCCCGTTGCCGAGCTGTCCTCGCGCACCGGGCGCCCCCAGCCATCGAAGCCGCGCCGGAGCCATTGCTTGGCGCTGGTCTCCGAGGAAAGGCTCGGCCCGCGGATCTCGGTCGTGCGGCTGGCCGCGTCGTAGCAGTAGGTGGTGATCCCCTGGGCGGCGTCGCGCAGCTCGTGGGTACGCCCCTGCGCGTCGAACCGGTGCACGGTGCTGATTCGCTGGGTCGGCGTCCCGGCGGCGAACGCGCCGGCGTCGGTCACGGCGCCGCGCGTGGTGGTCACGGTGGACTGCCGCGGCGTGTAGGTGTAGCTCGCGAGCTCCGCGATCATCGCGCTGCCCCTTCTGGGATCGCCCTGGAAGCGGCGCACGAGGAGCGGACGGCCCCGCACGTCCTTGCGGGTCTCCGTCCAAGGGGGCGCCGCGACGTCGACGAAATGCGGTGCGGATTGCATCTCCCGGAGGACCCCGTCCTCGCGGTAGGCGTCGCTCGAGACGGCCACCCAGCGCCCGTCCTCGCCCTCCGCCACGGTGTGATACACACGGCCGGTGCCGTCGAAGTACTGCGCGGCGCTCGTGCTGCGCGCCGCCGTGAGCGATTGCTCGTGCTGCACGTTCTGCTGCCCGAAGCCCGTGTAGTGGTACGTCCAGCGCTCCCAGCCGCCGTTCGGCCGCGTCAGGAGCGACGGCCGGCCGTACGCGTCGTACGTGGCCGTCGTCGTGTTCCCGTTCTCGTCCGTCGCCGAGACGACCCGGCCAGCGGGGTCGTGCTCCGACCGGGTCGTCAACGCGAGCGCGCCGTCGCCGACGGTGGACTGCCGGCGGTGCGTCCCGAAGGCGGTCTCGTAGACGTGGCACGTGCGGATCCCGCCCGCGTCGATCTCGTGGGCCAGGTTTCCGAACGCGTCGTAGCGGAGCTGCTGGGACGTCGTGACGCGCCGGGCGCGGCCGTCGCGCTCGCAGGCGGCCGGATCGTCGAAGCAGTTGCAGCTCTCCGCGTCCTTGCACAGGAGCGACGTCGTGCCCGTGGGCAGCGAGTCGAGGTAGGTCGTCTCGACCAGCGACAGCAGCTGGTCCGTGCCGGCCACGTGGACGCGCTTCCGCGTGGGCAGCCCGAGCACCCAGAGATCGGGCTGGTGCAGGTACTCGATCTTCTCGCGCGTGCACGCATTGACTGCGCACGCGGGCGCCGGGGCGCCCTGCGCGACCTCCTCGTGGCAGACGAGGCGCGTGTCGACGGCTCCGTAGGCGTCGTACGAGAGGTGCTCGCGGCGCGCGAGCGACGGCAAGCCGAGCTCACTCTCGCTGCTCCATTGCTCCTGGAGCCGGACCGCCTGGGTGCCATAGGCCGACAGTGGGACGGCCTCGTAGCTGTACGTCGTCCGTGTCTGCTCGACGGGTGTCGCGCCCGTGTACGTCACCTGCTCCTTCGGGCGCTGCTGGAAGGGGATGTCCTGCCGGAACCACGTGCGCGCGAGCGACCGTGCGTAGGTCGTCTTGCGCTCCATCAGGTAGAAGCCGAGATCGGCGCGCGCTTCCACCAGGCCCGCCTGGAGGCGCCCGTCGCCGTAGGTGAACTGCGTCTCCTCGGCCGGGCGCTTCCACGCCCCGTCCACCGAGCGCAGCCCGTCATCCTCGCGCACGCGCGTGACGAGCGGACGCGGATGGCGGTTCGAGACGCTCCCGGCGGGGCGGCTCTGATTGACGGGGCTCGGCGTGGCCAGACAGTTCAAATGGTGCGAGGCCACCGCGCACGGCAGCCGGCTCGCTGACTCGTAATCGATGTGGAGCACGCCCCCGATGCCGTTGTCGACGCGCGTGACGAGGCGCGTGGGTGCGGGGACCGACAGGCGGGTGAAGACCCGCTGGTCGGTGGCCAGGACGATGTCAGCCTTGCCGTCGCCGTTCAGGTCGGGGGCGAGGAGCTGCACGCTCGCGGCCTTGAGGCCCTCGGCGGCGCCGGGATCGTCGGCGGCCTGCTCCGGCGTCGCCGCGTCGCTCACGATGCGCTCGAAGGCGTCGGCCAGGCCAGTCGGCGTGCCGCGCCAGACGTCCACGCGCGTGCCGCCGTTGCCCGAGTAGTAGCGCACGAGATCGAGCCGCCCGTCCGCGTCGAGATCGAGCAGCCGGACCTTCCACTTGTGGACGCGAGGCGGACCGTCCGGACCGACCTCGGGTGTGAGCCGCAACGAGCCCCCGCTGCGCTGGACATTCGTCGCCAGCGTGCGCAGCGGCCCGAGCCCCCCGGTCGGCGTCCCGAGGGCGTACTGGACCTGGTGCGCCCCGCCCCCGTAGAACATCACGACGTCGGCGATGCCGTCGCCATTGACGTCCCCGACGACGTGCTGCCAGAACGCCGTGTTCGGCAGGGTGTAGGTGTCCTTCGCCTGCGTGTCGGTGATGGGCTCCGTGGGCCATCCCGGTCCGGCGGCGGTCTGCGATTGCAGGCCGGATCGTCCGAGGATCGCCACGACCTTGCGGGCGTGCGCGCGACCGTCGATCGGTCCCTTGCCGGTGTAGGCCCAGACGACGTCGGCGATGCCGTCGCCATTGAGGTCTCCGCCGTTCGCCTGCGTCGGTGAGAAATCGAGGACGCTCGGTAGCGGAATGGGCTCGAGCTGGGTGTTGCCGGCGACGGTGGCGGTCGGCCGCGCGCCGCGCAAGAGGACGAGGTGCGCGCTCGGCTCGGACAGCGGCGCGGTCTGGCCCCGGCCGGTGTGCGAGAGCACGACGTCGCTCAGCCCGTCGCCGTCCACGTCCGCGACGACCGGCTCGTTCCGGATCATCGAGCCCCTGGGCAAGGGAAAGCCCTGGCTCGGGCGCGTCAATTCCTGGAACGTCGTCGAGACACCGCCGCGCGTGCCGAAGATGACGCCGCCGACGTACGTCATGCGATTGACGATGACGACGTCGTCGACCTCGTCGCCATTGACGTCGGCAACGAGCAGCCGGAACTCCTCGGAGGCGCTCTGCGAGCCGATCCGATGGAGGAGGAAGTCCTGCAGGCCCGCCTGCGCTGGGTGCTCGAGGACGTCGGCGAACCCGTCGGCCGTCCCGAGCAGATAGTAGAGGGGCGTGCCGCTCTCGTTCGTGCTCAGGCGATAGAAGAGCAGGTCAGCGCGGCCGTCGCCGTTGATGTCGCCGACCGCGGAGCGGAAGCGCGACGCCGTCTCGGGCTCGGGCACGTACACCTTGGTCAGCTGCGCGACGGGGTTCGCGCCGCCGCGCATCCACGTCACCGCGCGGATGGTGCCTTCCTGCACGACGCGGATCACGTCGTCGTAACCGTCGCCATTGACGTCCGCGACGTGCGACTCGACCGTGGTATCGATGCCATTCGCGAACCCACCGTCGTCGCTGGCCGGCGGGAGGGCCCGGTCGGGCAGGAAGTGATCGGTCGCCGAGCCGAACATCAGCGGGGGCAGGCTGCGATCGTTCTCGCCGCCCACGATCTGCACCTTGGCCAGCTGGCTGAACAGGGGGGGATTCGGCGTACCTTCGCCGGAATACGCGAGCTCGTACTTCCGCACGACCTGACCGGCGGCCCAGACGGTGACGACCTTGAGGCGCAAGCCATACGGGTGCGGCAGCGGCGTCGAATCGTTGCGGTCGCCGTAGATGAACGAGACCTCACGACAGAGCTTCGTGCTCGAAGGAGCCTCGATCGCCGGCTGGCAGCCCGGCACGGTGCCCGAGAACCGCGGGGCCTGCAGGTTCGAGACGCCGACCGGATCGGTGCCGAGGCCGCCGCCGTTGCACGCCCCACCCCAGCGAATCTTCACCGGGACGGGAAGATCGCCGCTGGCCAGCCGCGCCGCGTACTCGACGCGGTAGCCATTGCCGAAGCGGTCGTGCACCCGCAGGAGGGACCAGGAGCGGATGCCGCGCGACGGCGTCCCCACGCCGGCCTCGCGCTCCCAGCGCTGCGCGCCGGCGTCCTCGCCGAAGACCATCGTGGTCCCGTCGCCCAGACGCGCGCGGAAGCCGCAGGGGCCATGCTCCGGGCCGCAATCCCCGAAGGCCTCGTAGCGAACCCACGACTCCTCCCTGGTGTGGAACGTCGTGCCGTCCCGCTGCCGGACGAGCCGCGAGCCGTCCGCGGGCGTCGCGGCCGGGCCGGCCGCGCTCAAGGCGTAGTGGTCGTGGCCGTCGAAGCGAACGCCCCGATCGAACGGGACGCGCACGATCGCCGGCAGCCCCGACAGGGCCCAGCCGACGCCCACGAGCCCGTTGCCCGCCTGGGAGTCGTAGGTGAGCGACAACGAGGGCGCGAGGCCCCGGCGGCCGGCCGGGAGCTCGATCGGGATCGAGTACTGGAACGATCCTGCCGGCGTGACCTCCCAGCGGCCGCCGCCGGTGGCGAGCGCCTCGCCCGTGGTCTGGGATTCGAGATCGCTCGCTCCCTTGTGCTCGCCTGACTCGTGACCTCGATCGACGGCGCCCGAGATCGTCTGCTCGAGGTTGTCGGATTGCTGGGCAAGCGCCCGCGGTCCCTGGAGACCGAGCGCCACGGCCCCGAGCAGGATGATTCGTGTGGGCGTCCGCATGCGCGGTCTCCGAGCAAGCCATGTGCCCGTGCGACGGCCGTGCGCGTCCCGTCGCTTGCACGACTTCCGCGCGACGTCCGCTGTGACGTCATCGGCGCGTCGTTGTGACGTCACACGGCCGGGCCGGCGGATGCCTGCGGTTACATGGCCGCGAGGCCTGGTGCGCGCGTTGCACTGGCGCCTTTCTCATGCGATGGATCGCCGCGTTCGTCCTCCTTTCCCTGGTCAGCCCCGCACGGGCGGCTCCCACGAGCCCCGGGCTCGACCTCCGGTACTGGAAGCCTGCCGCCAGGAAGGCCCTGGAGGAGTGCCTCAAGCCGAAGATCATTGCCCCGACCTTTTTCTCGGAGGATCGGCTGACGAGCTGCCTCGCCACGGTGCGCCGGCAGTTCGGTGACCCATGCCAGGCCGCCACGACGGCGCTCTGCCTCAGCTTCGACTACCGGGAGTCCGCGTGCGGACGCGAGGACCTGGCGCGAAACGGCAACAACCGGAGCTGGGTGTGCTACGGACAGCTCAAGCAATGGTGGAGCGCCTACTCCATGGATCCGGGCGTCTCGCCGCAGTGGTCACAGGCGCCGGAAGGAACCGATCACCCCGGCAGCGCCGTGCGCGTCCTGCGCAAGCGCGCGCCCGTCAACGTGTCCCGACAGGACGTCCAGACGGCGCCGATCACGGGCAGCACGGCGCCCGCGGCGCTCAAGGAGCCCGGTTACGCCCAGAATGGCACCAAGGTCGAGTCCTGCGACGAATACGCGTGGGACCTCTATTCCGGCTACGCCGCCTTGAACGAGACCGCGGGCAATCGCGCCGACGCGGCGCGCGTCTTCGTCAATGACCGCCTCTACCCGACGGTGCGGACGCAGCTCAAGGACCGCCTGAACCGGAACCTCGCGGCCGTGCAGTGGACCTGGGCCGGCGCGAAGCCACCGACCGACGGACCCGGCATCCCGCAGAACGTCTACGCGTACCTCAAGCAGGTGGCCGAGGGCGGGAGCCTGCCGCCGCACATGCTCTCGCTGCAGGGGCTGCAAGAACGCATGCGGCCACAGGCGCATTACACGCTCGGCCCGGCGTGGCACCGCAGCATGGCCGACGCGGCGCGGGCCGCGCAGCGCGACGATCACAACCTCGAGGACCTGCGACAGCGGCAGGAGACGCTGTGGGCGGACATCCGCGCCTACGCCGGCCGGATCGAGCGCAAACGGCTCGGCGGGCAGTCCATCGTGGAGTGCTCGCGGCCGGATCCCGTGACGGGGCTGCCGCAATGCCGGGAGGTACCCATTCTCGAGCAGGATCCCGAGCTCGACGCCGTCTGGGCCGGGCTCATGAAGTCGCTCACCGTGGGCGCGAACGCGGGCTGCTTGCCTGCTCGGCCCGGGGACATCACGGCGTGCGACTGGGCGCCGAGCTACTTCCGGGACGCCTATGTCTACACCTACGCCAGCGCCCAGAAGGCGGCCGCGGAGCGCTGCCGTCATCAGGTCGCGGGTGAGGTCGACAACACCAAGCTGAACCGCCGCTTCCGCCACGCGAGCATGAGGTTCATCGACGGGACGAACCGCACGTGCCCGGCCCGGCTGCACGCGCCCTTCGACTACCAGGCGAGCCCGCTCGCGCTCGACAGGTTCCGGGGCGAGCTCGACGCCAACGACGCCGCGTTCGTCGACTGTCTGAGCGGGGCGCGGGACTGGATCAAGCAGCAGAGGCCGCTCGCGAGCTCCTGGCAATGGGACAAGCACGAGAGCAACGAGCACGTGGGGACGAAGGCGAGCTTCCTCACGCACGATTCGTGCGTCGGCGATCCGGAGAAGGTCCCCATCGTGCCGAACCCGATCAAGGGAGCGGTGTACGACGTGGCGGCGGCGGGCAACGCGTCCGCGTCTGCGCAGGTCCCGCTCCTCAAGGTCATCGAGGGAGATCCTCACATCGTCGAGAAGGAGTGGCCGCGGGGATCCCAGATCTCCCCTGGCGTGGACTTCGCGGGCGGGATCTCGATCAAGAACCAGACGCTCTACGAACCGGGACGGACGACCAAGACCAAGTCGGTGGACGAGAACGTCGGCGTGAGCCTCTCGCTGACGTGGAGCATCCCGATCCCCGCCGGCCCGGTCATGGTCGTCGTCAAGCTCGGCTTCGCCGGCCGCACCGGCATGAGCTGGCAGAGCAGCCACGTGGTGGAGTCCAGCCTCGACCCGAACGTCCTCCCCGAGGATCGGGTGACCACGACCCTCTCGTGGACCTCGGGGCCGTACGCGTCGGTGGGGTTCTTCGTGTCCGCGGCCGCGGCGATCGGGGCGCCCTTCTTCCACCTCGACCTCGGCGTGCGCGGCTCGCTCGACGTCGTCGATTTCACGACGCAGGACCAGGAGACCATCATCAGCAAGCCGGGCAATGGCGGCGGCCCGACCTGCACGAAGCAGAACCTCTCCATCTGGGAGCTCGCGTGGATGCGGGGCAGCCTCTCGATCTTCCTCGAGCTCACGATCGACCTGCTCTTCTTCAGCGAGTCGATCCCGATCGTGGAGTGGGTGGTGGCCACGTTCCACGGCGGGCTCGAGCGCATCGAGAAGGACGAGCGCAACGGCGACACGCGCCGCTTCGTCTGCGCAGGGCCACAGCTCGACTTCATGCTGGGCGAGCGCTGCCACCTGCCGTGCGGGTGCTCGCACACGGACTGGTGCAAGCCGAACGAGCAATGCGACAGGGTCGAGCCCCAGAACGAGTGCGGTGTGGACGCCGATGGGGATGGTGCGCTCGACCCGGAGACGGTCGACCTCGACGGTTGCTCCGACGACAACGACCACGACGGTGTCAAGGACGAGCACGACAGCTGTCCGGACCAGCCCGGCGTGGCGGCCAGGAACGGATGCCCGATGCAGACGAGCAGCATGACGAGCGGAGGTCGGCCATGACGAGACGACACGTGTGGATGGGCCTTCTCGCCGCCGTGGCGGCGGGCGTGACCCTGGGCCTTTGGCCCCGGCCCCTCGGGCCCGCGCCCGAGATCGGCTGGGAGATCGGCAAGCAGTATCGGTATGCGGTGCGGCTCGAGCTCCAGCAGGACACGACGCTCGGGGGCCTCGCCGCCGAGAAGCCGGTGAGCGGGTCGATCGGGCTCGAGGGTGCCCTGCTCGTGCGCGCCCACGGCAAGCGCGATGGCGCCTACGTCCTCGGGCTCGGGCTCGGCGACGTCAAGCGCCTCGACCTGGCGGCGCTCGGTGCAAGGATCGACGCGCCCAAGGACCTCGGGCGGCACGAGGCCGTCCTCGAGATGCTGCCGACCGGCGAGATCCGGAGCATCTCGACCGCGCCGGACATGCCGGCGCCGCTCGCCTCCTTGCTCGAGCACGTCGCGTCGCACCTCCAGGTCCGCCTCGACGGGGCGGCGGCCGCGCGGTGGCAGCTCGAGGAGGACACGCCGCTCGGACGCGCGCGATCGGAGTACGACCGATCGCGCACGCGCCCGGAAGGCGTGGACATCGAGCGACGGCGCGCCGCCTACGGCACGCTCCTGACGTTCGAGCAGCTCGGTCGAGCGGTCTCGCGTCAGGACGTCACGAGCGCGCTCGAGGCGCGCATCCGCCCTGGTGGGCCCCTCCTGCGGCTCTCCAGCCGCGAGCAGCTCGCCGCGGAAGGGGGCGGCGTATCCCTGTCCGTGGTGTCGGAGGTCGCGCTCGCGCTCGAGGCGGTGACCCCCTTCTCCGATCCGGGTATCCCGGCCGGCATCGCGGCGCGACGCCTGGGCGCGGCGCTCGTCCTGCCCAAGGACACGCCCACGGGCGCGCCGGCGGGCATGCGCTACGAGGAGGTCGTCGCGGGGATCCGCGCGCTTGCGCCAGAGGGCTCCGCGGGTCAGGCGCACAACCGCTGGCTCTGGCAGGCGATGGGGCTCCTGCAGGCCGAGCCGGCGCTCTGCCGCCGCCTCATCGAAGTCTTCAAGGCCGCGGACTTGCCCGAGCGCAACCGGCTGCTTGTACTCGAGCTCCTCGCCGCGGTCGGCCACGAGACGGCGCAGGAGGTGATGCGCGAGCTCCTCGATCGCAAGGCCTTTCCTGACACCGATCTGGAGCACGCGCGCCGCATCCAGCGGCTGTCGTTCCTCGATGCGCCGACGTCGACCACGGCGCACTGGCTTTCCGAGGCGCATCGGGATGGGAAGGGCGACGTGCGGCTCGCGGCCGCGTACGCCCTTGGCGCCGTGATCTCGCAGTCCGGCGAGGAGCCGACGCTGCAGCGCGCGCTCAACGAGGAGCTCGTGGCCGCGCTCGAGCGGTCGAGCGACGTCGACGAGCAGGCGCACTACCTCGCCGCGCTGGGGAACGCTGGCCTCGGCGAGAACCACGCGCTCGTCGCGAAGTACGCGCACGACGCGAGCCCCCTTCTGCGCGACGCGGCCGCGCGTGCCCTGAGGAAAACGCCCGACGCGCGCAGCCAGGACCTCCTCGTCGAGCTGGCCGGCGATCGCAACCACGAGGTGCAGCATGCGGCCGTGCTGACGCTGCAGCGCCAGGAGCCGGATCAGGCGCGCATCACGGCCCTCGGCGGGAAGATCCTCGGCGGCCAGATCGCCCCTGCCAACTACGCGCTGGCGCTCCGGAGCCTGCAGCACCTCGCCGACCTTCCGCTGCGCCAGCGGGTGGCGCGCCACATGCTCGCGCATGCGCCCAAGGACGACGACCTCAAGGGCCGCATCTCCGAGCTCCTCGCGGGGACCTGAGGGAGCGCGCGGCGGCTCAACATCCGCGACTCCCTGCTCGAGCGGAACCCGAGCTTCGAGGGCTATCCGGGAACTTTCGTCCTTGCGGCCGGTCCGCCCGAGGTCACGAGCTCGATCATCCGTTGACTGCGCCTCATCGCAAGGTTGCCCGGGAGCGTGAGCCGAGCGCCAGCAGGGCGGCCAGGTAGCACAGGCCCGCCAGGGCTAGCACCACGCGGAAACCGAAGGCCATGCCGAGGATCTGCGCGGACACGGTGCCGATCACGGTGAAGAAGCAGTTCGTGCCCCAAGCCCAGGGCACGAGCGAAGGCGCCTCGGCCTGCACGATGGCAAGGCCCGTCGGAAACGGCATGCCGAGGGCGATCCCGAGGGGCGCGAGGAGCGCGAGCGACAGGGCGATGCGGAGCGGCAGCGGAAGGCCGAGGGCGAGCGAGAGCACGGCGGGGGCGAAAAGGGCCACCGCGGAACCGACCACGAGCGCGGCCCCGACGGCCCGACGGACGCCGCCGCGATCGCCGCCCAGGCGCGCCGCGAGGGCGGAGTCGACGCCGGTCCAAAGCAGCAGGCCCGCGAGCACGACCGCTAGCGTGTAGACGGGCTGGCCGAGAAACAGGGAAAAGCGCTGGAGCAGCGCGATCTCCACGAAGATGAAGCCGAGCCCGAGGGCGGAGAAGTAGGTCAGAAAGCGCAGGCGGGACGGCGCCGCCTGGCCGCCGCGCGACGAGCGCCAGAGCGGGATGAGGATGCAGAACGCGGCCACCAGGCACGACTGCAGCAGCACCATGACCAGCGTGACCTCGGCGACCGGCCGGTCCTCGAGCGCCATGCGGCCGGCCAGGTAGCCCTTCTGGCGAAACAGGTCGAGGAAGGTGGCGGGCGTGAGGCTCGACCAGCGGGTGTGCTGGTTGAAGAACGGGCGGTCGTCGGTGGCGGGCTCGAGCAGCGCCGGCTCGGCTGCGTAGACGGTGCTCGGATCCGCGGCCGAGAGCAGGCGATGAAGGAGGCTCCCGGGGTGCGGGTCGCCGGGCGCGTAGAGCACCTCCGCGCGCTGTGGGTCTTCGCCAGGGACCTGCTCCCTTTCGATGAAGTCGCGGATTTGGCGCACCTTTTCGTCCGACATCGGCGAGCGCTGGAGCAGAAACCCCGCGGCGAACGAGGGCCGGCCAGGGAGCTGGCTCGGCAGGCGCCAGGCCAGCAGATGGCGGGCGGCGTCGCCGAGGCCGCGGCGGGCGAACGCCTCGCGCGCGGTGGAGAAGAGACGCGGGATCTGGGCCTCGGGGCGCGTGAGAAAGAGCGTCCCGTCGGGGCCGAGGTGATCGAGGTACTCCTCGAAGGCCTCGCGGGTGAGCGTGTAGTTTTCGGACAGGCTGAGCGCGCCGGAGGCGACGGCCGCGTTCGAGATGGTGTGGGAGCTGACGATGGCGTCGTATTGGTCGCGCGATCGGCGCACGAAGCTGCGCGCCTCGTCGGTGACCAGGTGGACCGTGGATTCGGCGAATAGATCGCCCCAGAAATCACGCATCAGCCGGGCGCCGATGTCATTGATGAGCGGGTTGATCTCGACCGCGGTGATGGACGCGGCGCCGAAGTGGAGCGCGTCGAGCACCTCCGAGCCGCCGCCGGAGCCGAGCACGAGCACGCGCGGGCGCGGCTTGCCGAGGTAGGCCACGCCGGAGGGGTAGGCGTGGTCGTCCGGGACGCGCGCGAGCGCGGCGCGCACGCCGCCACGGAGATCGCGGATGCCGGTCGCGGCCGTGCCGCCGTCGATGAGCATGACGCGCTTTCTGAGGCCCTCGCGCTTGGTGGGGAGCTCGAAGACCGCGACCTTCGAGAAGGTGTTCCACGCGGTGTAGAGCGGGGGCGGCAGCGGTCGCGGTGGGCGTTTGCCGGGCGTCGCGGTGATGGGCATGGCGGACTCGCCGCGGCTCGCCAGCGCGCCGAGGCCAAGCGCGAGACCAAGCGCGAGCGCGCCCGCCAGCCGGCCGCGGGGGGAGGAGGGGGCGAACACCACCGCGGACAGCGCCCCGATCGCGGCGGCCACGGCGACCGAGCCGGCGCCGCCGAGCGCGGGCATCACGATCGCCACCGCCGCGCAGCCGGCGGCCGCGCCGACGAGGTCGAACGCGTAGAGCCGGCCGATGTCGCGGACGCCGCGCGTGAACAGGAGCGCGATCGCGAGGCCGGACGCATAGAACGGCGCCGCGACGGCGAGGTAGTAGAGCGGCATCCACAGGATCTGGCGCGGCTCCGCGAGCAGCGCGAACGGATCGAAGGGGATCGCCTGCTGGAGGCGGAAGCTGGCGATCGAGACCCCCGCGAACAGGGCGCCGAGCGCGGTCAGCGTGGCGTCGAGGGGCACCTCTTCGCGCAGCCAGCGCCAGGTGGCCACCGTGACGCCGGCCGCGCCGAAGCCGAGCAGCGCGGTCGAGATGACGAGGAATCCGAAGTGGTACCAGAGCGCGACCGACATGACGCGCGTGAGCGACAGCTCGAGCAGGAGCGTCGCCAGCGACAGCAGGAGAAGTCCCATGCAGTGCCGCGCGGATCCCGGGCCGGCGCGTCCGGAGGGGACATCCATCATCGTCACTCTAATCCGAACCGAGCCGCGTGGAGGCTGAGCCATCCCCACGTGGCCTGCTGGTGATACACAGTGCCATCATGAGCGGAGCGGTCCTGGCCGAAGGGAAGCGGGTGGTCATCTCCGAGCTGGGCGAGGATCCGCCGGAGGCGATCGAGCGCTTCGCGTCGCTCGAGCCGATGCCGGCGCCCGATCCGAGGACGCTCGGTGCGCGCGACGTGATCATCGCGGTCAGGAGCGCGCAGGTTGGCTGGGTCGATCTGCTCATGACGAGCGGCCAGTACCAGCACCTGCCGAAACCCCCGTACACACCCGGGCTCGAGTATGCGGGGGAGGTGGTCTGGGTGGGCGCGGCGTGCGGCGACGCAATTGCGCTCGGCGACGAGGTGCTGGTGGATGGGTTCCTGGCGGGGCCGCGCTCGCTCGGCAGCTACCAGGCCTGGGGCGGCTTTGCGTCGTACGCGGTGGCGCCGGCGGAAGCGGTCCGGCGCATCCCGGGTGGGCTCTCGTTCGACCAGGCGTGCAACCTCCTCGGCAACTACGAGACGGCGTACCACTGCCTCATCACGCGCGGGCGGCTCGCGGCGGGCGAGACCGTGATGATCCACGGCGCGTCGGGGGCGACCGGGCTCGCGGCGGTGCACATCGCCAAGCTGGTGGGCGCCCGCGTAATCGCGACCGGGCGCGCCGAGGACAAGCTCGCCGTCGTGCGCGACGAGGGGGCGGACCACGTGCTCGGGGTCCGGCGTCCCGACGGTGCGCCCGGGGTGCGCGAGCTGCGCGACGACGTCAAGGCGCTGACCGGGGGCCGCGGGGTGGACGTGGTCTACGATGGCGTCGGCGGCGACATCTCGGCGGAGAGCCTGCGCTGTATGCGCTTCGGGGGTCGCTTCCTCGTCGTCGGCTGGGCGGCGACGCCGGGGGTGTCGCGCGGCAAGGGCCAGCGCGGCGCGCCGAACGTCAACGTGCTGCCCACCAACCTCATCATGATGAAGGGCCTCGACGTGCTCGGCTGCCCGACCGTGATCTCGACCGTCAACGATCCGTCGTTGCGCCCGCCGCGGCTCGCGCAGATCCTGCGATGGGCCGAGGCCGGGCAGATCAAGCCGCACGTCTCCCACGGGTTCGCGCTCGCGGACTTCAAGGAGGCGATGCGCGCGAAGTGGCGCGGCGAGGTCACTGGCGGTTGCGTCGTGCGACCGTAGGTAGCGCTCGGCTACGGGGCGGGCGTGTAGCTGATCTGGACGTCGTTGAAGTTGCCGTTCGCGCCCGTCTGGGTCGAGGCCGCGCCCTTTTCGAACATGAAGGTGCCCTGGTTGTTCTGGGTGGGTGACACGGAGTCGCGATCGGCGAGCTCCATCCGAAGTCTGTAGACACCGGCGGGCACCACCTGGCCGGAGCGGCTCGTCATGTTCCAGCTCACGGTGAGCGTCCCCGTGTGGCTCGCGCGCGTGGCGCCCGAGACGGCGTCGGCGTCGCCGGCTCCGGCGGCGGCGTTCCAGCTCAGCAGGTAGCGGACGCGCCGGTTGGCCCAGCGCCCGAGGGTGCGGACGAAACGGCCAGCGCTGTCCTCGACCCAGACGGCGACGATGTTGCGGGGCGCGTACGGGCCGCCCGCGGGGGCGGTGGTGAAGGACACGGTGAGGGTGCCGGCGCCTTCGACCGTGCCGCCGCTCGCGCCCGCCGTGCCGCCGCTCGCGCCTGCCGTGCCGCCGCTCGCGCCCGCGGCT
>JAHFDS010000161.1 GCA_023248855.1 Myxococcales bacterium
TGCCCGCCGCCGCCGCATCGGGCGAGCACGACCCGCGCGCGGGCACCGAGATGCTGCAGGCCAAGGCGGTCGACGGGCTCGCCCATCTCGGCCGGGCGTCCGCCGACAGCGAGGTGCTGCGCATCGCCGCCGAGCACCCGTCGCGGGTGGTGCGCGCGGAGGCCATCGAGGCCTTCCTCTACCAGCGTGGCGGCAGCGCCGCTGCGCGCGCGCAGCTCGGCGCCGTCATCCGGCAGGACGACCGGATCTTCCTCGACCGCCCGCGCCACGTCGCCGGGGCCAGCGCCGACGAATTCGACCGCCAGCTCGCGCGCTACCTGGCGGCGCACCCGGAGCTCGTGCCCCCGCAGCCGATCCACCGGGAGGGAAGACCATGATCCTTCGCAGGCGCCTCGCCGTCCTTCCGGCCCTGGCCGCGCTCGCCATCGGCGGGCGTGCCGAGGCCGTGTGCAACCAATCGAGCGTCAGCACGGCGGACCTCGCGCTCTGGAACGTGCATGGCTGCTGGTCGGCCTATTTCGTGTGGGAGGCGTCGGCGTACCAGGTGCGCTCGGGCGACTGGGGGAACCGGGGCTACTCCGACGCCTGCAATGTGTACAAGGAATTCCCCAAGCACTGGAACGCGGCCTACCTCATCAGCTATGGCCTGCCCAATTACACGACGGCCCGGACGCAGTTCCATGGCACGGTCGATTACCAGGGAACGGCCACCGGGGCGGACAACGCGTACCACGACGACACCTACCAGGCGCCCACGGATGACCTGTCGGTGTTTGGCCGCTGGGTGTGGGAGGCGTTCGACTCGAACCGCGTCGAGACGTCGTGCCTGCTCTACGACCCCGCCTACGCCAATGCCAACCCGGCCTCGCGCGGCGGCGACTTCGTCCACGAGGGCTGGCACGGCTGGCTGTGGGCCAACTGGTACTGGCCGGATCACCAGTCCGGCCCGCGCGGCGCGTGCACGATGAGCGGCAATGCGTGTGACTATTTCTATTTCCATCCGGTCACCCAGTACGCCTTCGGCAACATGTGGTACGAAAATGGCACTGCGACCTGGTTCCATTCGCCCAATCAGGTCCAGGTGGAGTACCTGTGCGACATCGCCACCAGCGCGGCGTCCTTCGTGCCGCTCGGCGTCCGCACGTCCGCCGCGGCCGACGCCAACCAGCGCGCGGTCTCGCGCTTCATCAATGGCCCCGGCATTCGCTGCAGCGCCCCGATCCCGCTTTGATCCTTCCTTGCGCTCTCGCGTATCCTGCCGGGCATGGCCCTTGTCGAGAAGCTCCGCGCCACCCAGGCCCTCCTGACCGACGTCCGGGGCCTGCTCGCCCACCCCACGACGATCCGCGCCACGGCGCGCCTCGTCGGTCGCAAGCTCCCCGCCATCGCGCAGGGTCTGCGTTACATCGCCAAGAGCAACAAGGGGGAGGCGCTCTCGATCGCCACGTTCCTCGAGCGCAACGCCCGCGAGCGCCCCGACGGCGCGGCGCTGCTCTACGAGGACCGGCGCATCTCGCACCGCGAGCTCGACGAGCGCGCGGCGCGCGTGGCCGGCTATCTGCGCAGCCGGGGCATCAAGAAGGGCGACGCCGTCGCGGTGTTCCTCGACAACCGCCCCGAGCTCCTGTTCGCGGTCGCAGGCATCGTCAAGCTCGGCGGCATCGCCTCGGTCATCAACACGCGGCAGCGACACCACGTGCTTTCGCACAGCTTCTCGCTCTGCCGCGCGCGCCACTTCTTCGTGGGCGAGGAGCTCTGGGACGCCTTCGCCGAGGTCCGCGGGGCGCTCGACGGCGCGACCCCCGACCAGGTGACCTACCTCGCCGATCACGGCGCCCGCGCGGTGCCCGCGGACGCGACCAGTGGCGACACCGAGCTCGCGCGCGCCCCCATCGGGCCCACCAGCGTGGAGGCCGGCGTCACGCTCGGGGACCCGTGCTTTTACATCTACACCTCGGGCACGACGGGCCTTCCGAAGGCGTCGATCATGAGCCACTACCGCTGGGTCAAGGCCGCCGGAGCGTTCGGTCTGGCCGCGCTGGCGCTCAAGCCCGACGAGGTGCTCTACGCTCCCTTGCCCTTCTATCACAACAACGCGCTCACGGTGTCGTGGGGCTCGGCGGCCGCGAGCGGCGCCGCGCTCGCGATGCGCCGGAAATTCAGCGTCACGCACTTCTGGGACGACGTGCGCCGCTACCACGCCACCGCGTTCTGCTACATCGGCGAGCTCTGCCGCTACCTCATGAACCAGCCGCCCCAGCCGTCGGATCGCGATCATCCGGTGCGCCGCATGGTCGGAAACGGCCTGCGGCCCGACATCTGGAAGGCGTTCAAGCAGCGCTTCGGCATCGAGGAGGTGTACGAGTTCTACGCGGCCTCCGAGGGCAACGTGGCGTTCGTGAACCTGCTCAACCTCGACTGCACGGTCGGCCTTTGCCCTGCGCCGTACGCCCTCGTTCGCTACGACGTGGACCGGGACCAGCCGGTGCGCGGTGCGGATGGCTTCCTCGAGCGCGCGGGCCGCGGCGAGGTGGGCCTGCTCGTCGCCGAGGTCAGCGAGAAGTTCTCGTTCGACGGCTACACCGACAAGGCGGCCAGCGAAAAGAAGCTCCTGCGCAACGTGTTCAGGCAGGGCGACGTCTACTTCAACTCGGGCGATCTGCTGCGTGACCTCGGCTTTCATCACGCGCAGTTCGTGGATCGCGTGGGCGATACGTTCCGCTGGCGCGGCGAGAACGTCTCGACCAACGAGGTGGCCGAGGTGCTGAACACGTTCCCCGACATCGCCGAGGCGACGGTCTACGGCGTCGAGGTGCCGGGGGCCGAGGGTCGCGCGGGGATGGCGTCGCTCGTGCTCCGCGGCGAACGGCTCGACCTCTCGCGCCTCGGGGCCTACGTGCGCGATCAGCTGCCGCCCTACGCGGTGCCGGTCTTCCTGCGCGTGCGCCGCGAGCTCGAGGTCACCTCGACCTTCAAGCAGATGAAGAGCGAGCTGCGCAAGGAGGGCTTCGACGCGCGCAAGATCTCCGAGCCCGTCTACGCGCTCTTGCCCGGTCGCAGCGAATACGTGCCGGTCACCCCTGAGCTGCTCGCCCAGCTCGAGGAAAAGCGCCTGGGGTTCTAGGCGCAATGCCGGCCACATAGGGCAACGCAAACGCTGACGCAAACGCTGACGCCGACGAAAACCCGCTGGTCCCTACCGTCGGCGTCAGCGTCCCCGTTGGCTGACCTGCATTGGTTCTAGGCGAGCGCGCCTGGGCGGAGCAGGGCATGATAGGGCGCGCCATGCCAAGGCTCCCTCGCTGCCTCGCCCTCTTCGTCGTGCTCGGATTCGCCACGCCCGGGATGGCCGCGCCAAGGGGCAAGCGCGCCCGGGCCCCGAAGGTCTACACGCCGCCGGAGCTCGAGCCGGAGCCGGCGCCCGAGCCAGCCGCGGACGTCGCGTCGGTCGAGATCCGCGAGGACGAGCTGCCCATCCTGGCGCGTCCCGAGCGCTCGCCACGGCTCGGTGCGGCCCTGCGCGGCGCGCGCCTGCCCATCCGCGGCCAGCTCGACGCCGGCAAGGGCGGCGGCTGCGCCAGCAAGCGCTGGTACGCGCTCAAGCCCGAAGGCTGGATCTGCGGCGCGGGCGTGCGCCCGACCAAGGAGCCGCCCGACGCCAGGCCCGCGCTGCACGTCGAAAAAGGCGAGCGCGTGCCATTCCACTACCGGCACGTCCTGGTCGGCGAGGGCCAGTCGATCCCGCTCTACCTCTCACGCGCCGACGCGGAGGCCAAGGTCGAGCCGTGGCGCAAGCTCGAGCGCGGCGACAGTCTCGCCGTCGAGTCGACCGTCACCGTGCACGGAGAGCCGCACCTCGTGCTCGTGGATGGCCTGGTGATGCCGCAGAAGGGCACGAGCGACATGGACTCCGCGTCGGGCTGGCAGGGCGTCGAGGTCGGCGACAAGGTGACCCTGCCGTTCGGGTGGGTGACGCGGGACGAGGCCCGCATCTACGCCGAGCCCGACGCCAAGAGCAAGGTCGTCGGCACGATCGACCGGCGCGAGCGCGTGCCCCTGCTCGAGGACAGGGAGGTCGAGAAGGTCGCCGAGCCCGAGGGCGCCAAGAAGAAGAGCAAGAAGAAGTCGGGGCCCAAGCGCTTCGTCCGCATCGGGGAGGGCCGCTGGCTCGAGTCGGGCGACGTCAACGAGGTGCGCCTCGCGGCGCGGCCCGCCGGCACCGAGGGCAACGACCGCTGGATCGACGTCGACCTCGGTGAGCAGGTGCTGGTCGCCTACGAGAAGGAAAGGCCCGTCTACGCCACGCTGGTCTCGAGCGGTCGCACGCTGCCGACCCCGCGCGGCACGTACCGCATCTGGGCCAAGGCCGCCACCACCAACATGAAGAGCCAAGCCTACGAGGACAAGGAGTACTTTGTGCACAAAGTACCGTGGGTGCTGTTCTTCCAGGCCCACAACGCGATCCACGCGGCGTACTGGCACGATCGCTTCGGCCAGAAGAAGAGCCACGGCTGCGTGAACGTGGCGCCGCTCGATGCGCGACACCTGTTCGAGTGGGCGACCCCCGCCTTGCCCGACGGCTGGCACGGCGTGCGCCCGGTGGACCTCTTGCGATCCATTGCGGTCTACATCCGCGATTCCCACAAGAGCCCTGCCTGGGTGCAGGACCGCCCGATCGGCCCGCCGGACAAGGAGGAGGAGAAGAAGAAGCTCGAGGACGCCGAGAAGCGCCGCGCCGCCGCCGCCGACGACGCGGAAAAGGCCAGGGGGGCCGCGGGGGCCGCGGGGGCCGCGGCGCCTGCCGTGCCTGCGAAGCCCTGATCTCCGGCCCCGAATCGGAGAGCGCCAGTCCGCCTTCGCTGGGGTTTCGACAGGTAAGTGCGCTCCGATCTGAATGTCCGAGCAGCGCTAAAGTGCACTTTTCCCGCCTTCGACGACTGAGGTCCCGCTTACACTGTCGCCAACGCGGAGGATTGGCTCCAGCGTTTGGATTTCCACTTGGATCAGCCGAGCGTCGTCGCGCTTCCCACGGGCCACAAGGAGCCAAGGTCGCTCGTGCTCGTCGTCGATGACGACCCGGACATCCGCGAGGCCCTGCGGGACACGCTGACCACCGAGGGCTATGCGATCGCCGAGGCCGCCGATGGCCAGGCGGCGCTCGACTACCTCCACGCGCACCCCGCGCCTGGGATGATCCTGCTCGACTGGAACATGGCGCCGATGAACGGGGGGCAGCTCATGATCGAGCTGGCGAAGGAGCCCGGCCTCGCGGTCATCCCCACCGTGCTGCTCACGGCCGATCCCCGGGCACCCACCAGGGCCGAGGGGAACGCCCCCGTGGAGTGCCTGCGCAAGCCCATTCGCCTCGACGATCTGGTCGCGGTCGTCCAACGCTACTGCGGCGCGAAGTAGCGCCCGAAGGGCCACCTCGCGACCAGCGCCCACACCACGAGCGCGAGGGCCGAAAGGGCCATCACGGCCGCCACGAACAGCCAGGCCCGCGCGGAGTCCCCCGTGCGCGGCACCGCCGGCAGGTCCGGCACCGACAGGCGCGTGTGCAGCTGGCTCGCGACGTGGCTCGGTAGCGTGGTCTCGAGGTCCCCGGGCAGGCCCAGCGCGGCGCGCAGCCGCCCGAGATCGGCCTGCATCTCGGCTGCGCTGGCGAAGCGCTCGCCCGGGGCCTTGGCCATGGCCCGCGCGATGAAGGCGTCGAGCGCGGCCGCCCCCGCGAGCGCGCGCGCCGCCGACACCCTCGGGATCGGCGCCTCGATGTGCGAGAGCAGGACGTCGACCGCCTTCCGGGACACGAACGGTGGCCGGCCGGTGAAGAGCTCGAAGGCCAGGCAGCCCACCGCGTAGACGTCGGTCGCGGGCGTGCAGGGCTTGCCGCGCGCGTACTCGGGCGCCATGTAGAGCGGCGTGCCGACGATCTCGCCGGTCGCGGTCAGGGCCTGGAGCGGCCCGCCGGCGACGGTCTTGGCGAAGCCGAAATCGACCAGCTTGACGCCTGCGCCGCGGACCAGGAAGACGTTGGCAGGCTTGACGTCGCGGTGCACGACGCCCGCGCGGTGCGCCGCCTCGAGCGCGCCCGCGAGCTGCCACAGGATGCCGAGCGACGCGGGCACGTCGGGCTGGTCCTTGCCGGCGGTGCGGGCGATGAAGTCCCCGAGCGGCTCCCCGTCGAGCAGCTCCATGACGAGGTGCGCGTTGCCGTATTCGTCGTGCCAGAACTCGAGCACCTCGACCACGTTCGGGTGCGCGATGCGCGCCGCCGCGACCGCCTCCGCCCGGAAACGCCCGACCAGCTCGCGATCGGCCGCCACGTGCTTGTGCAGGACCTTGACCGCGACGTCGCGCCCGAGCTCCTGGTGACGGGCACGAAAGACGGTGCCCATCGCGCCCGAGCCGAGCGGTGCGAGCAGCTTGACCCGCCCGAGGACGGTGCCGGTCGGCAGCGTGTCGCGCGGCGGCTCGCGGTGACTCACGGCAGCTCGACGCGCCCCACGACGCCCAGCGTAGCGCGCGCGCCCGCTGCGGCCACTACTCGGCGCGGCGCGCTCGACGGCGCGCCCGCAATCGAGGCTATGATGTCGTGTCGATGGCTGTGCCTCTTGCGGTGGTGCTGAGCAGGCACACGCTGACCTGCCGCAGGGCGGCGCAGGCCTTCGTGGCGGCCGGCCTCGAGGTGGTGCAGTGCGAGTCCCCTCACTGGGGCCCGAGCGACCGGGACCACGTGCGTCTCGTGCTGCTCGATCTCGACCTCGAGCCAGGCACGCCGCCCGAAAGGCTCGCCGAGAGCACCGGCAAGACCTATCCCGGTGTCCCCATCGCGGCGGTGGCGGGCCTGCGCGCGACCGAGCGGCTGTTCGCGGCGCTCGCGCACCCGGCCGTCGCGCACCTCGTCCCCAAGCGAGGCACTTCGCGCCCGCCCGGTCCGGCCACCCTCGAGGAGCTCGGTAGCACGGCGTGGCCTGACGAGCATGCGCTCTACACGCTGGCGCGGCGCCGGCTGGTCGCGGCCGAGGGCCTGTCGGGCTTCTTCCTCTCGGGCACCCCGATCCACACGCACGTGCTTCGTCGCACCGGCGAGCGCTGGGCGGTGTTGTCGGCGCTCGAGGGCTTCGTCGGCTCGCTCGAGCTGCCGCGGGATCGTGCGAGCCGGGTGCAGCTCGTGGCGGACGAGCTGCTCATGAACGGCCTCTTCGACGCCCCACGCGACGCTTCCGGCGAGCCGCTGCATCGCGCGCAGGAGCCCGATGTCGCGCTCGCCGCGGAGCGGCCCGTGACGCTCTCGTACGCGTGCGACGGCCAGACCCTCGGGGTGGCCGTGCGCGATGGCTTCGGCACGCTCACGCGCGAGCGGGTCGTGGAGCGTCTGTCACGGGTGGGCGATCCAGATCTGGCCCCGGCCGAGGGGCCGGGAGGCGCCGGCCTCGGGCTCCTCATGGTCCACGCGTCGGCGAGCCAGCTCGTGTTCCGGCTCGTGCCAGGTCATCTCACCGAGGTGGTCGCCACGCTGCGCCTCGGTGGCAACGCGCGCGAGGCCCTGCTGTTCGGCACCTCCGTGCACCTCGAGGTCGCGGGTCCCGTGACGCCCAGCACGGATACCGCGGCCTGAACGCGCGAGCAGTCTTCAGGGCGTGCGGGAAAGTTGTTCCAGCGTACTGCGAGGCGCACTCGATCCTTGTCAAGCTGTTGCGAAATGCGCTACGCGTCGTCGATCCGTGCGTAGAGCCGGTGGTTCGGCTCGAGCACAGCCCTGGGAGGGTTCGATGATACAGTCGTGGGTCTCGCAGTGGTCCAAGCGAGTGCTGCCGATGCTGGCCGCGATGGTGGTCGCGTGCAGCGCCAATCCTCCAGGAGGCAGCGGCGGCGCCGGTTCCGGGAATCTCCCCGGCGGCCGCGACTCGGGCGCGGGCGGCGGCCAGGGCGGCATGTCCGGTGGCGCTGCGGGCGGACCGACCGACGGCCCCCCGGGGGGCGCCGACGCACCCTGCAACCTCGGATCGTGCGCCAGCGCGGGCGCCAATTGCGGCCCGGTCGGCGACGGCTGCGGGGGCACCATCGACTGCGGCACCTGCACCGCGCCTGACACCTGCGGCGGCGGGGGCATGCCGAGCCGATGCGGCCACATGGGCTGCACCACGCGCACCTGCGCGGACCTCGGCGTCGGCTGCGGCCCCGCGGGCGATGGCTGTGGCGGCATGATCAGCTGCGGCACCTGCAGCGCGCCGCAGACCTGCGGCGGTGGCGGCGTGCCGAGCCAGTGCGGCGGCACCGGCACGGGCGATGGCGGCATGATGTGCACCCCGCGCACGTGCGCGATGGCGGGCGCGGATTGTGGGCCGGTCGCCGATGGCTGCGGCGGTATCGTGCAGTGCGGCACCTGCATGGGGCAGGACAGCTGCGGGGGCGGTGGCATGCCGAGTCGCTGCGGTCACCCCTCTTGCACCCCGCGGACCTGCGCGCAGGCGGGGGCCAACTGCGGGCCCGTTGCCGACGGGTGCGGAGGCTTCCTCAGCTGCGGCACGTGCGTCCGTGGCGGCGAGACCTGTGGCGGTGGCGGCACCCCGAGCGTGTGCGGCATGGTCTGCACGGGCCTTTGCCTGCGGCAGGTCAACTGCGACGCGGGCACGACCACCGTGTCAGGCATCGTCTACGCGCCGACGCCGCCCCAGTACGGCAGCCCCGACCCGTTGCCTGGCGCGGTGGTGTACGTCCCGAACGCGGCCGTGACGCCGTTTCCCACGACCGGCGTGTCGTGCGATCAGTGCAGCGGGACCGCATCGGGCTCGCCGCTGGTCCAGGCCACGAGCGGACCGGACGGCCGCTTCACGCTCGAGAACGTTCCCGCGGGGACGAACGTCCCGATGGTGATCCAGCTGGGACGCTGGCGTCGCCAGGTCATGATCCCGACGGTGGCGCCGTGCCGTGACACCTCTCTTCCGACCGAGCTCACGCGCCTGCCGCGCACCAAGGCCGAGGGTGACATCCCGAAGATCGCGATGGTGACGGGCGCGGTGGACGCGCTCGAGTGCGTGCTGCTCAAGATCGGCATCGACCACAGCGAGTTCACGTCGGACGATCAGAACGGTCGCGTGCACCTCTATCGGGAAAACGGGGCCGTGGTCGGCACGAACACGCGCGCCGGCACCGCCCTCTACAACGACATCAATCAGCTCAGGAAGTACGATCTGGCGATGTTCGCGTGCGAGGCCAGCCAGGTCGCCAAGCCCGCAGCGGCGCGCTCGAACCTCGTGACCTACGCCGACATGGGCGGGCGCGTCATGGCGACCCACTACGAGTACACCTGGCTCTACCAGACCACGCCCTGGAGCACGACGGGCACGTGGGACGCCGATCCCGACCTCACCCACACGCCGTCCGCCAACGACGCGGCCATCACCGCGACCGTGGACACCTCTTTCCCCAAGGGCGCGACGTTCATGCAGTGGCTCATGCGCGTGGGCGCGTCGAACGGGCCGAACACCATCAGCATCAGCGTCCCCCGAAATGACCTCGACGGCGTCGTCGCCCCCGGCCAGCGCTGGATCTACTCGACGGCGGCACAGACGCCGAGGTCGGGTGCCACCGTGCAGCACTACACCTTCAACACGCCGCAGGCGGCCCCCATCGCGAACCAGTGCGGCCGCGTGCTGTTCTCCGACTTCCACGTCGCGAACGCCGGCACGGGCGCGACGCCGCCCCCCACCTTCCCGACCTACTGCACGTCCGCGCCGCTGACGCCGCAGGAGAAGGTCATCGAGTACATGATCTTCGACCTCACGAACTGCATCACGCCGGACGTGCCGCCACCGTGCACGCCACGCACGTGCGCGCAACAGATGGCCAACTGCGGCCCGGTCGGCGACGGCTGCGGCGGCATCATCCAGTGCGGCACCTGCACGCCTCCGCAGACCTGCGGCGGCGGCGGGGTACCGAGCCAGTGCGGAGCGCCCCCGTGCAGCGCGCTCACTTGCATGGGCCAGGGCATCATGTGCGGCCCGGCCGGCGACGGCTGCGGCGGGCAGCTCGACTGTGGCATGTGCGTGGCGCCCGACACCTGCGGCGGCAACGGCGTCCCGGGGCAGTGCGGCCACACCATGAGCTGCATGCCGCGCACGTGCGCGCAGCAGAACATCGAGTGCGGTCCGGCCGGCGACGGCTGCGGCAACCTCCTGCAGTGCGGCGACTGCCCGCCGGGGCAGACCTGTGGCGGCGGCGGCACCCCGGGCCGCTGCGGCAACCGCCCGTGCACGCCGCGCACCTGCGCGCAGGCCAACGCCAACTGCGGCCAGATCGGCGATGGCTGCGGCGCCACCCTGAGCTGCGGCATGTGCGTCTCGCCCGACACCTGCGGTGGCGGCGGCGTCGCCAATCGCTGCGGCCACATCGGCTGAGCGAGGCTACCGGCCCAGCAACCCCCGCAGGTCGGCAGGCAGGGGCGCGTGGATCTCGATCCACGCGCCAGAGCCTGGGTGCGGCAGGCCGAGGAGCGACGCGTGGAGCGCATGCCGGCCAAGGCCGAGGCGCTCCGCGGCGATGACCCGCGCCTCGGCCTCGCGGCCCTCGCGTTCGAGGTCGCACAGCTGCATGAACAGGGCGTCCTCGCCCGGCGGACCGTAGAGCTTGTCCCCAACCAGGGCGCAGCCGAGATGCGCGAGGTGCACGCGGATCTGGTGCTGCCGTCCCGAGGCGATGAGCCGGCATTCGATGAGCGACAGCTCGCCGACGCGCTCGACGACGCGTAGCGCGGTGCAGGCGGTGAGCGCCCCGGGCGTACCGGACGCGACGACCTGCATGCGCACGCGCGTCCTCGAACGCGGATCGAGCCGCAGGGGCACGGAGATCTCGCCCTCGGGCGGCGTGCCGCGCACGATCGCGAGGTACCGCTTGTCCACGGCGCCCGCGAGGAACGCCCGCTGGATGCGCGCCTTGGCGTGCGGTCCGCGCGCGACCAGCAGCGCACCGCTTGTCTCCTTGTCGATCCGGTGCGCGAGCTGCAGCGGCTCACCCGGGTAGCGCTCGCGCAGGAGCGCCGTCAGCGTGTTCCGGTAGAAGCGCGCGGTCGTGTGCATGGGCAGGCCGCTCGGCTTGTCGATGGCCAGCATCCACGCGTCGTCGTGGAGCACCTCGAAGTGCCTCGGCACCTCGGGCTCGCGCGGGGCCGGCCGGTGGATCTCGACCACGCTGCCCGCGTACACGCGGCGCGACGGCTTGTCGGCCGGGACGCCGTCGATGCGCACCTCGTGGAGGATGCGGTGGATCCGCGAGCGCGACAGACGCGGGATGCTGCGCTGGATGAACCGATCGAGGCGGAACCCGTGGCTGTCCGCGTCGACCTCCAGCCGCTTGACGATGACGTCGTCGGGCACGCGCATCCAGCCTATCAGCTGGATGGGAAAAGGAGGCCCCACTCGTTCTTGACACTCTCCCGACGACCTCGCTACGCTGGGGCCACATGACCCCACCCAGCGACCCGGCTGACACGTCCGAGGGAGCGGCGCCGCACAAGAAGTTCCCGGACTTCGTCCCGCCGACCCGGGTGCACTACGAGGACGGCAAGCCGCAGACGATCCGGCTACGCAAGTGCAAGCTCGTGTACACGCCCGAGCCGGGCGCGCGCGGCGGCGGGCGCGCCCGCGAATGGTCGTTCGACCAGGGGACCATCACCATCGGCGCGATGGACGACAACGACCTCGTCCTGCACGACGAGACCGTCAGCCGTTACCACTGTCGCATCGTGCAGGAGGCGAGCGGCTATGCGCTGGTGGACCTCGCGTCCACGAACGGCACCTTCATCAACCGCGTGCGCATCAAGGAGGGGTTCCTAAAGCCCGGCTGCACGATCGGCCTCGGCAAGACGGAGCTCAAGTTCTACGCGGGCGAGGAGAAGGTCGAGATCGTCCCGTCCAAGAAGGACCGCTGCGGCGACATCATCGGGCGCAACGCGCGCATGCGCGAGCTGTACGCCATCATCGAGAAGATCGCGCCGACCTCGACCACGGTCGTCATCGAGGGCGAGACCGGCACCGGCAAGGAGGTGGTCGCGCAGACGGTGCACAAGCTGTCGCCGCGCGCCGAAGGCCCGATGATGGTCTTCGACTGCGGCGCCGTGCCCGCGAACCTCATGGAGAGCGAGCTCTTCGGCCACGAGAAGGGCTCCTTCACCGGCGCCATCATGACGCGCCAGGGCATCTTCGAGATGGCGCACGGGGGCACGCTCTTTCTCGACGAGCTCGGTGAGCTGTCGATCGATCTGCAGCCCAAGCTCCTGCGTGCGCTCGAGCAGCGCGAGATCAAGCGCGTCGGCTCGAACAAGCCCATCAAGGTGGACGTGCGCGTCATCGCGGCGACCAACCGAAACCTCGAGGACGAGGTGCGCGCCGGGCGCTTCCGGCAGGACCTCTTCTACCGGCTCTCGGTGGTGCGCCTGTTCCTCTCGCCGCTGCGCGAGCGCGTCGAGGACATCCCGTTCTTGGTCAAGCACTTCCTCAAGACGCACCACTACAACATGGTGCCGGGCGAGGGTGGAGCCTCCGAGCCGCGGGTACACGGGATGACCCGCGACGCGATGGACCTGCTCTGCCAGTACCAGTGGCCGGGCAACGTGCGCGAGCTGGTCAACGTCATCGAACGCGCCGTGTCGTTCGCGGAGGGCACCGAGATCGCGGTGTCCGATCTGCCGGACCAGCTGCGCCAGCAGGGGCTCGGGCCGGCCGGGCGCGGCGCGGCCGCGGCGCCGCCGGTCGGGGGTGGGGGGGCCGACGCGCCCACGGTCGGCGTGGACGCCACGTTCAAGGACGCCAAGGAGAAGTGGATCAGCGCCTTCGAGCGCGACTACCTGCTGCAGCTCCTCAAGAAGAACAACGGCAACATCTCGCACGCGGCGCGCGAGGCCGACATCGACCGCAAGTACTTCAGAAAGCTCATGCGCAAGTACGGGATCGAGGGCGGCCCCACCGGGGACGACGACGACGAGTGACGCGAAACTCCCCGTTCATTCCAGCCTGGAACGAGCATACGCTTTCCCCATGAGCGAATACGTACCGGGCCTGGCCGGCGTGCCGGCCGCAGAGTCGGCGATCTGCTCGATCGACGGGCACAAAGGGATCCTCAAGTACCGGGGCTTCTCGGCCGAGGTCCTCGCGGAGCGCTCTGGCTTCGAGGAGACCGCGTACCTGCTCTTCTTCGGCCAGCTGCCCACCAAGGTCGAGCTCGCCCGGTTCGACGGCGATCTGCGCCGGCACCGCCGCCTGAAGTACCGCATCCTCGATCTGCTCAAGTGCCTGCCGGAGGGCGGGCATCCGATGGACGCGCTCGCGGCGGCCATCGCGGCCCTCGGGATGTTCTATCCGAAGCTCCAGCCGACGGATCCCAAGGATCAGTACGAGGCCTTCGTGCGGCTCGTGGCCAAGCTTCCGACGGTGATCGCGGCCTTCTCGCGCATGCGCAAGGGAGACCGCGACATCGCGCCGCGCGAGGACCTGCCGCATGCCGCGAACTTCCTCTACATGCTGAGCGAGCGCGAACCGGACGCGCTGGTCCAGCGCATGCTCGACGTCTGCCTGGTCCTTCACGCCGAGCATTCGATGAACGCCTCGACGTTCGCGGCGCGCGTCACCGGCTCGACGCTGGCCGACCCCTACAGCGTGGTGTCCACTGCGGTCGGCACGCTCGCGGGCCCGCTCCATGGGGGAGCCAACGAGGATGTCCTCACCATGCTGCGCAAGATCGGCGGCGTGGCCGAGGTGGAGGCGTTCGTCGAGCGCAAGGTCCAGGCCAAGGACAAGATCTCCGGCTTCGGGCATCGCGAATACAAGGTCAAGGATCCGCGCGCGAAGATCCTGCAGGGCCTGGTCACGCCGCTGTTCGACCGCTTCGGCACGACGCCGCTCTACGACATCGCGAAGGCCCTCGAGACCGCGGTCGAACGCCGGCTCGGCCAAAAGGGCGTCTACCCGAACGTCGATTTCTACTCGGGCATCGTCTACGACCGCATGGGCATCACGAGCGACCTCTTCACGCCCATCTTCGCCATGGCGCGGGTCGCCGGCTGGCTGGCGCACTGGCGCGAGCAGCTGCAGCACAACCGCATCTTCCGCCCGAGCCAGATCTACGTCGGCCCGGACAGCAGCGAGTGGATCCCGCTCGAGCAGCGCTGAATCGGCGCCGACTGGCTGCGACAGCGCAGAAAAGTGTCTGATTTCGCCGAAACGTGCGCCCCAAAAAAGGGTGCGCACGTCGGCATGTGTAGGTATAGTGCGCGGCAAAATCGCACACCGATGACAAAGGGGGTAATTTAGGTATGAAGAAGAAGCTATGTCTGGGCCTGATCCTGGCCTCGCTGGGGACTGCGGCTCCAGCGCTCGCCGAGACCGGCAAGCTCAACCTCACGATTGGCGGTGGCGTCAACCTCCAGGTCCAGGGGGACGAGAACAGCGTCAGTCCCTACCGGACCCGAAACAAGAAGAACCCTGGTTTCGATGCGCTCGCCGGCTTGGACGTGATGCTGGCGGGACCGCTGCACTTCGCGGTCACCTACAACGGTGACTTCATGCGCACGGCGTCGGAGGGGACGACCAAGGGACACTTCATCGTCGGCGGTCCGCGGCTCCGCTTCGCGACCGGCAAGTCCGGCAACTTCTACGTGCATGCGCAGGCCGGCATGGCCGCGTATGCGCAGAAGAGCAACTTCGGCTTCCTGGCCGGTGGCGGCTACGAGCTCTCGCTCGGCGCGATCAATATCGGCCCGTTCGTCAACTTCACGTTGATCCACCTCAGCGACACGAACTTCCCGGGCGACAAGGTCAACACCCCCGCCGAGTACAAGAACCTGTTCGATCGCAAGAGCATCGACGTGGGACTGACCTTCACCTTCGGCGTCGCGCGCAAGCCCGAGGAGGCCGCGCCCATGCCGCCCCCGCCACCCCCGCCGCCCCCGCTGGCTGCGGACAGCGACGGCGATGGCGTGGCGGACGACAAGGACAAGTGCCCCGGTACGCCTGCGGGCACCAAGGTGAACGCGGATGGTTGCCCCGAGGAGGCGCCACCGCCCCCGCCGCCCCCGCCGCCCCCGCCGCCCCCGCCGCCGACCGACAGCGATGCGGACGGCGTCATCGATCCGAACGACAAGTGCCCGGGGACGATCGCCGGCGTGCCGGTCGACGACACGGGTTGCCCGTCGTTCGCGTCGGGCCGCGTCGAGATCCCGGCCACGAAGATCTTCAAGGGCGAGTCGGCCAACCTCAGCGATGAGGGCAAGCCGCTGCTCGACGAGATCGGCAAGCTCATCAAGGACAGTGGCGCCAGGGTCGAGGTCCAGGGCCACACCGACGACCGCGGCGCGAAGCCGAAGAACAAGGCCATGTCGAAAAAGCGTGCTCAGGCGGTTGCGAGCTATCTCGGCAAGGCGGGCGTCGGTAAGAAGATGCTCATGGTCAAGGGCTACGGCAGCGACATGCCGAAGATGAGCAACGAGACGCCGGAAGGCCGTGAGGCCAACCGTCGCATCGAGCTCGTCAAGGTCGAGGGCAAGGCCGAGGGCGGCGGCAAGAAGGCGGCCGGCGGCAAGAAGGCCGGTGGCAAGAAGGCCGGTGGCAAGAAGGCCGGCGGCAAGAAGGGCAAGAAGAAGTAACGAGCTTCCGGCCGACGGCCGGAGCAAGAGCTAGCCTAGGAGGAGGGGCGCGGCACTGCTGCGCCCCTCCTTCTGTTTGCTACCTGCGCGCGCGCGTGAAGGTACTTGGTTCCGCGGATTCCGCGCCTACTTGAGGGGATCGAAGTCGTCGAGGGAAAGCGGCGGGACCTCATGAGGCGAGCCGCGCGATGGCTGCGTCAGATCGTCGAACGCCGGATCAGGGCCCTCGTCGAGCAAGGACAGATCGAGGCCGAGGTCCGTGGCGGGCGCCCGCTCGGCCTTTTCGCGCGGGCCCGGGTCACGCGCGGGCGCGGCAGGCAGGTCCAGCGCCAGCGGGGCATCGAGCGTGAGGTCTCCAGGGTCCCAGGATGGCGAGGGGAGCTCGCCGACGTCGAGCATGGGGAGCAGCTCCACGAGGCCTGGCGCAGCGGCGTCTCCGAGATCGATCACGCAGCTCGAGCTCCTCGGCGGGTCGAGCGCTTCCTCGCGGGGGGCTGGCGTGCGGCTCGCCGATTGCTCCACCAGGTCCTCGACCAGCGCGATCGGATACGGGCGGGTGACGAGCTCATCCGGTGGCTCCACGGGGGCGACGGTGGTCGGGGCGTGTCGCTCTGGCGCGGGTTCCGCGGCCACGGCCCGCGGGGTGGGCGCCGCCGACGCTGGAGGCGCCAGCGCGGGCCGAGCCGCTGGCGGGGTCCTCGGGGGCAAAGGCGGCAGAACAGGCGCGGCGGCGACCGGCGATCGTGGCGGGATCGGCGCCTTTGCCGGAGCCACGGGGCGCGGCGGGCTCGGCCGCGCAGGGTTGAGGTCGGTGCCGTCTGGCTCGACCTGCGCCACCAGGCCCGCGGTGCGCAGCGCCTTGATGTAGAGCTGGGCGTCCTCGAGCCGCAAGCCTCCGCG
>JAHFDS010000568.1 GCA_023248855.1 Myxococcales bacterium
ATGCGCCGGGCGCAGAGGGCCGTCTTGGTCTCGCCCGCCGGGCCGAGGCCGAAGTGCACCCACACCGCGCGCCAGAAGCGGCCCGCATGCGGCGGCGTGCGCGTCCAGGGCGGCAGGATCTTGAGGGTGTTGATGCCGATCGCGAGCTGGGCGGGCGACAGGAACTTCATCTTGTCGCCCTTGCCGCGCGAGAGCCGCGCCTCGTCCATCGCGTTCATCGCCGCCATCGTGCTGCCCACGTCGATGGCGATGCGCTCCTTGACGCGCCCCTGGGCCTCGCCCGGAACCTCCGGTGGAACCTGCTCGCCGCTCGCGTCCGTCGTCACGTCGTTGCCCATACCGGCCTCCTCGTCTTTCCTGCTCATCTCGTCGTCAGATCTGTTCGTCGCGCTCAGCGCACAGGGGTGCGATCCGGGCGACCGTCGGCGCTACCCGCGCCCATCGACACGGCCTCCGCGAGGGTCATCCCGCGGCGTTCGAGATCGGCAAGCGCGGCCTGCCTCCTTCGAATGTCGAGCGACACGCAGGGATCTGCGCCGCCCTCCATGCGCAGCTGCAGCGCCTCCTGGATCAGGAGATCCTTCCGGTGCCGGAACAGCTCGCGTACATCCGCGAGGATCCGTGCCTTCGCGTGCACGCCGTGGAGGGCGCGCTGCGACTCCTGGTACTGCGGGTCGGAGTCGATGCTGGCGGCGACCATCGCCTCGGTGAACTTCACGGCCGCGGACGTGAACGCCTGGCGGGTCCGCGCATCGATCCGGGCGCGCAGGTCCTTCGCGGCGAGCTCGAGGTCCGCCGCGTACCGCTCGGCGGCCGCCGCGAGCATGGCCCACTTGAGCGCACGCCGCGGATGTTCGACCAGCTCCGCCGTGAGATTCGTCCGGTCCCACCCGAGGTCCCTGTCGGCCTCGAAGTGCCCGAACAGCGTCGCCAGGCTGTCATCGGACAGGATCTCCCCCGGCGCGAGCTTGCAGATCTGCTCGATCGTCGGGAGCGTCGGAAGGGTCTTCGTGTCAGCGGCCATCTCGCCTCCTCGAGAACCGCTTCGGTCCCCGTCAAAGCGGCCAATGGCCCGGTAGAGGCGTCGGCTATGCGTGAAGGCGGCGACTCGCTCGAATGGCTTCCCGGAGCGCCTCATCGATCCGCTTGCCGCGCCGACGGAACCCCAGCTCCTCGAGGGCAGCCGCGAGCAGATCATCGTCCGTCCTGAGAAGGCCGTCCGAGAGGATCCACTGGACGATGGCCCGCAGGTCATCGGCCCGGTATTGCTCGATCTTGAGGCCGGTCACCACCTGCGGGCGCGGTCCGCGCGGCCTGGCCGAGCGACGGTCGCGCCGCTCCTCGGAGATTTCCTCGATGCGCTCGGCGGCTCTGATCGGTGCCGGCTGAGACGCTTCGCTCTCGTCGCTCAGACGCACGGCCTCTTCATAGGACGCGACGGCGCGCTGAATCTCCTCCCCACGGCGGAGACGCCAGTCGGTCGACCAGATCCGGTGAAATCGCCAGCCCAGGCTCTCGAGTTGCTGCTGTCGCAGGCGATCGCGATCGCGCGCTGTCGCGGCCGAGTGGTAGCTCGCGCCGTCGCATTCCAGGGCGAGCACATACCGCCCCGGCTGACGAGGGTGCAGCACGCCGAAGTCGATGCGATAGCGCGAGACGCCGACCTGAGGAACGAGCGAGAGACCGACGCGCTCCAGCGCATCCTTGATATCCATCTCGAAGGCATTGAGGGCAGTCTCCGTCCCAGTGGCGCCATCCAGCACCGCGCCATCGGACCCCGCGAACTCAAGGTAGCCCCGCAGGAGTCTGACACCCTCGTTCGTACTGCGCGACTCCTCCATGTCGTGGTGCGTGAAGGCGGAGACGAGCAACATCCGGCGCCGCGCGCGGGTAATCGCCACGTTCAGCCGACGGTAGCCACCCTCGGTGAGCAATGGCCCGAAGCGGTAGGGCAATCGCCCGGAGCGATCCTTGCCGTAGCCGACAGAGAGGATGATCGCGTCACGCTCGTCACCTTGCACCTGCTCCAGGTTCTTGACGAAGAAGCGCTCTGGGCGACGCTCGTCAAAGAATGCCTCCAGGTCTCGGCGGCCGCCCAGCGCCTGGTCAAGGGCGTGCTGGATCCGGTCGCGGTGTTTGATCCCCATGGTGATGACTCCCAGCGTCTCGCCAGGACGAGCGGCCGCGTGCTCCAAGACGCGACCCACAACGGCTTCAACCTCGGCGCTCGAGCTGTCCTCCTCGCCATCCACCGCCCTCCAGGGGACCAGTACATGGGAGACCGACGGCGGTCCCCCCACACCTGGAAAGGTGACCAGGCTGCTCGAGTAGATATGGCGATTGGAGAACGCGATCAGCCGCTCATCGAGGCTGCGGTAGTGCCACTCCAGAGGCCACGGAGCGAAGATCCCGCACATCTGGTTGAGGAGGCTCTCGAAGCCCGCGGTGGCTGACTCTTCGTCGTCAGCATCGTCAGTAGAGCCGGCGAAGAACGTCGTCGGTGGCAATTGGTGCTGATCACCGGCCACGACCACGTGCTCTCCTCGGAGGATCGCGGGCACTGCGTCCTCGGGCAAGATCTGGCTGGCCTCGTCGAACACGACGACGTCGAAGTAGCGGCGTGAGGTGTCCATTAACTGTGCGACCGACAGCGGGCTGGCCATCCAGCAGGGACAGAGGGTCGTGAGCACGTTGGGAGCTCGGTTGAGCAGAGTGCGGACGGCAAGGTGGCGGCTACGCTTCGCGCATTCCCGTTTCACGAGTTGCTGCTCTTCGGGGTGCTTGTTCATCGTCTCGATCACACGTTCGGCATGTGCGCGCCGAATGCGTTCACGGGCGACCGCCACCGACTCGAGGTCCGAACGCTGGAACTCGGTGACGACACCGTCGTGATCGCGGCCCGCGAACCGTCGCAGGGTTGGATCGTTGGCTTCCACCGCCTCCAGGCAGGAGACAAGCCAAGCGTGCCGGAAGAGGCTTGGCCAGTCGGAAGGCGCGACCTTGCGCTCACGCAACTCGTGAACCACCGCATCTGCGCCCAGCGCAGCGAGGCGATACTCGATCTCCCGCACCGCGGGCACGGCACGTGCGGTGTCCGAGTCGGCCAGCAGTCGATCCAGCATCTCCTCGAGCTCGCCGAACGAAGAGCTGGCAACGTCGGTCTTCAGGACTCCGCTGATGCGGTCCACGTCGGGCCACGCGGCCTGGAGGGCACTCGCCAATGGTGTTGCGTCGAACGCGTCGGGCGGTTGCCCGCCCGAAACACCCCGCCACGCCGTCAGTGCCTGCTCGAGCCTGCGCGCTTCGAGAAAGAGCTGGCCACGAGGGGCCTTCGCTCGCCGGTACTCGCGGAGCAAGGCCAGCGCTTTCCGGAATCTTGACGAGAACAGCCACGCAAGCAGGAACATGAGAAGCCCACTTGCCAATGGAGCGAGGGCACGCAGCAGGTCCGCCAACTCGGCTGCAGTTTGCCCTGCCGCGATTCTGCGCACGTCGTACTCGCGGCCAACCTCGACGACCTGCGACAACGCGGTTGTTGCCTGTCGTGCCTGCGACAGCGTCGATGGTGGATGGATCTCCGTCGCGGCCGCCTCTCGTAGCAGGTCGCGAACGGCCGGCAGATGCTGAGCGCGCAGGCGCCGTGCGGCGTCCAGCACCTCGAGCACCTCGTTCGGATCGGGCAGGTTGGCGTTCGTCCAGGGCGAGGGATCTGTGTGCAGGAACAGCGGCGCCATCGCTCCTGCGCGCCTGAGGAGCCGCTCGATCTCGTCGAGCGCCGTTGGCGACAGGCGCGTCAAGGCGGCTCCCCGAAAGCGGGTGTGTTGCGAGGCGCATCGGATCGCTGCCGCCTTCTCCTCGGCATAGAGGTCGTAGATGCTTCGTCCTGTTTCCGGTCGTGGCTGGTGGAGCGTCCTCGCGTGAGCGTTGAGCTCGCGCCGCGTCTTCGCCAGACGGTCGTCCACGTCGGTAGCAACGGCTCTCACCGAGGCGACCTGATCGAGCGCGGACGCGAAGCGTCGCAGGACCTCCTTGCGAGACACGTCTGCGCCGTGCAGGTCCATGACCAGATGTCCGAGCCCCGCACGGACATCTGGTCATGGACCTGCACGGCGCAGAC
>JAHFDS010000162.1 GCA_023248855.1 Myxococcales bacterium
GCCGCGTGCACCGAGCCCGGCCCGGCCTGGCGAGGCGGAGCACACCGAGGTCGCGCCGCTGCCCGGCCGACTCGACGTGCCGACCGGCTCGATCCCGATCGAGCTCGAGGATGCACCGAGCGCGGTGCGTCGCGCGGTCGCGGCGGTGGACACCGGGGTCTCGACGCCGTCGCCGCCGAGCGTGCCGGGCGACCCGTTCGCCGGACCGGACGCATTCGCCGCGACGTATCTGTCACCCTCGGGCGAGAACCCCATCTACGACGAGGACGACGACGAGGACGACGAGCCGTTCGAGCCGCCGTTCGACCTTCTGAGCGAGATGCGCGCTCACGGCGAACAGGACCCGGGCACCGCGGCCGATCTCGCGGTCGAGGTGATCAGCTTCTTCGGCGACCGCGTCGCGGATGTGCGCCACCTGCACCCGGGCGAGCGCCTGACGCTGCCGGCGGGCCCCGATGGCCGGCTCGGCGAGTGCCGCCTGGAGCAGCCGGGCCTGCTGCGTGTTCAGGTGGGCGACGGCGTGGGCCTCGTGGTGACGCGCGGCGACCAGCCGATCGACGCGTCGGAGATCGCCACGGCCACCGACGGTTGGCTCTCGATCGAGCTCGTCCCGTCGCTCGGCGTGACGCTCGACGTGCTGCCCTGGCAGCGCGTGCACCTGCAGTTCGTGCGGCGCGCGCGCGCCTTGCCCTCGCCGCCTCCGAACCTGAAGCCGCAGCCGGCGAGCCTCGTCACGTCGGTGCTGTCGATGATGATCCACATCGGCGTGTTTTCGCTGCTCGCGTACGGCGCCGCGCGCGAGGCGGGCGCCACCGACAGCGGCGAGGCGCGCTTCGCGAAGGTCGCGCTCAAGGACCTCGAGCTCGAGCCGCCGCCACCGCCGCCACCGCCGCCGCCGCCGGCCCCGGAGCCGGAGGTGAAGGTGGAGGTGCCAAAGGCGATCCCGAAGCCGCAACCGACGCGCACTCCGACGCCGGCGCCCAGGGCCAAGCCGAGCCCGACCAAGGTCGCCGTGGCCCCCACGCCCTCGCCGACGCCGCCGGCCCCGCAGCCGCCCAAGCCCTCGGCGAGCGCCTCGAAGCTCATGAACGCGCTCGGTGGCATGCCGTCGTCCTCGAGCTCGGCGAGCGCCTCGACCGTCGCGACCACGAACCTCGATGCCGCGACGCCGAGCCGCGGATCGGGTGGTGGCTTCAAGGTGTCGGGCGTGATCGGCAAGGTGCCGGGCAATCAGCTGCAGCTCGCGCCCGCGGGATCGGGCTCGGGGCGCGTGAACACGAAGACGGCGGCCGAGGTCACGGGCAAGGTCGGCAGGATGGCGGGCACCGGGCCGAGCGGGCAGGTGCGGGGCCTGGTGACGCGGCCGCCACAGCGCGAGATCCAGGTGCAGGGCGAGCTCGATCGCGGCGAGATCCAGAAGGTCGTCAACGCGCATCTGCGCGAGGTGCAGGCCTGCTACGAGCGCAAGCTGCTCAAGGACCCGACGCTCGCGGGCAAGATCAGCTTCGAGTGGGTGGTGCAGCCGTCGGGCAACGTGGGCGTCGTGCGCGTGAAGTTCTCGAGCGTGCGCAACACCGAGGTGGCGTCGTGCATCCAGGGCTCCATCCAGGGCTGGCGGTTCCCGCAGCCCAAGGGTGGGCCCGTGACGGTCGTCTATCCGTTCGTGTTCGGCACCGTGGGCGCGGGACTCTGATCGTTTCGGTCTGGATGCAGTGTTGATTAGCGTAGAGATGCGAGGGGGCATGAGACGGATTCCGATTGGATTGCTTGGGCTGGCGCTCCTCGGGACGTTCGCGCCCCGGGTGTCGCACGCGTATGACGACGCGGAACAGGCCGGCACCTACGCCGTGCAGAACCGAGCGTTCCAGCTCAAGCACGAGCTGAACGCGTCGGGTGGCGTGCTGCCGCTCAATGCCTTCGTCAAGGGCCTGACCTTCGGCGGCGGCTACACCTACCATTTCAGCGACCTGTGGGCCTGGGAGGTGGCGCAGTTCATGTACGCCAAGGGGCTCGACACGGACCTGCGTGACGAGCTCATGAGCAACTTCACGCCGGTGGCGCCGACGCTGATCGAATCGGTCGAGTACCTGGGCTCGACCAGCGTCGTGGTCAAGCCGTTTTACGGCAAGTTCGCGCTCCTGAACCAGTCCGTCGTCCACGCGGAGATGTTCTTCGTGCTCGGGGCTGGCTTCGTCAAGATGAAGCCGAGCGCATTTCGCCCCGGCCCCGACTTCGGCGCTGGCATGCGCTTCCACCTCGGTGGTCACTGGTCGCTGCGCTTCGACGTCCGCGATTACGTCCTCTTCAAGGACATCACCAAGGGTCTTTCGGCGAAGAACGAGCTGTGGCTGGCGCTTTCGATCGCGCTCTCGCTCGGAGGCGACTCGAAGTGAGACGAGCGGCGTCGTTCCTGGTGGTGGCGCTGGCGGTGCCGGCGGCGGCGCTGGCGGCGCCGAAGCCCCAGTACTCGCCAGAGCTCGACCGGCAGTACGACCTCGGCCTCGAGCGCCTGTACGCCAAGGATTTTGCGACGGCGGCGGGGCGCCTGCACGCGGTCTACCGCGGGTTGCCCGAGACGGAGCTCAAGCGCGAGCAGGCCCAGTTCCATCTGGCCAATGCATTGCGCGGGATGGGCCTCGTGCAGGGCGCCACCGAGCTCTACATCGACGTCATCACCGGGCGGCGCTCGCCCGAGCTCGTGGGGCGAGCGCTCGGCGTGCTCGAGGAGCTCGTGCGCGCAAAGCAGCTCGACGAGCAGCGGCTCATCGACCAGGTGCTGTTCGGCAATCAGTTCGGCGACCTGCCGCCCGACACGATGGAGTTCGTCCAGTACTACCAAGGGCTCGGCGAGCTGCGTCGCGGCTACCACGACTGGGGGCAGCGCCGGCTCGAGGAGCTGGCCAAGAGCGACGAGTACTATGGGCTGCGCGCGCGGTTCGCGCTCGGCGTGGAGCGGCTGTCGGAGGGCAATGAGGCGGGCGCGGAGAAGATCCTGCGCGCGCTCATGGACGACCCGAAGGCGCCGGGGGGCATCCGCAATGACGCGCGGCTCGCCATTGCGCGGATATCCTACGAGCGCAAGAAGTACCAGGACGCATTCGACACCTACGCCAAGATCGATTCGCCGTTGTCGGAGCAGGATGTCGTGTTGCTGGAGAAGGCGTGGAACCAGCTCGCCGATCGGGACGAGCGCAAGGCGCTGGGCCTCGTGATGGGCCTCGGCGCGCCCGTCTACCGGCGCCTGTTTGCCCCCGAACGGGCGCTCTTGCGGGCGCTCGCGCTCAAGCGCCTGTGCCAGTTCCGCGCGGCCCGCTTGACCGTCACGGAATTCCGCAAGAAGTACCGCGCGACGCTGCAGCGGGTGCGCGAGCGGAAGTCGCTCCTCGACGATGCCGAGCTCAGAAACGCCGTGATGCGGCGCGACGACCTCCTGCCCACGCGCAAGTGGCGCGATCGGCTCGAGGTCGAGCGCACCACGGCGCAGAACCTGCCGGACCAGGAGCTCTCGGGCTTCCTGCGCGGCATCTACGACACCAAGCTGGCGCTCGCGCAGGTCCAGCTCGGCCGGCACCTCGAGAAGGCGATCGACCGGCTGGCGTCGGAGCTCCTCCTGGTGGACGAGCAGATGAGCATCCTCGACTACGAGCTCGGTATCGAGCTCTTCAAGCGCATCGGCGACGAGGGCGTCGTCGTGCGCGAGGGCGGTCAGCGCGCCAAGGTGCCTGCGGCCGGCAGTCGCGCCTACTTCCGGTTCAATGGCGAGTACTGGTCGGACGAGATCCACGACCTGCAGGTGCTGGTCGAAGACAGGTGCGTGCGCTAGTGCCGCCCATCGCGCGCCATGTTCGCACCATCGTCCTGACGGTGCTCCTCGGCTGTGCGAGCGGGCCGCCGCCCAAACCCCCGGCGCCGGCCGATCCGATCGAGGCGCTCAAGCAGGAGGCCAAGAAGGTCGATTTCGCGGTCGCGGTCACCAAGCGCATGATCCAGCGGTCGCGTGGCGCCGACTACCTGCCCGACCTCTACATGCGTCTGGCCGAGCTCTACACCGAGCGGGCGCGCTACGCGTGGCTCGTGGTGTACGAGACCAACCACGCGCGCGGGGACCAGCGGCGCGCGATCGACGCCCCGGAGGCGCGCCTCCTCAAGAACCTCGCGGTGGGCACGTACGATCGCCTCTTGCGGGAGTTCCCGCGCTACCGTCGCAATGACGCGGCGCTGTTCCTGATGGCGCACGAATACCGCGAGCTCGGCGAGTTCGACCAGATGAAGGCGCACTACGAGCGCCTGATCGAGAATTACCCGAAGAGCCCGCACCGGCTCGAGGCGTACCTCATCCTCGGCGACACCGAGTTCGACAAGGGCGACTTGCAGCGGGCGGAGAGCTATTACTCGCTCGTCCTGGTGGAGCCGAAGAGCCACGTGCACCCGCTCGCGCGCTACAAGCTCGCCTGGGTTCGCGTCAACAAGGAGGACTGCAAGGGCGCGGTCCGCCTGTTCGAGCAGGTGCTGCGCGACCGTGAGACCCCGCGCGGCGCGCATCAGCTCGTGGCGACGCAGCGCAGCCTCAACATCCGCCGCGAGGCGCTGGTCGATCTCGCTTACTGCTATCCGGAGGTCTATGGCGAAAAACCCGCGGCGCCGTATTTTCGCGAGCTCGCCGATACCTCGAGCGACTTCATCGCCGCCATGCGGCGCGCGGCCAATCGCTTCTTCGTCAAGCAGATGTACGGTCAGGGCGCGACCGCATTGCGTGAGGTGCTGGCGGCGGCCAATGGCGACGAGGAGGCGGTGGAGAGCGCGCGCAAGCTCTACGACAACGTGACCAAGGGCCGGGCCTACGAACACGCGCACGTCGACGTGGCGCACCTCGGGCGCGTGCTGGAGGCGCGCTACTACGACCCGCGGCTGCCGCCAAAGAGCCGGGACAAGCTGGCGGCGGAGTTCGAGGTTTACGCGCGCGACATCGCCACCAAGGCACAGCTCGCGGGCAATGAACAGAAGTCGGTGGGTCAGCAGGCGGTCGCCGCGGACGCGTACCAAGCGTACCTCGACTACTTCCCCGGCTCGCGCCAGCGGGTGGAGATCCTGCAGAACCACGCCGAGGCGCTGCTCGCGGCCGACCGGCCGTTCGACGCCGGACGCGCGTTCGAGAAGGTCGCGGCGCTGGTCAAGGCGGTGGCGCAGCGCAAGCAGGCCCAGCAGAACGCGATCGCGGCGTACCAGCGCGCGCTCGATCAGGGGGGGCTGGCGCGCCTCGACCTCCTCGGCGCCTGGGCGGGGATCCGCCAGGTGGGCGCGGCGTTCCTGGCCGAGAATCCGAACGACCCCAAGAGCGCGACGATCAAGTTCTCGATCGCGCAGAGCTATTACGACGCGGGCGAGTACCCGCGGTCGGCGGAGCTGTTCTACGCGCTCGCGCGGCAGTTCCCCACGACCAACGAGGCCGTCGCGGGCGCGCACCTCGCGCTCGATGCGCTGCGCGTGATAGAGGACTACGAGACCTTGCTGGCGCTCGGAAAGCGCATGGTCGATGAGCCCAAGCTCGGCGACGCGAAGTTCAAGGAGGAGGTCAAGGACATCCTCGCGAAGACCGAGCAGCGTCAGGTCACGGAGCTCACCATCGCAGCCGGCAGCGACCGCGACGAGAAGCTCCTGTCGATGGCCAAGCGCTTCAAGGGCTCGGGCCTGGGTGAGCAGGCGCTCTACAACGCGCTGCTCGTGGCCAAGGATCGCGGCGACGTGACGCGCTTTTACGAGGTCGGCGACGAGTTCGTGGCGGCGTATCCGCGGTCGGGCAAGCGCGGCCCGGTGCTGACGGCGCTCGCCACCGTGGCGACCGACCGCGGCGACTTCTCGCGCGCCGCGCGCTACCTCGACAGCGCCTACGCGACCGATCCGAGCTCCGCCGCGGGCCTCGAGCGGCTCAAGGCGGCGACGACGATCCACGCCTTCCTCGGCGACGCCGAGGCAGCCGCCGACATGAAGCGCCTGGCCGCGCGCGGCCAGAACCTCGACGATCTCCTGCTCGCGCTCGCGCGCTCGGGCAACTTCGCGGCGCTCGAGGACGTGTTGCGCGGAGCGCCCGTCGGCGGCGTGGTGCCGGACTTCCTGCGCGGTTACCTCGCGTACCAGCGCAACGACGTCGAGCAGGCCGCGCAGAAGCTCGGCGAAGTGGCGCGCGCTCGGGCCGGCGACGGCATGGTCGGCGAGGCCGAGGCCAAGGCAAAGTTCCTGCTCGGCGAGCTCGCGTTCGACACCTTCGCGGCCACGAGCGGCGGCGCCGACATCGCCAAGACCGTGACCGAGAAGGCGGAGCTCCTGACGCAGGTCGACAAGGCCTACGCGCAGGCGATCGCGAGTCGACAGGGCGTGTGGGCGCTGGCGGCCCTCGCACGCGTGTCGGAGGCCTACAGCAAGTACGGCGCGTTCCTGCGGGACCTGCCGCTTCCAAGCGATCTGTCCCAGGAGGAGAAGGGCCAGCTCAAGCGGATCCTCGACGCCAAGGCGGAGGAGGCGACCCGGCGTGCGACCGATCTGCGGGGGCGATGCGCCAAGCGGGCGCGCGAGCTGCTCGTGTTCTCCGACGTGGTCCGCGGGTGCCTGACGGGTCAGGCGTTGCCGGAGAAGGTCGCGATGTTCCCGCGGGCGCAGTCGCGGCGCGGCAGTGACCCGCCGGGCGCGGCCCAGCTGCGCACGGGGCTGCTCAAGGATCCGAAGGGCACCGACAAGCTCATCAAGCTCGCGGAGCTGCACCTCGGGACCGGCGACATCGGCACGGCGCTGCTCATCCTCGAGCGCGTCGAGGACATCGACCCGCGCTCGGCGGAGATGTGGAACCTGCGCGGCGTCGCCCTGCACCGGGCCGGCGAGCCCAACGAGGCCTACGCCGCCTTCTACAAGGCGGTGCAGATGGAGCCCTCGAACACGCGCGCGCGCCTGAACCTCGCCGCGCACCTCGCGTTCTATGGCTACACGGATCGCGCACAGAACGAGCTCAAGCGGACGGGCGGCAGCGTGAGCGTGCTCGGTGATCCGGCGCAGCACCCGGAGCTCGGCGCGCTCGGGCACCTCGGTGGCGGCAAGGGAGGCAAGCGATGAGCCGGGCGATGATGGCCGCCCTCGTGGCGGTCGCCGCGTGCGCGGGGCCGAAGGCGAAGCTGTCGGCGGACCTCATCGAGCGGCTGCCCACCGAGGGCCGTGTGGCGATCTACGATCGCGAGAACGACGTCACCATCGCGAAGAACCGGCGCGACGAGGCCAAGGGAAGCATCGAGCGCATCGAGGAGGAGCTGGTGCAGCTGTCGGAGCGGCTAAAGCGCGCCGAGGCGCGGCTCGCGAAGATGGGCTTTGGCGGCCGCTCGAGCCAGCTGCGGTCGATGGTGGACGCGCGCAAGGGCTACCTCGAGGCGCAGCTCAAGGTGGCCGAGGCGCAGCTCGAGGGCACGGAGCTCGAGGTGTCCGCTTCGCAGGCGCGCCTCGAGCAGGCCAAGCAGCGGCAGCTGGTGCGCTTTGGTCTGGCGCCCGAGACGGACCTCGGTGCCTTCGACGCGGAGGCCGAGCGGCTCGACAAGCGCTCGCGGGAGGCCGAGCGCAAGGAGGCCGACGTGCGGGCGCAGGCGCAGAAGGTGTTCGTCAACTGGAAGCTCGCCGAGGACGCGTACGTCACTGCGACCGGCGATCACGACGCCATGGTCTGGGTGGACTGAGTTGGTTTCCGCTTCTTGCATCAGGCTTCGGGCTTCGGGCCGGAAGCCGATCGCGTGCTTGGCGGCGATGACGTTGCTCGTCACGGCGCCAGCGCTCGGGCAGGACAAGGAAAAGGTCGGCACGGAGCTGCGCGCGCATACGCGGGACGAGATTCCGGCGCTGCGCGAGGCGGCCAGGAAGAACGCGCACGATCCGGCCGTGCACGTGGAGCTCGGCGTGGCGCTCGCGCAGAGCGGCGAGATGGAGCTCGCGGAGGCGGAGTTCGACGAGGCGGTGGGCCTCGCGCCCGCGGATCCCGCGACGCACCTCAAGATAGGGGCTGTCTACTACACGCTCGGCCGCCTGGACGAGGCGCTCTCGTACTGGCACGCGGCGGCGTCGCTGCGCCGGTCGAGCGCGGCGCTGTACAACCTCGCGCTGGCGTACCGTCGCAAGGGGATGGTGGTCCGCGCCGTGACGCTGCTCGAGGAGCTGGCGAAGCTCGAGCCGGATTCCGGCCTTGTGCTGTTCCAGCTCGCGGATGGCTACGCCAAGGCGAGGAGCATCGACAAGGCGATCGCGGCCTACCAGGAGCTCGTCAGAAAGCACGCCGATCACGCCGAGGGCTGGAACAACCTCGGCAACTTGCTGGCCGCGAGCGGGCGCATCGACGAGGCCGTGGTGGCCTATCGCGCCGGGCTCAGGAATGCGCCCAGGGACGCCGACCTCAACTTCAACCTCGGCTGCGCGCTGCAGAAGCTCGGCAAGCTCGAGGACGCCCTCTCGGCGTTCGACAAGGCGGTGGAGCTCGAGCCCAAGCACGCCGAGGCGTGGAACAACCTCGGCGTTCTGCACGAGCAGCGCGGCGAGAAGGACAAGAGCGTCAAGGCCTTCGCGCGCGCCACCGAGGCGCGGCAGTCCTACGTGATGGGCCACTACAACCTCGGCGTCGCGCTCCTGCGGCGTGGCGACACCGAGGCGGCCATCCACCAGCTCGAAAAGGCGATCGAGCTGCAGCCGCGGATGTCGGATGCGCACCGGGAGCTCGGCGAGGCGTACCTGCGCGCCGGTCGCACTGCGGACGCCATGCGCGCCTACAAGGACGCCGTGCAGCTCGGGCCCAAGGATCCGGCGAGCTACCAGGGCGTGGGCCTGGCGGCGCTCGGCGAGAAGAAGGTCGACAAGGCCATCGAGAGCTTCTCCAAGGCGGTCGAGCTCGATCCGATGGATGCGCGTGGCCACATGTTCCTCGGGCGCGCGCTGCTCGAGAAGGGCGAGGTCGAGAAGGCCATCGAGCGCTTCCAGGAGGCGGCGCAGCGGGGTCCGAAGGACCCGCAAGTGCGTTACCTCCTGGGGTTGGCCTACGAGAAGAAGGGCGCGCCGCTCGAGGCGCTGCAGCAATACACCGAGGCGGTCAAGCTCGCGCCCGGCGACACCCAGCTCCAGCTCCAGCTCGCGCGGCTCGCGGACCAGGTCGGCGCGTCCGACCGGGCGGCCGAGGCCTACCGGAGCGCGCTCCAGCAGGGTGGCGGCGGCACCGATGCCCGGCGCCAGCTCGCCGAGCTGCACCTGCGCAAGGGCGAGATCGAGAAGGCGCAGGAGGTGCTCGAGGAGGGCCTGAAGAAGTACCCGCACAGCTCCGAGCTGCACGTGGACTTCGCCGAGGTGCTCTACCGGCAGGGCAAGCCCGACAAGGCGTTCGCGGAGCTCAAGAAGGCGCAGAAGTCCGGGCGCCCTCTGGCCAAGGGGCATTACGTGCTGGCCTTCGTGCTCTACAAGAAGGGCAAGATGGCGGAGGCGCTCAAGGAATTCGAGGCCGCCTACAAGGCCAAACCCGATTACGCCGAAGCCTATTATCACGCGGGCGAAATCCTCGCGCAGAAGGGCAACAAGGCCGAGGCCAAGAAGCTCTACCAGAAGGCCATCGAGATCCGACCCGACTACAGCGACGCCATCTTGGGCCTGAAGAAGGTGGAATGATGCGACCGTCCTGCCCCGCCAACGCCAAGAAGCGGAGATCGATCCAATGATGCAGATCCTGGGAATCCTCAATGAGGGCGGCCTCTTCATGTACGGCATCCTCGCCACGTCGCTGTTTGCGGTGGCGGTGATCCTGCAGCGTCTCTACGTGTTGTGGTTCAAGGACCACATCGACGCGAGCAAGCTGCTCGAGGAGGTGACCTCGCTGGTCGACTCCGGTGATTACGGGCGCGCCGTGCAGGTCGCGACCGGCAAGCACCCGGTGCAGGAGCTCATGCGCGCCGCCCTCCTGCGCGCCAATCGCAGCGAGAAGGAGATCCGCCGCGCGGTCGAGACGACCGCGGTCAGCGCCCTGGCCAGGTTTCGCCGCGGCACGGCCGCATTGCCGCAGCTGTCGAACCTGGCGACGCTGCTCGGCCTGCTCGGCACCATCCACGGCCTCATCATCTCGTTCGCGGGCATGCAGGGCGTCGACGCCGCCACGCGGCAGGCCGCGCTCTCGAAGGGCGTCGCGGTCGCTTTCTACAACACCTTCTTCGGCCTCTCGGTCGCCACCGTCACCGTGGTCGCGTACCTGTTCGTCGCCTCCAAGCAGAACAAGGAGATGATGAAGATGGAGCACGCGGTGGCATCGCTGATCGACCAGCTGCTCTCCCAGCCCGATGCGCGCGGTCAATCACCCAAGCCCGCGCTGCGAGTGAGCAAGTAGTGGCCGGAGGCGGCGGCGGTGGGGGGGGCGGTGAGCCGAAGAGCACCTTTGGCGGCGGCGCCAACGTGTTCGGCGAGCCCGGCGCGGTGGACATCTCGCTCAACCTCACCGCGCTGATGGACATCCTGTCGAACCTGCTGTTCTTCCTGCTCGCCAGCTTCGGCGCCACGATCATCATGGTCATCAATGGCGCCGTGCCCGTGCAGAGCGCCGAAAAGAGCGACATCGCCGACACCAAGCAATCGGTGACGGTCAACATCAAGCTGGCCAAGACCGGCTTCGAGGTCAATGCCACCGGCAGCGCACAGACGCCCGAGGAGCTCAAGGCCCTGGGCAGGGTGCTCGCCATGAAGGGCGGCCAGCACGACTACCCGGGCCTGACCGAGGCGCTCTACGCGATCAAGCAGAAATACCCGAAGTCAGACACGGTCATTCTCACGCCGGAGCCCGGGCTCCGCTACGAGACGCTCATCCGCACGATGGACGCGGCGCGTGAGCGCGAGGTGGACGCCGTCGGGATCCGACGCCCGGTGAAGCTCTTCCCGACCGTGGTGGTCTCGACGGTGATCAAGTGAGCCTCGAAAGCGGCGCGCCGTGAGCTTCGGGGGTGGGCACGGCGGTGGGCTCGGCGGGGCGTTCGCGCACGACGCGACCGACGCCAGCGTCTCGCTCAATCTGACGGCGCTGATGGACATCCTGTCGAACCTGCTCTTTTTCCTGCTGGCGTCGTACTCGGCGCAGGAGATGGAGGTGCAGGCCAAGCAGAAGCTGGAGCTGCCCGCCTCGACCAGCGAAACCAAGGTCATCCTGAACCTCATCGTCACCGTGACCAAGAGCCAGGTGCTGGTGGCAGACGTGCCGGTCGCGACGGTGGACGGCACGCAGATAGGCGGCAGCGTCATCGACGAAAGCGATCGCATCGTGACCCTCCTGCAGCGCCTGCAGAGCGTGAAGGCCTCGCGCGAGGCGGCAGGGCAGGGGGGGCTCTTGGGGCACGACACCATCCTGCTGCTGGCCGACAAGGGCACTGACTCGACGGTGGTCTCGAAGGTCTTGAAGACCGCCGGGAGCTCCGGCTTCCCGAACGTGCGCTTCGGCGTGATCGCACCGTAGCGAGTTTCGGGTTCTAATGGATCGCCTTGGAGGCGCCGAACGAATCACCGTCCGAGGTGGACCAGGATGCGCTCGAGCAGGCCCTGTCGCACCGGGACTTCGGCACGGCGGCCTCGATCTGTGAGGCGGCGCTCGAGCGTGGATCCCCGGGCGCGGTAGAGGCGTACCGGCTCTGGCGCACCCTCGCAGAGTGCCAGGCCGGCGCCGGTCGCAGCGACCGCTCGGCCGCCGCGTATGAAAAGGCCATCGCGCTCGCATCGGCGAGCGAGCGCCCCGAGCTGCAGGTCGCGCGCGTGGACCAGCTCCTGCGCGGCGGGCAGATCGGCCCCGCGCTCGCGCACGGCGTGGAGGCCCTCGGCCAGCTCGGGATGTCGGTGCCGCGCAGCACGGGCGGCGCGCTCCTGTCCCTCGTGTTCCGCCGCGCACTGGTTGCCTTGCGGGGCCTCGGCTGGCGCCGGAGGTCTGCGGACGACGTGCCGGGCGAGGTGCTGCGCAGGCTGGACCTCTTGCAAGCATTGGCGCTAGGCCTCGGCGTCATCGACCATGTCCGCGGCGCCGACTTCAACGCGCGCTATCTGCTGCGGGCGCTGCGCGTGGGCGAGCCGACGCGTGTCGGGATCGCCATGATGCAGGAGGGTGCCTTCCGCTCCGCGCAGGGACAGTGTCGGCGGGGCAGCGAGCTGGTCGAAGAGGGAGTGGCGCTGCTCGAGCAGGGCGGCGACCCGGCGCACGTGCCCCTTTACGCCACCTGCCGTGGGATCTGCCACTACTACAGCTGCCATTTCTCGACGTCGGCCCGGGTTCTCGCCGACGCCGAGGCCTCGTTCACCGCCGACCACCGCGGTGGCCTCCGACGCGAGCTCACCATCGTCAGGCAGCTCCTCCTGTTCGCGCTCATGCACCACGGCGATCTGGTGCAGCTCGGGCGCCGCATCCGCGCCTATACGGTCGAGGGCGAGCGCCGCGGCGATCTGTTCGCGCTCGGCGCGCTGCGCGGACGCGCCGTCATCGCCTACCTGGCCGAGGACGCCCTCGCGGAGGCCGAGCGGAACGTCGCGCTCACGCTGCAGGGCTGGCCCGAGCGGCCGTTCTACGCGCAGCACTGGTGCGCGATGGCCGGCAAGGCCGACGTCGCGCTCTATCGCGGCGACTTCGACGGCGCCGCGCGCGGTCTCGAGCGTGACCGAAAGGGGCTCGGCTCGTCGATGCTCCTCCGCATCCCGCTCGTGCACATCGAGTACGCCCACCTGCGTGGACGGGTCGCCCTCGGACGCCTGGCGGCAGGCACGGGTGGCCGCGAGGCGCGCTCCGAGACGGCCGCCGCGGCGCGCAGGTGCGAGGCGTATCGCATCGACTTTGGCCTCGCCCTCGGCAAGCTTCTCCGCGCGGGGCTGGCGCGCTGTGCCGGTGACGACGCGACCGCGGTCGGGCTGCTCGCCGAGGCGCAAATCTACTTCGAGAGCACGGGGGCGCTCATCTGGAGCACCGCCGCGATGCACGCACGGTCCTTGCTCGTCGGCGGAGACGAGGGCGCGTCCCAGGCCGCCGACGCGGCGCAGCGCTACCAGCGCCACGGGGTCAAGAGCCCCGCGCGGATGACCGCCGCGCTGGCCCCCGGGCTCGCGCCGCGCTAGTTTGCGATCGCCGCCCTCGGAGGCCGCCGCAGGAGGGGCACGACTGCCCCTCCCCCGCTCGGACAAGTCCTCGCGGGCCCCCTTCCCTGCGGCTCGCTTCGCTCGCTCCTGTTGTCACCAGAGTCGGTGCTGGCCAGCCTGAGCGCCTAATCGAGCCCGTGGTCCATGTTCATGGCCTTGCGGACCTGCTCGAGCGTGGCGATGCCTTCCTCCCGGGCCCGCTCCACACCCTTGCGCAACAGCGTCCTGACATACGCGGGGTCCTCGGCGTAGCGCGCGCGCCGCTCCCGGATCGGGGCGAGGTTGGCGTTGAGCGCCTCGGTGAGCACAGCCTTGAGCTTGCCGCCGCCGCCGTCGCCAATGCGGTCCGCGGCGACCTCGGGCGACTCGCCGGTGCAGATGGCGACGAGGCGCAGGAGGTTCGCGACCTCGGGCCGCCGCTGGGGGTCGTAGGTGATGTGGCGGTCCGTGTCGGTCTTCGCGCCCTTGATGGCCCTGGCCGTCTCCTCGGCGGTCATCTTGAGCATGATCGTGTTGCCGCGGCTCTTGCTCATCTTCTGGCCGTCTGTGCCCAGCACGACGGGCAGATCGCTGAGCAGGGCATCGGGCAGGGGAAAGACGGGCGCCTTCGGAGAGAAGCGCTCGTTGAAGCGCCGCGCGATCTTGCGCGTGAGCTCGAGGTGCGGGAGCTGATCGCGGCCCACAGGGACCACGTTGCCCTTGCAGAACAGGATGTCGGCGGCCTGGTGGATCGGGTACGTGTACATCAGCGCGTTCACCTGGCGCAGGCCGGCGGCCCTGATCTCCTCCTTGACCGTCGGGTTGCGGTCGAGCTCGGCGGTGGTCACGAGCGACATGAACGGCAGCAGCAGCTGGTTCAGCTCGGGGACATGGCTGTGGCTGAAGAAGAACGTGCGCCCGTTCTCCGGGTCGAGCCCCGAGGCCAGGTAGTCCAGGATCGCCTCGTGCACGTTGGCGCCGACGGCGTCAGCGGTGTCCCGGTCGGTGAGCACCTGGTAATCCGCGATGACGATGAACGTGGTCGCACCCAGGTTCTGGATGCGCACCCGGTTGGCCACGGTGCCGAACAGGTGGCCGATGTGCAGGGGCCCGGTGGGCCGCTCCCCGGTGAGGACGCGGTACCTTGCGGGATTTTTCGGCAAGTCCTCCCAGAGGGCCTGGCTACGCCTCGCCGACTCCTTGAACGTGGCCGACTCCAGCTCCACGTCTTCCGCGTTGACCTCGAATTTCTCTTCCATGAAGCGGACGATTTCTCATCACAACTCTACTCCGGTCAAGCTTCTGACGGGCGGCCCTAGTGTGCGTCGAAGAACGAGCGGCGACGGTACCTGTCGCGCACCGCGTCGCCGAAAGTGCGGATCTCGGCGAGGCGCGCTGGTGGGAGCGGCCCGGAGGCCACCGCGAGGGCCGCGTGATCGAGCTGCGCGCGATCGGCGGCGCCGCACAGGACGAGGTCGACGGCGGGGTGCTCGAGCGCGAACTGGTAGCACTCGCCGGCCGTCATCGCCGGGTGGGCGCCGAGCGGCGCGAGCAGCTTGCGCCAGCGCGTGGCGGTGTAGGCGCAGACGGCAGGGCGACCGGGACCGAGCGCCTCGAAGATCTCGCGCTCCGCGCCGCGGTGTGCGGCGTTGTAGCGGATCATGAGCAGATCGAGCGGGAGCTCACGCGCGAGGCGTGATGCCATGACTCGATCGTGGCACGAGATCGCGAGCGCACGGGCCTTCCCCGACTCCTTGAGCGCGCGCATGGCCGGCCACGTCTTGCCGCTCGTGTACCAGTCGGCCTGCACCCAGAAGAGGTGGAAGACGTCGATGCGATCGGTGCCGAGGAGCTTGCACAGCTTGGCGTGGCTGCGCGCGACGCCCCCGCCCGTGGGCAGGCCGGCGCCGCCCGCGATCACGAGGTCGTCGCGGTGACCCGCGGCGATGAGGCGGCCGAGACCCTCGATCAGCGTCCTGCAGCGCGGCGTGACGAAGAAGTAGTTCATCCCGTGCGCGTGGAACGCGTGCTCGACGACGTCGGCGGGCACGCCGAACGAGCCCGCGAGCCCGAGCGGATGCGCCGAAAGGCCGGTCTTGCCGAGCGGCCGTCGGGCCGTCATGGCGTCGCCTCCGCGGCCCGCCTCGACGCGCGCCAGGCCGCGTCGATCCGGCCGAGCTCCGTCGACGGCGGCTCATCGAAGAACAGCTCGCGCTGGATGCGATGGAAGTTCGCTCGCGCCTCGAGCTGGCCGAGGATCGAGTACACGCCCCACTGGATGCGGTTGACGAACACGAAGTCGGGCGGCATGTTGGTTCGCTTGGTCAGGCCCGCGAAGCGCCCGTCGGGGGCGAACACGAGCTTGAGCGACGCCGCGTTGTACTCGCGCGAGAACGTGAACTCCCGGTCCTCGTGGATCGGTCGGTAGAAGTACTCGAAGTAGTCGTAGAGCAGGTCCGTGGACAGCGGCGTGTCGGGTCCGATGAAGCCGAGACGGAGCAGCTGCCCACGAAAGCGATCGCGCGCACCCTCGAGGTGCGCCACCACCAGCGAGCGCCAGCCCTCGACCATCTCGGGCGGGAAGTGCTTGACGCACCCGAAGTCGAGGAACACGACGCGGCCCTCGGCGTCGTAGAGGTAGTTGCCCGGGTGCGGGTCCCCGTTGAACACCCCGTGCCGGTGGATCGAGCCGAACACGAAGCGATAGAGGATCTCCGCGACGCGCTGACGCCGCGTGTCATCGAGCTCGAGCACGCCAGAAAAACGCGTTCCTTCGACGTACTCCATCGTCAGGACGCGTCCGGTCGAGTGCTCGGGGAACACGCGCGGCACGCGGATGAACGGGTGACCCGCGTAGAGCGCCGCGAACAGCTGCTGGTTCTCCAGCTCGTGCGCGTAGTCGAGCTCCTCGAGCGTGCGCGCGCGCAGCTCGTCGACCACGGGCTTCGGATCGAGCGCGGGATAGGCCATCCCCATGAGGCTGTAGAGCACCGCGACGTTGGCGAGGTCCGCGCGGATGGCCTCGGCCACGCCCGGGTACTGGATCTTGACGACCACGTCCTGCCCGCTCGCGAGGCGGGCGCGGTGCACCTGGCCGATCGATGCGGCCGCCAGGGGCGTCGCGTCGAAGCGGGCGAAGGCGCGCTCGAGTGGCTGGCCGAGCTCCCGCTCCGCGACGTCGCGCACCAGCGCAAAGTCCATCGGCGGCGCCTCCGCCTGCAGCGCGGCCAGGGCGCTGCGCATCTCCGCCGGGATGTCCTCGGAGACGAAGGAGAGCATCTGACCGAGCTTCATGAAGGCGCCCTTCATCTGCCCCATCGTCTGCGCGACGCGCTCGGCGTCGGCCCGCCGGCGCGCCTCGTCGATGCGCTCCCGGCGCTCC
>JAHFDS010000569.1 GCA_023248855.1 Myxococcales bacterium
CAGATGCCGACGTTCGCGCGGGTCCGGGACTCGGGGAAGACCCAGCCGTAGCCCGGCAGGAGATCGCGCGCGTAGACCATCTCCATCGCGCCGGGATCGAAGAAGGGACCGTCGAAGCGGCGCTCGACCGCGAGCAGCCTGCGCGGTCCGGGCGCGTCGGGCGCCAGCGCAGCGCCCGGGCGCGCGGCGTGGACGCCGGTGGCCACCACCACCGCGTCCGCCTCGAGCTCTCCCGTGGCGGTGCGGATGCCGACGGTGCGGCCCTCGTGCGCGACGAGGCCCGTGCAGCGCAGGCCTTCCTCGAGGCGCGCCCCGGCCCGGACGGCAGCGTCCACCAGGATCGCGTCGAATCGGCGCCGCGGCAGCACCACCGAGCGCGCCTCGCGGAGCGTCCACGACTCGCCCCCTGGCCCGAACAGGCGCAGCTGCGCCAGCGGGTGCGCTTCGGCGAGCACGCGCTCGTGCACCCCGAGCGCGCCGAGCTCGCGCTGCGCGGCCACCGACAGGCCGCCCGCGCAGATCTTGTCGCGCGGAAAGCGCGCCTGGTCGCACAGCACGACCTCGAGGCCTGCCTGCCGCAGGGCCAGCGCGGTAGCCGAGCCGCCGGGACCGGCGCCGACCACGAGGACTCGCTTCACTGCCTCGCCTTCACTGGCTGGCCTTCACCCGGGCCACCAGCGGACGGGGTCCCTTCGGGATCACGTAGGAATTGTAGACCTCGAAGTCGGCGGGCGCCCCTCGGACGCGCAGGAACCCCACGCGATCGGGCCAGCCCTCGAGCATCGCGCGGTCGATCGTGCAGCCGGGCCGGCAGGCGAGCGTCTCCATCCAGTGGTAGCGCAGGACGAGATCGCCGCCGGTGGCGCCGCGCACCTCGAGGTGGTTCGTGCGCGCGCGGACGGTCGCGGCAGCGTTTCGCGGGTCGCCCTCGAACCACGACGGCGTGCGGCGGGTGCGGTAGACGCGCATGTAGTGGACGGTCGTCACGAGCTCGAGCAGGTCGGTGCGCAGCTCGATCGCCGGCGTCGGGTTCGTGACGACGACCCAGCCGACGTTGTAGCGATCGAGGTAGCGGCGGAGCTCGTCCCTCTCGGGCGCGTCGCCGTGCTCGTGGCGACGGAAGAAGTTGGCGTCGGAGTGCGCGAGGTTGAGCTCGCGGAAGCCGCCGAGGATCTGCGCGTCGGTCGCCCACGCGAGGCGTTCGCCCAGCATCCACCACTCGACCAGCCAGCGGCTCTTGCCGTCGTCGTGCTCGCGCACGAACTTCGCGATGTCGTGCGCGTCGGGGCCGATGGGGCCGTGGGAGAAGTCGAACGGCTCGGGCCACTGGATGGCGCCGAACGCGATCGACGAGTTGATGTTGGGCGGCGGCGCGGGCAGGGCCCGGGTGTGGCGCGGCACCCATTCTGGCAGGAAATAGAGTGCATCGCGGATGAGGCGCGGAGCGAGCACGACCGCGGCCACCACGAAGAGCGCCTGCGCCGCCCGGGGAAACGATCGCACCTCCGCGAGCGTGCTCACCAGGAAGGCCGCCGCCGGGATCGCCGCGAGGTACATCGCCGGCAGCGCGAAGCGATACGGCTGCACCTGCCGCAGGGGCGCCAGGAGCCCCCCGAAGTAGGCCGCGCCGAACAGCACGCCGAGCGCGATCGCGAGCGCGCCATAGCGGCGATCGCCGGCGCGCCGCCACGATAGGAGCGCGCCCACGCCGGCCGCCATCGCCACCGTGCGGAACGCCGTGCGCGCGGCCAGGACGCCGGTCGTGGACGGCTCCTTGAGAAAGCCGAGCCAGTCGTAGACCAGGTAGGCGGGGGTGGCGTCGAGGTAGAAGCTCGAATCGAGGATGTAGTGCCAGAACGCCAGGGCGCCCGCGAGCCACCACGCGTTCGCCACGACCGTCAGCGCCGCCGCCGCGACGAGGCCGGCGTGCTCGCCTCGGGACAGGGTCTTCCAGGCGCGCACGTAGAGCGCGGCCAGGGGCACGACCAGCACGAAGAAGCTGTACGGGTGCACGTGGTGCACGAGCGCAAGCAGCCCCGCCAGCGCGCCGAGGTGCAGCGGACGGCGGCCGCCCTCCTCGGCCGGCGCGAGCCAGCGGAAGGCCAGCGCGATCGCGAGCACGCACAAGAGGCTCGCCAGGCCATACGAGATCATCCCGACCCAGAACACCCAGTGCGAGAACGCGTCGAAGTACCAGATCGCGCTGCCGAGCGCGGTCGCCAGCGTCTGGGCCCCGAGCGTGAGGCGAAACAGGCGCGCGGCGGCGAACAGGATCGGCGCGCAGAGCAGGTGCGCCAGCAGGATGAAGAGGTTGTAGCCGCGGTGGGGCGGCACGCCGAGGCGCGCCAGGGCGATCGTGAAGAGCTCGTGCGCCTTGGTGTCGGCGTCGAAGATCGCCCCCGAGACGCTGCCGGCGAGCAGGTGCGGGTCGTAGGCCCAGGTGCGGCCCGACTCACGCATGGCCTCGAGCGCGCGCACGGTCTGCTCGTAGTGCGTGTCGTAGTCGATGGCGGCGATGGGATCGGGGCCGAAGACGACGCTCGCTGGCTCGAAACGCAGCGCGAGCGCGACGTGGAGCGCGAACACCAGGACGAGCAGGGCGAGCGTGCGCGCGCGAGTCAATCGGGTTCCGGAGGTGGCAGAAAGGGCCGGTCAGCTGAGGAAGCCCTCGAGCCGCCCACCCAGGAAGTATGCCGAAAGCAGCGCCAGCCAGGTGATGCCGAAGAGCGCGCGGAAGATGTCCCAGCGCTTTTCCGCCGCGTCACCGGGCGCCATCGAGACCGGCAGCGCGAGCAAGAGCAAGAGGCCGAGCCAGCGGTGCAGGAGCAGCGACGCGTAGACCGCGGCGGCGAGCACGAGCAAGCGGAAGCACAGCACGGTGAGCCGGGGTCCGAGCACGACGGCGGTCGTTCGCACGCCGGCGGCGCGGTCGGAGCCCTCGTCCCGCAGCACCTGCACGGCCTCGGTGGACGCGCATAGAAGGGCCAGCAGGCCCGCGAGGCGCAGCCCGGCGGCGGACTCGAGCGGGCAGCCGACCAGCGCCATCGACAGGCCCCAGCCGGCCATCGCCAGGAGGTCGAGACCGGGCGTTCGCTTCCACCAGCGCGTGTAGCCGACGATGATGACCGCGGTCGAGGACACGGCGACCAAGAGGCCCGGCGAGTGGACGAGCCCGACGCCGGCGAGGGCGGCGAGCAGCACGGTCGACGTGATCCAGCCGACCCGGCGGTGCTCCGACAGAAAGCGCACGCGCGTCTGGTCGCGGCCGGGCGCGGCCAGGTCCACGTCCACGTCGATGAGGTCGTTGACCAGGTAGACCCATAGGTTGAGCAGGGCCCCGAACGCGCAGCGCAGCGCGACGTCGGAAGCCGGCAGCGCGAGCGCAAGCGCGAGCGTGGTCGAGGTGACGAGGTTAGCGGCCTCACGCTTGCGGAGCCGGTACACCACGACGTCGGCGACGATGCGTGTCGCCGCCGAAAGGGCGCCCGGAGTGGCCGTCAATGCGAGACCCGAAGCATCCGGTGCAGGCACGAGCTTCGCACTATGCAAACCCAAGTCAAGGCGCTGAGCAGCAGGAACCCCGCGGAAACTGGTCCAATCGATTCACCGGCGCAAGAAATGCCACAGGAGATGTCTCAGGGGACGTCCCAGGGGACAAATCGAGGCGCTGGGATTGGTGAGATTCCTTACTTGCCACCGAAGCGACGAGGGTGATACCAATGAGAGATTCCAGGGAGGTCCACCCGGTGAGTCAGTCGTCCAACGAGAGTCGTGCGCGTAGTGCCTGGGCACGTTGGGTACTCGTCGCGCTCGTCGTGGGCATCGTCGGCTCCGGGGTCAGCTTCGCCTGCACCAGCGAATACCCCGGCGACAGCAGCCATTCCGATGGCCCGCCGCGCGACGCGAGCCGGCACTCGCCGGCCGACGTCCTCGGCACGGGCTGATCCGCCGGATCCTCAGCGGATCCCTTCGCGACAGTCGATGAAGGGATAACGGCGCTCGCACGCCTCGAGCTCGTGCTCTGCGAGCTCGCTGTGGCCTTTCGCCCGCAGCACCACCGCGCGGTTTCGCGGCACCTGCCATCCAGGAACCACCCCCAATGCCTGC
>JAHFDS010000570.1 GCA_023248855.1 Myxococcales bacterium
GCCGCGCAGGCCGGTGACCCGGCCGGCGCCCGCGCCGCGCTCGAGGCCGCGCTCGGCTTTCAGCCCACCGGGGTCGAGGCGCTGGTGGCGCTCGCCCGGCTGCACCGTCAAGCAGGGGACGCCCCCTCGGAGGCGCGCGTGCTCGGGGCGCTCGCCCGCGCGCGGCCCGAGGATCCGTCGCCGCGAGAGCGCCTGGTCACGCTCGCGCTCGAGCAGAAGAGCTGGGCCGAGCTGGCCACGCAGAGCGCGGCGCTCTCCGAGTTCCGCCTGCTCGACCGCACGCTCTGGGAGCGGCTCGCGCAGGCCTGTGACCTCCTCGGCCGCGGCAAGGACGCAAGGCGCGCGAGCCAGATTGCCAGGCTCCTGCCGAGGTGAGCCCAGCTCTCCGGTCACAGGTGTGCGAGCAGAAAGTCGGCCATCCTCGACCACAACCGTTCCATCACCACCGGATCAGGCACCATGTGCGAGAGGCGCGGCAGCGCGAGCAGCTCGTGCGCCTTGCCCGCGCGGAACAGCGCGTCCGACAGCTTGAGCGTGTGCAGGAAGTAGACGTTGTCATCGCTCGTGCCGTGCACGATAAGGAGCGGCCGCGACAGCTGCGGGGCCCACGGAAGCAGGCTCGAGGCGTCGTAGCCCTGCGGGTTCTCCTCGGGCAGGCCCAGGTAGCGCTCCGTGTAGTGCGTGTCGTAGTCGCGCCAGTCCACCACCGGCGCGCCGGCGATGGCGCACCGGAACACGTCCGGTCGCCGCAGCACTGCGAGCCCCGACAGGTATCCGCCGAAGGACCAGCCGAAGATGCCCACGCGCCGGACGTCGAGCTCGGCAAAGCGCTTGCCGAGCGCGGCCACACCGAGCACCTGGTCCTCGAGCGGCAGCGCCCCGAAGTCGCCGCGGATCGCGCGCTCGAACGCCCGCCCCCGCGCCGGCGTGCCGCGCCCGTCGATCGACACCACCGCGAGGCCGTGGTCCGCCACCCACTGATCGAGCAGGCGCCCACCGTCGTTCTTCACGTGCTGGTGCCTGGGCCCACCATAGACGTGCACCGCCACGGGGTACTTCCGCCCGGTCTCTCGTTTTCGCGGCCAGGTCACCCGCGCAAACAGGCTTCGCCCGCCGGCGAGCTCCAGCTCGACGATCTCGCTTCTCGGGGCCGCCGGGGACTTCTCCGCGACCGACGGCAGCTCCGCGAGCCGCTTGCCCGCGCGGTCGTGCACGCTCCAGCTGGGCGTCTTGCCCGGTCCCTCGATCGAGAGCAGCCACCGGTCGGACGCGGGGACGGCCTCGCCCGCGTCGGCCACCGCGTCGTGCCAGCCGGGCCCGCCCGACAGCGGCAGCGCCGCACCACCCGCGAGCGGCACGCGCCAGATGCGCGCCTCGGTCGGGTTCTCCGCCGCCTGCACCACCACGCTCGTCGCGTCGACCCCGCGCAGCGCGCGAAGGCCCATGGCAGCCGGCACCAGCGTTCGCACGAGGCGCCCGTCGGCGCCGCGCAGCTCGAGCGCCGGTCCGCCGTCGCGCTCGGTCCGCCAGAGGAACCCCGAGCCGTCGCCGAGCCAGCGCGGCACCTCGGGCGCGAGGTTGAGCCAGGCCTCATCCTGCTCCTCCAGCAGCACCTTGACCCGCCCGGTCTGGTCGTCTGCCGCAAGGACCTGCAGCCGCTTCTGGTCGCGCGCCTCGACCACCAGCGTGAGCGGCGCGGCGGTGGGCCAGCAAAAGCGGGTCAGATACGGATAGGCAGATGCATTCCAGCGCAGCCAGCGCGTCTTGCCGCCGCCGACGCCCACGACGCCGAGCCGAACCTTGACGTTGTCCCGGCCCGGTCGCGGGTACGGCGCCGCCACCGGCGGGGTCTCGGGGTGCGAGGGGTCTGAAAGGTGGAAGCGCTCGACCGCCCGCGCGTCCGCCTCCTCGTAGACCAGCTGACGCCCGCTGGGTGCCCACGCGTAGCCCGAGTAGCGCTCCATCTCCTCCTGCGCCACGAACTCGGCCTCGCCGTTGGTCTTGTCGTCGCCGCCGCCCCGGGTCAGGCGCGTCTCGGCGCCGCTGGCCACGTCCACCACCCACAGGTCGTGCGCGCGCACGAAGGCCACCCGCCTGCCGTCGGGCGACGGCTTCGGATCGGTGACGCCGCCGTCCCCGAGCCGCCTGGCCGCGCCGCCGGCGATCGGCACGCGGTAGAGCTGGCCGCCCAGGGTCACGAGCACCTGCGCACCGTCCGGGAACAGCGAGAACGCCGCGAAGCCGCCGGTCGAGATGCGCTGCCGCTCCCGGCGCGCGCGCTCCTCGATCGACAGCTCGCGCTCGCCGCCGATGGTGGAGGCCGCCGCGAGCAGGCGCTCCTTGCCGCTGCCGAGGTCGAGCGCCCACAGGGACTGCTCGGCCTTGCGCGCCTCGGCGCGCAGGAAGACCACGGTCTTGCCGTCGGGCGTGACGCGCGGCTTTTGCGGGCGCCCGAGCGAGAAGCCGCGCGTGGCGGCGTAGTCGCGCAGGAGCTGGGGATCGACGGTGGAGGTGATGGCGGTCATGAGGGCGAGCAGGGGGGGCGTGACCACGAGGTGGGCCGAGCGTAGATCGCCCCGGTCGCGGCCACGAGCCCGAGTTCACTTTCGGCCGGAAACGGGTCTAGTCTGGCGCGGCATTGCCCATGCTTGGACTTGGGAGGGACACGACATGCTCAGGACGGCTCTCATCTCGCTCGCCTTTCTCATCTCGCTCGGCTGCGGCAGCGACAACGCCGGAGGTGGCGGCGCCAGTGGCGCGGGGGCGGGCGGCAACGCCGGAGGCGCGGGCGCGGCCGGGACGGCGACCACCGCGAGCCCCGCGGAGTGCATGCCCTACTGCCAGATGGCGCTCTCCAGCTGCACGGGCGCGCTGCAGCTCTACCCCGACCTCGGCAGCTGCCTGAAGACCTGCGCGGGCTTTCCGTCGGGTGCGCCCGACGGTTCGACCGGCGGCGACTCGGTGCAGTGTCGCACCTACCACATTGGCGTCGCCGCGCAGGACCCGATGCTGCACTGCCCCCATGCGACCGATTCGGGCGGCGGCGTCTGCGGCGATCCGTGCGCGGTCTACTGCGATCGCATCGGCAAGCGCTGCCCGGGCACCGCGCCCGCGGGCTCGGGCTGCCTTTCGGCGTGCGCACGCTACCCGGCGAGCGGCCAGTTCGGCGCGCAGTCCGGCAACACCGTGCAGTGCCGGCTCTACCACGTGGGTCTTCCCGCCGCGACCGGTCCGACGACACATTGCCCGCACACGGGCACGAGCGGCGGCGGCGTCTGCCAGTAGATCGATGGGTCGACGGGTCTGCGCGGCGTGGTGAGCGCATGTAGGCGCGCCGACGCCTCAGGCTCTTGTGTCACAATCGCCGGAGGCCGCCTCGATCACTCGGGGGATGCCAATGGACGGAAAGGACCGCGCCGCGCTCGAGCAACGAATCGCAGCCGCGCTCGAGGCCCAGACGCTCGACGCCGCCGCCACGCTGGCGATCCGCGGCTACGGCCCCGAGATCTGCGGCTATCTCCAGGCGGTCGTGCGCGACGAGGATGCCGCGCGCGACGTCTTCTCGATGTTCGCCGAGGACCTCTGGCGCGGTATCGGCGGCTTCCGGCAAGAATGCTCGCTGCGCACCTGGGCGTACAAGCTCGCGTGGCACGCGGCGGCACGGCACTTCGGCGACCCCTACCGGGCGCGCCGGCGCAGGCTCGCCACCAGCGAAGCCGCGGCCCTGGCCGTCGAGGTCCGCTCGCAGAGCCGCCCCTGGCAGCGCACGAGCGCCCAGAGCCGCGTCGCCACGCTGCGCGCGGGACTGTCCCCCGACGAGCAGACGCTGCTCACGCTGCGCATCGATCGCAGGCTGTCGTGGCGCGAGGTCGCGCACGTGCTGTCCTCCGACGCCAGCCCCACCGACGAGGCCACCCTGCGCAAGCGGTTCGAGCGCATCAAGGCGAGGCTGCGTGATCTCGCCGTGCGCGAGGGTCTGCTCTAGTGCCGCTCGTCAGAAGTTTGACCGGAGTAGGGTTGTGGAGAGAAATCGTCGAACGCCTTGCGTGCGGCACTCGCGAGCGCAGAGCGCGAGCAAACGAGACACCTAGTGCTGTCCGTG
>JAHFDS010000571.1 GCA_023248855.1 Myxococcales bacterium
AGCGGCGCGAGCGGTGGCAGCGCGGGCTTCGGCGGCAGCGCCGGGTTCGGCGGCAGCGCCGGGTTCGGCGGCAGCGCGGGCTTCGGCGGCAACGCGGGTGGCAGCGCGGGCTTCGGCGGTGGCGACGACTGGGTCACGAATGCGACCGACCACCGCGGGCAGAACGGCATGCGCTTCGCGTACGACTGCTCCGCAGGTGGCAGCACGATCGCGATCTGGGGCACCGACGTCTACACCGACGACTCCCCTGTGTGCGTCGCGGCCGTGCATGCGGGGGTCATCACGCTCGCGGCCGGCGGCCGCGTGCACATCGAGATCCGAGCCGGGCAGGACAGCTACCTGGGCAGCGAACGAAACGGCGTGAGCTCCCTTCAGTTCTCGACCTGGTCCGGCAGCTACGCTTTTCCGGCCGGCCCCGCACCCGACGGCGGTGCGCGCGACGGCGGGGCAACAGATGCGCTCATGCGCATGGATGCATCAGTCCCTGCCGCCCGGGACGCCACGGTGCCCCCGGACGCCGCCGCCCGGGGGTGAGGTCGGATGTGTCCTCCACGGGAGGTCATGCCGGCCTGCGGAAGGCCGCCGACTTCCGGGTATCGACCACCTGGGCGTCGGCCTCCACCGGCAGGACCACGGTGAAGGTGGAGCCCTTTCCGGGCTGGCTGCGCACCTCGATCTGGCCACCGTGGTTCTCGATGATGCGCTGGCTGATCGGAAGCCCCAGGCCCGTGCCCTTCTGCTTGGTCGTATGAAACGGGATGAAGAGCTTCGAGAGGTCCTGCGGCTGGATGCCGCCGCCACTGTCGCGAAATCGCACCTCGACCGAGTACACCGGCACGCCCTTTCGGGTCACCCGGCGTAGCCCCGTGCGGACGACGAGCTTGCCGCCCTGCGGCATCGCCTCGACGGCATTGAGGCCGAGGTTCAGGAACACCTGGTGGAGCTGATTGGCGTCGGCGCGCACGGGCGGCAGGTTTTCCTCGAGGTCCGTCGAGATCTCGACGAGGACCCCGGTTTCCTCGAGCGCGGTCGCCTGCTGCGAGATGATCTGCGCCGCCTTGCGTACCGCCTCGTTGACGTCCATCGGCTCGGGGTCGCCGCGGTACGGGCGTGCGTAATCGAGGAATTGCGAGACCACGCCATTGAGACGATTGACCTCGTCCACGATGATGCCGCGGAATTCCTCGGCGGTGGCTGGGTCGGCTTCGCCCTTCAAGATCTGGGCGGCCCCCTTGATGGCGCCAAGTGGATTTCGGATCTCGTGCGCGAGGCCCGCCGCCATCTCACCGAGCGCGGCCAGACGCTCGCGCTCCTTGATGCGGTCGTAGACGGCCGAGTTCATGATCGTGATCGCCATCTGCGCGGCCAGCGAGCGGAAGAGCTCGATCTCGCGCGAGGCGTACGCGTCCTTGAGTCGCTCGTCGCGCAGGCAGAAGAGGCCGATGATCGCGTCCGGGCCCAGCATCGGCACCACCAGCGAGGCGTGTAGCTCCTCGAGCGCGTCGCGCAGCGCCTCGAACTGTGAGTCCTCGAGCTCGCCATGCTGGTGCTCGCGTCCGAGCAGCTCGATCGCCACGGAGCCGTCCTTGCGCAGCCGATCCAGGAGCGGGCGCCGGGTGGCGGCCTCAACGCGCTGCGCCGGCTCGGGACCGAAAGAGCCCATGAGATCGTAGCCGGCGCCCTCGCGATCGAGCAAATAGACGGCCCCGTGCGTCGCGCGCCGCGAGCCCTCGAAGAAGGACAACGTGCGGCGCACCAGCTCCGGGGCGCCGATGACGTTGGCGAGCTCGCGCCGCAGATCGACGATGCCGCGCTCGAACTCGTACTTCTCGCGGAACACGACGCGCGACATGATCTGCTCGACGCGGGTGCGCACCGGATCGATGAGCGTGAGCACCACGAACGACGCGACGATCGTGTTGAAGAACAGGACCCCGTACTGCTTGTCTTCCACCCAGACGGTGAGCAGGAAGTAGAGCCCCGCCAGCAGGAGCACCATCAGGGAGAGCACGACCATGCGGCCGAGCAGCTCGTTCAGGTCGAGCAGGCGGAAGCGGAACAGGGTCTGCGAGAGGAAGTAGAGGTAGCTGACCGCGAGCAGATCGGCGAGCGTGACCACCAGGCCCACGGTGCGGAGCTCGGGGATCTGCGAGAGCGCCTGCACGCCGACGGTGACCGCGCCACCGACCAGCAGGTACCACAGGCGCAGCCGTTCCAGCGGAGAGCTGGTGCGGCGGCGCTTGCGCTCGATGAGGTAGCAGCACAGGCACAGGCCCGCGAAGACGTACGCGAACACCGGCTTGGCCAGGAAGCGGTGGGCGGCGAGACCCTTGCCCGCGCCGGCGAACAGCAGGTAGCCGTGCGCGCCCAGCATCGCGACCGTGGTCGGCCAGAACACGCGCAAAAGGCGCGTGGAGCGCGTCGGGTCGTCGGACAGGAAGGTGCCGAAGAAGCGCAGCGCAGCCACCGGGATGCCGATCGACACCGCGCTCGACAGCCACCACAGGATCTGCCAGTTGATCGAGCCCGCCAGGAAGCGGATGAGCCCGTGGATGCACAGCGTGAAGCACAGCGTCGCGAAGTTCACGAACGCGCGCTGGCGCCGATCGCGCAGGAGCACAGACCAGCCGATCGCGAACGCGACCACCGAAACCAGGAGCTCCGAGAGCAGCAGGATGTTCAAGTCCCCTCCATCGTGCCACGCCGCGCCAGCTCGTACCCGCCCGGTGATCCACATCAAGCAACCCCCGGTCGCCCCCGTGCGATGATGAAACCCATGCGGATGAGCGCATGTATCTGCCTGGCCCTCGTCCTTCCGTCCGGGCGCGCCGGCGCACAGCCGGCGTGGGTCAGGGCCGGCGGAGAGACGCGCGAGGGGTACCTGACGGGCTTCGGCGCGAGCAGCGGGGCGAGGGCGCTCGAGACGGCCAAGGTCCAGGCGGCCGCGGACCTGGCCAGGAAGGTGCGCGTGCGCATCGCCTCGGGCTTCCGCACAGCCCGGCGAAGCACCCTCGGCGTCACGGCGTACGACGTGACCTCGAGCGCGAGCGCGTCCACCGACCTCGAGCTCGGCGGGCTCGACTACGCCGCCTGGACAGGCGCGGGCAACAAGGCGTATGCGCTGGCGCTGCTCGAGCGCAAGAGCGGCAAGGCGCGCGCCCAGAAGCGGCGCGACGTGGCGCTGACGACCGTCGAGGCGCGGCTCGGGCAGGCCGAGGCGGCGAGCAAGGCGGGCCACACCGCCGACGCCCTGCGCGCCTTCGTGGCAGCGCGGGCGCCCCTGGTGGAGGCGCTGGATCAGGACGCGGTGGCGAGCCTGCTCGACGATACCGCGGAGGCCAACCCGGCCACCATGCGGCTGGCGACGGCCGAGGTGACGCTCGACGCGGGCCTGCGCGAGGCGGTGCGCGCGCCCGCGCACACGCTCGAGGAGGCGGTGGAGCAGCTCGCGGCGCAGCTCGCGGGACAAGGGCTCGGCACCAAGGCGCGCATCCTGGTAGCGCCCCTCGGGCCCTGGGGCGCCGGTTTCGCGAGCCCGTTCGGCCACGCGCTCGCCGAGCGCCTTGAGCACCGGCTGGCCGCCGCGGGCCCGGGGACGCTGGTGGGGGACGTGATGGTGCGGGGCACGCACTTGGCGGAGGGTGCCCAGCTGCGCCTCGCGCTCATCGCGCGCGCCCGGAGCGGCCGTGCGGTCGCCAGCGCAGAGGCCTGGCTGCCCGTCGACGCGGTGCCTGGCGCGCTGGCGCTGGAGCCGCAGAACGGCGGCCTGGCGCGGGCCGACGAGAAGCTGCTGGAGCCGAGACCGCCCGCCGAGGGGGGCCTTTCCATCGCGCTGTCGTCGAGCCGAGGCCCGACCGGGATCGCCCTACGGTCACGGCAGCGCTACAAGCTGCTCGTGAGCACCAATCGCCCCGCGTGGGTGCGCCTCGTCTACCACCTGGCCGACGGCAAGCATGTCGTGATGGAGCAGGCGTGGAAGGTCCCGGGGGGGCCGGCTGTGGTCTACCCGACGGAGCTCGAAGCGGCGCCGCCGTTCGGGGTCGAGCACATCCAGGCCGTGGCGTTCTCGGATCGGCCCTTGCCGCTCGCGACGC
>JAHFDS010000572.1 GCA_023248855.1 Myxococcales bacterium
CCCGCCGTGCCCCCGCTCGAGCCCGCACCGCCCGCCGAGCCGGCGCTACCCGCCGCGCCGCCCGTGCCGGCGCCGCCCATGCCGCCCGTGCCCGTGGTCGTGCACATCGGATCGGGCGGGCCCGGATCCACGCAGGCGCCACCCGGCATCGGGTAGAGGTGCCGGAGCGCGTTCTTGTCGTCGTCGGCCAGCGTGCGCTTCGCCGTGCTGCCGGTCGCGTAGGACGGGTACATCACCGACATCATGTTCATGTCGTTCCGGCCCAGCCCGAGGACGCCGCCGATCTGCGCCGTCATCACCGACTGGATGTCGAACGCGCCCATCGCCCCGGTGTCGCTCCAGTGGTACCCGGGCGCGCCCTCGGCGGCCGGGATGGCGTTCAACATGATGTTCGCCGACGTGATCTTGCCGTTGGTGTCGTAGGAGAAGTAGCGCGCTGCGACGCGATCCATCATCTGCATCGACGGGGACCATGTGGCAGCGGAGTGCGCGAACTGGATGTGGATGAACATCCCCGTCTGCGGAAACACGGTGGTCATGACGTCCGGATCCGCGGTGAACGTGAGGTTCGAACAATCAACCGCATCCCAGGCGTCGAACGCCGCCTTGATGGCGGTCTTGACGCGCATGGCGTCGAGGTCCGCCGGCGGCGTCGGGTTGACGGCGTAGTGCACGTTGTTCATGGACCACGCGGCGTCGATGGGCATCCCGGTGGCGGTGGGCACCGGCGTCGTGCAGTAGCCGGCGAGCGCGACGCCCGCGTGCATGGTGCCTGCGAATGCGAGTGCTGATACGAGGCGGTTCATGTGCGGTCTCCTGTTTTCCCCAGCATGCCCGGCACGCGGCATTCGCGCTGCGGCCGACGTCACTCCACGCTGAGCCCCCGGGCGATTGTACTGCCCGGATCGGTGGGCGCGAGTTTCGACCTAGTGGAAGCAGCTGCCGTCGGAGGGAACGCAGATCTTGACGGGCGAGCCGTTCGGCCGGACGCAGTTGTACCCGGCGCCGCAGTCGGTCGCGGTGTCACAGGTCTTCGAGCAGAACTGCTCGAGCGTGGGAAACTGGCCGCCGCCGCGGGTCGGGTCGGTGACGTAGCGCAGCGCCCGGGCGCAGATCCCGCTGCCGCACTGGCTGTCGTCGCCACAGGGAGCGCACAGGGCCTGGTTGGTGCCGGCGCAGGGAAGCGGCTGCTCACCCCGGACGATGCAGTCGGGGGTCTCGCAGCACTCCGCGTTGAACGCGAACGGGTAGTAGCAGGCGCACGCACCGGTGGGGCCCGCGGTGTGGCCGGTGTTCGGGTTGCCCTCGACACAGCTGCCCCAGCGGCCATTCGAGGTGCAGGTCTGCTTGCCCCACGAGCAGTACGTCGCGCCATCGCACCAGCGTTGCTGGCCGGGCACGCAGATGTTCGGGTTGCCGCCGGTCCCACCGGTGCCACCGCCGGCGCCCGCGCCACCGGTGCCACCGCCAGCGCCCGCGCCGCCGCCGGTCGAGGTGCAAACGCGCGTGTCCCCATCGGTCCGGCACATCCAGGCGCCGCTGCCGCCGCCGTCCGGGTACTGCGGGTTTCCGGTGCAGACCTGGAATTCGCCGACGGTGGTGCAGTTGAAGCCGTTCTGGCCGTTGCCCGAGCCGTCGCCGTGTCCCGTGCAAGTCGTCTTGACCGTGCCGTCCGGCTGCACGACGTCGCGGCAGTCCCAGGTCCCTCCGCCGGGGAAGCTCGGGTTGTCGTTGCGGCAGGTCCGGAACTCTCCGTCGGTGCACACCCAGCCGCCCATGCCGCCGCCGTCGCCAGCCGAGCCGCCCGACGAGCCGGCGGTGCCGCCGGTGCCGCCGCGATCGCAGCTCAGCTGCGTGCTGTTGGCCAGGCAGTTCCAGCCGCCGTGTCCCGGCGCGTCGGTCCCCGGGCATTCCGGGTGCGATCCGGGGCTCGAAAACTCGGGGCACATGTAGCTGCCGGGTCCATGGGCACCGCCATCCGGCTGGTGGGCGTCGCAGTGCACCTTGTTGCCGAACTGGGTCGGCACGTTGGTGCAGGTCCAGTAGGTGCAAGTTTGCATGCAGGTCTCTGGATGATCCGGATCGCACAGGCAGTTGGAGCTCGTGGTCACGCCTGAGCTACCCGATCCGGCCCGGCCGGCGCCCCCCGTCGCAGCACCGGAGCCTGCGGCCCCACCCCCCGCACCCAGCGTGCTCTCTCCGCCGCACCCGAGCGGCCAGAGCAACACGACCGACAACAGCGCGATTCTTCGGAGCGTGGCGTTCGACGAGCGGTTCATTTTTTGTCCCCTGGCTTGGCCTGCCAGGAAATTGCTGCATGCCGTATGCCCGGGAGATGCTTCGGGGAATCAGCTGGTTGAGCCCGATCTGCCTGGGGGAGCGGCACCCGCTCTGCAGGCGATCGACTCGATCGCCCCCGCCTAGGGCTCGACCGCGAGGAGCTCTCGCAGCGCTTCTCGAACGGCCGGATCGGTGTCCACCACCTGCAGCACGACGCCGCGGCGCGGCTCGTGTTCCTTGCGAACGACACGGATCGTGACGCGGATCATCTGCCCCCGATAGCGGAGCTCGGCCGCCGTCTCGAGGCCGAGCACAGTGCTGTCCGGGTTCGTCATCTCGGCGAAGAAGCTCAGCTGGCTGGCCTCTGTGACGGCGAGCGGTGGGCCGTGCTGCAGGGCGATGGTGAGGCCGTGAAAGCTGCCCCGCGGCTGTCCGCGGCGCTCGACCGACTCGAATCCCCCCAGATCGTCATCGTCCTCGACTCCGGCCATTGTCGCCTCCTCCCGGATCAGCGAACGGGCACCTCGGAGACGCGCGTTCCATCGCGCAGCGCGGAGCCTCCGAAGACGACGAACTTCTCTCCGTCGCCGAGACCATCGACCAGGACTTCCTTGCCCACGCGCTCGAGCACCTTGACGGGTTTGCCCTTGGTCGTGCCGTCGCCTCGCACCGTCATGACCGCGCTCTGGCCGCCGCTGTCGAAGACCGCGGTCGCCGGCAGCTTGGCCCCGCGCAGGACCGTGGCCTTGCTCGCGTGGACCTTGGTGCCGGCCTTCGCGGACTCGGGTGGATCCAAAAGCGCCGCGATGATCCGCGTCGATCCACCCGCTTCCTCGAGCTTCTCGATCCTCGCGCGGAACGGCACGGGACCCCCAACGAGCCGGATTTCTTTGCCCTCTTCGAGGCCGGCCAGGCGAATCGCCGCCATCGGCTGCGCGGCCGACAGCTCGGCATGTACGCTTCCTGGAACCAGCTTGGCCACCACCTGCCCGGCCTTGACCATCGCGCCGACCTTGGCCACGTCCTCGACAGTTCCCGCCATCGGGGCGATCAGCACGGATTCGGTGCGCCGCTTTTCGAAGGCGCTGATCATCTTCTTCTTCTCGTCGATCTTGCTCCTGGCAAGCTCGCGCCGCTCCTCGTCCTTTGTGCGCTCCGCCTTCATGAGCTCGTTCTGATAATGATTCAGGCGCCCTCGGACCTCTTCCAGCGCTCCGTTGAGCTTGGAAAGGCCGTCGAGGCTGGCGATCTGGTCGCCGAGCTTGACCTTCTGCCCAGGCGGCACGAGCTCGGCGATCTTGCCAGCAGTCTGGAAGGAGAGCATGGCCGGGGGCACGTCCGCGAGCAGTCCTTCCCCCGGGACGGCCGTGTCGACGTCCGCCACCTGGGCCCTTCCGATCGTGATCCCGGTTGCTTCCACCGGCTTCGCAGGCTGACGCCACAGGAACCAGTACGCCGCTCCGCCTCCTACCAAGCCGACGCCCACCAAGATCGCGAGGAGCAGCCAGCGAGTCTCTTTGACCTCGGCGGGCGCCGACGGGACGGACACTGGGGCCAGCGCCGGCGTGGGGAGCACCTTACTGGGCGGGGCTGCAGTTGGCCGGACGGACACTGCCGGCGGGGGCACCGTTTGCGCTCGAGGAGAGGACACCGGCTGCGCGGCCGCAGGCGCCGGAGACGCGCCCGGCGGCGGCCTCGAGGACCCCCGAGGCGCCTGGATGGGCGGGACATCCTCCGCGATCGGGAGATCGAAGAACGCCGGCGAGCGCAGTCCCGCGGGCGCCGGCACCGCCGGCGGCTCGGTCGGTCCCCCC
>JAHFDS010000163.1 GCA_023248855.1 Myxococcales bacterium
CGTCGCTCGGGCCTTCGACCAGCACCTCGAGGTCGCGGCCGACCAGGCGCTCCTGGGCCTTCCGCGAGATGCGTTGCTGCACGCGCATGATCTCGCGCCGCCGCTTTTCGGCCGTGGCCTTCTGGACCCGCCGGGGCAAGAGCGCGCTCACCGTGCCCTCCTCGTGCGAGTACGTGAACACGCCCACGCGATCGAAGCGCTGCGCCTCGACGAACTCGGCGAGCGACGCGAAGGCGGCCTCGGTCTCGCCCGGGTGACCGACGATGAAGGTGGTGCGGACGACGACCCCAGCGACCCGCTCGCGCAGCCGGTCCAGCACCTCGTACACCGCGCGCGCGGAGTAGCCGCGCCGCATCGACTTGAGCAGGCCCTCGTCGATGTGCTGCAGTGGCATGTCCACGTAAGGCACCACCCGCGGGCACTCGGCCATGGCCGTGATCAGCTCGTCGGTGACGGACGATGGATAGAGGTAGTGAAGGCGCAGCCAGCGCAGGTCGGGCAGGGCGTCGAGGGCGCGCACGAGGCGCGCGAGGTTGGGGCCGTCCGCGTCCCTGGGCCCGCCGGCGGACAGGTCATGGCCGTAGGCCGACAGGTCCTGGGCCACGAGGTTGATCTCGCGGGCTCCGGCATTCACCAGCGTGCGCGCCTCGGCGACCACGCTCTCGATCGATCGCGAGCGCTGCGGCCCGCGCAGCTTGGGGATGATGCAGAACGAGCAGGGACGGTCGCAGCCCTCGGCGATCTTCACGTACGCCATGTAGCCGGGCATCGAGTTCCGTCGGGGCGAGAGCTGGTCGTAGACCCAGGTCGGCTCGGTCGTGACGCCGAGCCGCTTGCCGGCACCCTGGAGGATCGGCGCCAGCGAGAGCGCATCGGCCGAGCCGAGGAAGTGATCGACCTCGGGGATCTCCTTGGCCAGATCGTCCTGATAACGCTGGGAGAGGCATCCGGTCACCACGAGCTTCTTCGGCCGCCCGGCGGCGAGCCCCGCCTCCTTCTGGCGTGCGGCCTCCAGGATGGCGTCGACGCTCTCCTGCTTGGCCTCGCCGATGAAGCCGCAGGTATTGACGACGAGGACGTCGGCTTGCTCGGGCGCGTCCACGAGCGCGTAGCCCTGGTCGGCCGAGACGCCGAGCATGACCTCGGTGTCGACCCGATTCTTCGGGCATCCGAGCGAGACGAAGTGGACGGTCTTCATGCGGCGGGCTTCTATACTATGGAATCGTGGGGTTGCAAGGCTACGACCGGCTGGAGGGCGCGCTCGGGCACACGTTCGCGCGTGAGGCGCTGCTCGAAGCCGCTCTCACGCATCGATCGTACCTGAACGAGCACGCCGGCGCGGGACGGGACCACAACGAGCGCCTCGAGTTTCTCGGGGATGCCGTGCTAGACCTCGCGGTGAGCGCGATCCTCATGACGCGGTTCCCGGCGTACACGGAGGGGGACCTGACCGTGACGCGCGCGACGCTGGTCTCCGAGGGCAGCCTGGCCGAGATCGGCGCCTCGCTGGGGCTCGGGGACTGGTTGTTCCTCGGCCGCGGCGAGGAGTCGTCCGGGGGCCGACGCAAGCCCTCGCTGCTCGCGAACGCGCTCGAGGCCGTGATCGGTGCGGTCTTCCTCGACGCGGGCTACGCGGGCGCCGAGGCGCTGGTTGCGCGGCTGTTCGCCGGCGCCATCGACGCCGCCGCCGATCGGCGCGCCGACTGGAAGACGCAGGTGCAGGAGCGCGTCCAGGCCGAGCGCAAGGAGGCGCCTCGCTACGTCGTGGTGGCGGAGAGCGGCCCCGATCACGACAAGCGGTTCCGGGTCGCGATCACGCTCGGCGGCCAGCCGTTCGCGGAGGGCGAGGGGCGCACCAAGAAGGAGGCGGAGCAGGCGGCGGCGCAGGTGGCGATGCGCAAGCTGGAGAGCGCCTGATCGTCGCTGCGATCGCCCACCACGCCTCGGGTCGCCCCGGTCGCACGCGCGCGAACCGTTCACCGGCGCAGGAGCAACGTCACGACCGCGAGCACGACCATGGCGGCGGCGGCGCCCAGCGCGATCCAGCGGCCGTTGTGGCCGCCCGGCGCGTCTCGCGTTCCGCCCACCCCCCGCCGGATCCCCTGCTCGACCTCGCGCACGAGGGCGCCTGCGGTGTCGTGGCGATCGCCCGGCGATTTCTCGAGCGCGCGTAGCACGATGTCGGAGAGCCAGTCGGGCAGGTCGGGGTTCACGCCGTTGGGTCGGGTCGGAACGGCCGACAGGTGCGCCTGCAGGACCTCGACGCCGTCGCCCCCGAAGGGTGGGCGTCCCGTCAGCATCTCGTAGAGGATCACGCCGAGCGCGTACACATCGGAGCGCGCATCCGATTGCACGCCGCGGCATTGCTCGGGGGCCAGGTAGTAAGGCGTCACGTAGGGCACGCCCTGCTTGCTGCGCGCCATCGTGCCGTCCGGTCGCAGCAGCAGGCGTCCGAGGCCAAAGCCGGACACGCGCACCACGCGGGTACCTTGCTCCTCGCAGAGGTGCACCTCGCTCGGCTTGAGGCCGCGATGCACGACCCCGATCCCGTGGGCCGCATCGAGCGCCGCCGCGATCGAGCGCAGGTGGCCGATGGCCTCGGGAAGGCCGAGCATCCCGCGCTGCTTGAGGTGCGCCGCCAGCGAGGGCCCGGCCTGTTCCATCAGCAGCCACCGGCGCCCGTCGGGGAGATCCCCGCTCTCCTGCATCGTGACGATGCCGCGATGGTTGAGCGTGGCGAGCGCCCGGTTGTCCTCGAGCAGACACTCGACCGCCGCCGGATCCGGCGCGAGCATCTGCGAGATCACCCGGATCGCGACGCGCCTGCCCGTGGTGGGATGAACGCACGCATAGACCGCACCGGTCGGGCCCTGTCCGATCGTGGCGATCACCTGGTAGCCGTTGACGACCGTGCCCGAGGTGAGCTCGGAGAACGGAAGCGGCTGCAGCGGCAGCGGGGACAGGGAGAGCATCGCCGGCCGCGTGCCCGTGAGGCTGTCTCGATCGCTCCACGGATCGGGGGCGCGATCGAGCTGCAAGGGATGCTGCGACTCCGGACGGATGGCCGTCTCGGCATGGACGAAGCGGACGGGCGCGCCCGTCTCGACGCGTGTCTGGTCATCGCTCTCAGGTGGCGGCGTGGGTGGTGAAGCCACAGGCGGTGATACCTTGGGCGGCGCCGGGGCGGCCGCCGGTCGGTGCGGCGGTGTGGCCGCAGGGGTCGGCACGAGGGTAGCCGGTCGCGGCGCCGGTGCAGGTTGCCTGGGGGAGGAGCCGCGTGTCAGCATCCGCCCCGGCGAGGGCGAGGGGGGCCCCGGCGGGGGTGACGAGGGTGCCGTCCTCGGTGGGGGCGATGGGGCTGTCGGCCTCGGCAGTGGGGGAGGTGCGGGCAGGGCGTGGGGAGAAGGGGTGGGGCTCTCGGGCATCGGCAACATGCCCGACACCACTCGCGACGGCTGCCCAGGATCCGTGACCACAGAGAAGCCGCCCGTCGCGAGGTCTCTTGGCGAGTCGAATCGCGTCGGATCGGCGTCGTCCTGGGGAGGCTCCGGGGCCTGCTCCGCGCTCGGCCGATCCTCCTCGCTGCGAGGATTGCCGAGGACGGTCTCATCCTCGTGGAAGTTCTTCGGAGATCCGGACACGCGCTCCGCCAGACGATACCACTTGGCGCCGGGCCTGGCGCGCTGGGCCGCCCGGCCGGCGCGTGCGGGTGGCGCACGCACCCGATCTCCGGCTACTCTGTGCTCGTGGCGTCGGAGCCTGGGCGCGCGCCCGCGCGGGTGCTGCTCATCGATGATGACCGCACGGTCTGCCAGCTGATGGCGCGGCAGGTCGAGGAGAGCGGCTTTTCCGCCTTCACGGCGAGCTCGTTCCCGGAGGCGCTGCGGCTGTACCGGGAGCAGCGGCCCGATCTGGTCCTGCTCGACGTCATGATGCCGACGGTCGATGGGTTCAAGATCGCGCGCATGCTGCGGGGGGAGCCGGGCTCCTTCGTGCCGATCATCCTGCTGACCGCGCTCGACGACGTGGAGTCCAAGAGGCGCGGCATGGCCGCGGGCGCGGACGACTTCCTGATCAAGCCCGTGAGCCCCCTCGAGCTGCAGATCCGGCTCTCTGCGATGCTGCGGATCAAGCGTCTGACCGACGAGCTCGATGCGGCCAAGCAGGCGCTCGAGCACCTTGCGATCACCGATCCACTGACCGGCCTGCACAATCGTCGCTTCCTCGATCAGCACATCGAGCGCGAGTTTGCGCGTTCCAAGCGCTACTCGCACCCGCTCGCGTGCCTGATGGTCGATATCGATCACTTCAAGCGCGTCAACGACGTGCACGGTCACCCGATGGGGGATCGCGTCCTCGTGATGACGGCCGAGGTGCTCCAGCGCTCGGTGAGGAATACCGATTTCCTCGCGCGCTATGGCGGCGAGGAGTTCATGGTGCTGGCACCGGAGACCGGCCACTCCACCGTGGTGGTGCTGGCCGAGCGCATCCGCTCGGCCGTCCCGGCTCGCTGCGAGGCCGAGGCCCGGGCACATCCCGAGGCAGAGGTTCCCCGGTGCACGGTGTCGATCGGGATCGCCACGACCGAGCAAGCCGAGGTCCTCACGGTGACCGATCTGGTGCGGCTCGCGGACGAGCAACTCTACCGCTCGAAGCGCGAGGGGCGCGACCGGGTCTCCATACTAGGCTGAGGGCTCAGCGCAGGATGACGTATCCCAGGGCCGCCACCGCCAGGACGGCGGCACCTGCCACGGCGAGCCACCGCCGCGCGTCCCGCCGCGCCGGCGCGGGCAGCTCGGGTGCGGGGGGGGTGGCCGCCGGCTCGTCTGCGTGCGGGAAGGCTTCGACCTCGAATTCACGCGTGATCCGCTCGACGATGTTCGAGGTGGGATCCTCGAGCTTGGGGCGCGACGTGTTGGCCGGGATGGAGCCACGCAGGGTCGGTTGCGCCGGCGTCGTCCGTGGCACCGCAGCGCGCACGCTGGCGGACAGCTCCTCGATGCGCTGCTGGCGCTGCGCCGGATCCTTGGCCAGGGCCCGCAGCACGGCCGCTTCCAGCAGCGGCGGCAGCTCCACCGGCGGGTCGAGCAGGGCGGGGGCCACCGGCGCTTCCCGCAGGTGCTTCGCCAGGATCTCGACGAAATTCCGCCCGCGGAACGGCGGCCGGCCGGTCGCGCACTCGTAGAGCACGCAACCCAGGGCGTAGATGTCGCTCCGGGGGTCGACCTCGCCCTCGGCGGCTTGCTCCGGCGCCATGTACTCGGGGGTGCCGAGGATCCCGCTCTTGCCGGTCTTGCGCTGTCCGGGCCCGGCTGGGCCGAGCGCCTTGGCCACCCCGAAGTCCAGCACCTTGATGGTCTCCACGCCGGGCATGGTGCCGCCTCGGGCGATGAAGATGTTCTCGGGCTTGAGATCGCGGTGCACGATGCCCTGCTCCCGCGCGACCGCGAGCCCCGCGGCGACCCCCTCGGCGACGTGCGCGAGCTCAGGGAGAGGCAGCCTGCCGAGGCGCTTGAGGCGCGATCGCAGGTCCTCGCCCTCGAGCAGCTCCATCGCAATGAAGACGCTGCCATCGTCGGCGGTGCCGAACTCGAACACCTCGGCGATGTTGCGATGGCCGATCTTCGAGGCCGCGACCGCCTCGGTACGGAAGCGAGCGACCGCGTCGGCGCTGGCGGTCCGCACCCGCGAGACCACCTTGAGCGCCACGGGCTGCTTGAACTCGTCCTCGGCAACGTAGACGACGCCCATCGCACCGGAGCCCAGGGGGCGCATCACCCGGTAGCGTCCCAGGCGCGCCCCGGCCTCGAGCGGTCGCTCGTGGTCCTCGGCATCCGGCAGAGGGGTGTGCTCTTCCGTCATGGCCAGGAAAGCCCCCATCCAGCATACCTCCATGTCGGGGTGTGCCGAAGCTCCTCGATGCGAGTCGAGCTGCGTCCCATTCGACCGTGAACCCCCGACTCTTCATGTTTCGCCCGAAACGGGAGAAACCTGAGCCCGAGGGAGCTACAGCGGTCGGACGTCGACCTCGACCGCGTGGCTGACCACGACGACCGAGCTGTCCGGGAGCTGGCGCAGGCCTTCGGTCGGCGGGACCGTGACCGCATCGGAGATGACCGCCGCACTGCGGACGTGCTCGTAGGAGCCCGGCCGGCCTCGGCGGGAGGGCTCGTCGAGCTCCTCCGGGAAGCCCGGCGCGCCCCGTCCCTCGTAGAGCCACAGCGGAACGCCCCGGCTGACGCCTACGAGGTGCTGGCCATCGGCGAGGAGCACTGCACGCGGCGGGGAGCCGCCCACCGCGGCGTCGAGGCGTACGAGCGCCGCCGCCATCGCAGCCGAGAGGGATCCAGGCCCCACGTCGCGGTCGAGCCCGCCGCGCGTGCGCAGCTCGTCGAGGAAGAGGTGGAAGACCCGCTCGCCGTCCTGACCTCCGCGGATGTTGCGACGCAGGAACGGCGGCAGCGCCTCGGCCGATTCGCCCAGCGCCCGCGTGGCCTCGGCAGAGAGCCCCGGGCCGTCGTCCATCCAGAGGAAGGAGCGGAATCGGTAGGGTGGCGTGTCCTCGTTGCGAGGCTCCGTGTCCGCCGGGCGATCCTCGGGCGCGAGCACCTGCGCGAGCACGAGGTCGGTGCGCAGCCCACCGAGCAGGGTGAACAGGTCGACGGCCCCTGCCGGCGGTCGCGGCCGCTTTTGCAGCAACACCTCACCGGCCTGGTAGAAGCCGACGCCCCACGCGGCGGCGCGTCCAGCAGGAACGCCGAGCGCAGCGCGCGCTCCGTAGAGCGCGGCGCGCAGGCGATCAGCATCATTGGTTGCGAATCCCAGCAACTTGCCCATCTGCACCACCTCCGACCCACATCGCTCGATGCCCCTCGCGCGGGCCCTCAATCGGACCTGAACGCGGTCATCACGCTGAGAAGGAACGATGGAAGGAGCGATTGGCTCCTGAATCGACTATAGCGACCGCCACAGGGTGCGGCAAGGATTCGCAGCTGCCGCGGACGCGGGTCACGCGCGACCTGCGGCTGCAGGCGTGCTCAACCATGCTATGGGAAACAGGATCCATGCGAATCACCGAGATCTACGCCAGCGTCTCCGGAGAGACCGCCCACGCCGGCCGGCCCTGCACGCTGGTGCGAACCACCGGGTGTGATCTCAGGTGTGGCTACTGCGACACCGCGTACGCGTTCACGGGCGGCGCCGAGCGCTCGATCGACGAGGTGCTCGCGGAGGTCGCGGGCTTGTCCCCGCGGCTCGTCCTTTTGACCGGCGGCGAGCCGCTGCTGCAGCGGGAGCTGCCGGAGCTGGCCGAGCGCCTGCTCGGGCTCGGCTACGACGTCATGGTCGAGACGGGGGGCTCGCAGGATCTGGCGCGGTTGCCGCGGGGCGTCATCCGCATCCTGGACGTCAAGACGCCGGGCTCGGGCGAGTCGCACAAGATGCGCTGGGACAACCTTGCGCTCCTCGAGCCCAAGGACGCCGTGAAGTTCGTCCTTTGCGACGAGGCCGACTACCGCTGGAGCGTCGAGGTCGCGCGCGATCGGTGCCTGTTCGGGCGTACCGAGGTGCTGCTGTCGCCGGTTCACGGCCGCCTCGATCCCCGGGTCCTGGTCCGCTGGATCCTGCGCGATGGTCTGCCGGTCCGGCTCAACCTGCAGATCCACAAGTACGTCTGGGGTGCTGACGTACAGGGCGTTTGACGCGGGAGCTGTGGCCCGTTCCGGCAGAAAATGCTGGCTTGACACCGAGCGCCAGGGGGGCGTAGCTTCGCCACGTCGAAAGTGCGGAAACCATTGGTGTCTTCGCTCATTGGGAGGACGTCGGCGCTGCTCGCGCTGACGCTCTCGTGCGCGACCCAGAAGATCGACGTCCAGGCGGCCGAAAAGCACTACGATCTGGCGGCGGACTACGTGGGCAAGCGGCTCACGGCGGCCGCCCTGCGCGAGTGCGAGGAGGCGCTCAAGGCGAACCCCGGCTACGCCGACGCCCACTTCCTCCTGGGCGCGATCAAGATGGGGCTTGCCGTGCAGGAGCTCGAGGTCACGGGCCGGACCAGCTGCCTCAAGGGCCCCCAGGCGGCCTTCGGCAAGAAGGAGGCGGAGGACAAGCTCCGCGAGGCCGAGGCGCACTTCCGGCAAGCCTCCGACCTGCGCACGGACTACTCGGAGGCGCTCGACGGGATGGCGGTGGTCGCGCTGCACTTCAGTGACTGGGACCGCGCCGTGGCGCTCGAATCATCGGCGCTCAAGAACCCGGTGTTCGCCGAGAACCACATCGCGCGCTCCAACCTCGCCTGGGCCCTGCTCGGCAAGGGCGACCTCGTGCGGGCCGAGATCGAGCTCCGATCTGCGCTCGTGCGCGCCCCGGACTTCTGCGTGGGCTACTACCGCCTGGCGGAGCTTCTGTACAAGCGGGGGGATGTCCCCGCGGCCGCCGAGGTCCTCGGCGAGATCGAGAAACGCCGTCAGGTGTGCCGGATCCAGGAGGCGTTCCACCTGCTCGGCCGCGTGGCGCTCGCGCACAAGGAGCCGGCGAGGGCGCTCAAGGCGCTGGAAGAGTGCCAGTCGCTGGCGCCGAGGAGCTGCCTGGCCGACGAGTGCAAGCAGCTCTCAATCACGATACCACCACAGCCCAAGACGCCGGAAGGCGACGGCGGCGAGCCGAACGAGGAGGGATGATGCAGCGCGCCGTCGAGACGGATTCGCGCGTCGACTTCGTCAAGCTGGGGAACTACCTGCGCGGCGAGCGCGAGGCGCGCTCGATGACGCTTTGCGAGCTGTCACGCACGACCCGCATCCCGAAGCAGTGCCTGGAGGCGCTCGAGCGGGGCGCCCTGGCGGAGCTGCCGGCGCGGGTCTACGTGCGTGGGTTCCTCAAGTCGTGTGCGCGCGAGCTGGGGCTCGCCACGGCCGAGTTGCTCCATCGCTTCGATCAGGCGGCGCGCGAGGTCGACGAGTCGGCGGAGCTCGAGCAGCCCGGTGGCCTGGTGAACCCGCAGCTGCGGCGGCTCTTCACCCGCCAGCGGGTAGGCGTGGCCATCGGCATCGCCGTGGTGGTCCTCGTGGCTGCGACCACGCTGGGGCGCTCGCGTCGATCGGACGCGTCGGCGCCCGGGCAAAAGAGCGTCGAGCAACGCGATGCCGGTGAGGGCTATCGGTCCCACCGGCGCTCCTGAGCAGGTGGGCAGGCGCCGGACCCGAACGACCGAGGCCATCGTCGTCCGCGTCGTCGACTATCGCGAGGCCGACCGCATCGTGGGCCTCTTCACTGCGCAGCAGGGGCGGGTGTCCGCCCTGGCGCGGGGAGCGCGCAAGAGCTCGAAGCGCTTCGCGGGCCTCGGGGCGCTGGCGCGCGGCTCGGCCGAGCTCGCGGACGGCGCGGGGGAGCTGGCCTCCCTCGAGGGCTTCGAGGCGACCTGGGATCCCGCGGCGCTGGTCGAGGAGGTGGCTCATCTGGCGCTGGCGAGCTACGGCGTGGAGCTGGCGTACGAGCTCGCGCCGCCCCGGCAGCCGGAGCCGGAGGTGTTCCGGGCGGTGACGGCCTACCTGGATCGGCTGGCGGCCGGGTCGCCGAGCTCGGCGCTGCCGCGCTGGCTCGAGCTGCGTGTGTTCGATGCGCTGGGCCATGCCCCGGTCCTGGATCGGTGCGTGCGGTGTGGGCGGGCCGCCGATGATGGGGCGCTGCAGTCGTTCGACGTCGCGGGCGGCGGGGTCGTGTGTGGCGCGTGCAGGCAGGGCTCGCTGCCGCGCCTGCCGGGCGCGTCGCGCATCGCCCTGCTCGAGCTGCGTGGAACCTCGACGCCCCAGCTCCTTGCGCCCCTGCCTGCCGGCGCGAACGCTCCCGCGCGCGAGGCGATGCTGGCCCTGGGCCGGCACCTGCTCGGCAAGACCCTGAAGTCGGTGGAGCTCCTGCTCGGGTTGCGCGAGGCGAAACGCTCTTGATCCGCTATCCTCCTGCGCCATGAAGCGCCTCGCGGCCCGCTCGCTCGATGTGGTCTGCTTCGGAGAGGCCCTGGTCGACTTCTTCCCGGGGGTCGTCGGGCGCCCGCTCGCGGAGATCGAGACCTTTCATCGGCACCTCGGCGGCGCGCCCACCAACGTCGCCGTGGGTCTCGCCCGCCTCGGGGCCAGGGCGGGCCTCATGACGCTCGTGGGCCATGACGCGTTCGGGCAGTTCATCCGGAACGAGCTGGCCAAGGAGGGCGTCGACGTGCGCGGCGTGGCGGTGCACCGGACCGCGCGCACCGGGATCACGTTCGTCTCGATCGGTGAGCGCGGGGAGCGCAGCTTCAGCTTCTATCGAGATCGCTGCGCGGACCAGCTGATCGCGGCCGTGGATGTGGACGGCGACGTGATCGAGGACGCGCGGATCTTCCACTTCGGGAGCTCGACGCTGGCGCGCGATCCGGCGCGATCGGCGACGCTCGCCGCCCTGGCCGACGCGCGTGAGGCGGGCTGCGTGGTGTCCTGCGACCCCAACTTTCGACCGCATGTCTGGGACGAGCCGGCGCTCGCGCAGGGGCTGATCCGCCAGGCGCTGGCCGACTCGGACATCGTCAAGCTGGCCGACGAGGAGATCCCGCCGCTCTTCGGCAACCTCACGGTCGAGCAGGCGGGCCTTGCGATGCGCGAGCTCGGGGTGCGGCTCGCGATCATCACCCTCGGCGCGCGCGGCTGCTACTACGACGCACCGAGCGGCCACGGTTACGCTCGCGGCGACGAGGTGACGGCGGTGGACACGACGGCGGCTGGCGACGGCTTCGTGGCGGGCCTGCTCGCGCAGCTCGCGCCGGTCGTGGCGGCCGGCAAGGCGATCGAGGAGCTCGACCGCGCGACCATCGAGCGAGCGCTGGCGTTCGCCAACCAGGTCGGCGCGCGCACGGTTTCGCGTATCGGCTCGGCGCAAGCCATCCCGCGCCGGGACGAGATCGCCTGACCGTTCGTTGACACCCCGCCGGGGGGTTGCTACCAATCGGCCCTCGCATGTCCGCGTCGCGTCCCACGCCCAGAAAAGCGCTGACCTTTCAGGAGGTCATCTTGGAGCTGCAGCGCTTCTGGGCGCAGCAGGGCTGCGTCCTGCTGCAGCCGGTCGACCTCGAGGTTGGCGCCGGGACGTTTCACACGGCGACGTTCCTGCGCGCGCTCGGCCCCGAGCCGTGGAAGGCCGCGTACGTGCAGCCCTGCCGCCGGCCCACCGACGGTCGCTACGGCGAGAACCCGAACCGCCTGGGCGCGTACTACCAGTTCCAGGTCATCCTGAAGCCGAGCCCGCTCGACATCCAGGAGCTCTACCTGGACTCGCTGCGGGCGCTCGGCATCGACCCGCTCGAGCACGACCTGCGCTTCGTCGAGGACGACTGGGAGTCGCCGACGCTGGGCGCCTGGGGGCTCGGCTGGGAGGTGTGGTCGGACGGCATGGAGGTGACGCAGTACACCTACTTCCAGCAGTGCGGCGGCATCGATCTGGGGCCCATTCCCGTGGAGCTCACCTATGGGCTCGAGCGCATCACGATGTACCTGCAGGGTTGCGACAACGTCTACGACCTCGAGTGGGTAAAGGGCGTCAAGTACGGCGACGTGCACAAGCAGAGCGAGCTCGAGTACTCGAGGTTCAGCTTCGAGCACTCGAGCGCCGAGCTGAATTTCCGCCTGTTCGGTGACTTCGAGGCGGAATGCCAGCGCTTGCTCGCCGCCGGGCTCGTGCTGCCGGCCTACGACTATTGCTTGAAGTGCTCGCACGCGTTCAACCTGCTCGACGCGCGCGGGGCGCTCAGCGTCACCGAGCGACAGCGCTTCATCGGTCGCGTGCGCGGGCTCGCGCGTGGGTGCGCGGAGGCCTACCTCGCCGAGCGTGAGCGGCTCGGCTTCCCGATGCTTCCGAGGCAGGGGGCGGCGTGAGCGAAACGCGAGAGCTCTTCCTCGAGCTCGGCTGTGAGGAGCTCCCGGCCGGCTACGTGACGAGCGCCCTCGCGGAGCTCGGCCCTCGCCTGGCGCAGGCGCTCGTGGGCGCGCGCCTCGAGCACGGCGAGCCAAGGGTGTACGGGACGCCGCGCCGGCTGGCAGGCGTCGTCCGGGTGGCGTCACGCCAGAAGGACCTGGCGGAGGCGGTCACGGGACCGCCGGTGAGCGCCGCCTTCGACGAGCAAGGCCAGCCGACTCGCGCGGCCGAGGCCTTCGCCCGAAAGCTCGGGCTCGCGGTGGGCGCGCTCGAAAAGGTGCAGACCGAAAAGGGCGTCTACCTCGTGGGGCGACGCAGCGAGACCGGGCGCCCGGCGGGGGACGTCCTGCCCGGCGTGGTCGGCGACGTGCTGCGCGGCTTCAAGTTCAAGAAGTCGATGCGATGGTCGAGCCTCGAGCAGACGTTCGCGCGGCCGGTGCGCTGGCTCATCGCCCTGTTCGACGGCGAGGTCCTGCCGGTCGAGTGCTTCGGCTGCCGCGCCGGCCGGCGGTCGGTGGGGCATCGATTCCTGGCCCCCCAGCCGTTCGACGTGGGCAGCGCGGACGAGTGGCTCTCCGAGCTGCGCCGACGCTTCGTGGTGGCCGACGTGGAGGAACGTAGGCAGCTGGTCGAGGCGGAGCTCGCGCGGGTGGAGCGCGACGCGGGCGTGCGCCGGGTGCCGGACGCTGCCCTGATCGAGGAGGTGACCCAGCTGGTCGAGTATCCGACGGCGGTGCTGGGCACGTTTCCCGCGTCGTTCCTCGACCTCCCCCGCGAGGTGATCGTCCACTCGATGCGCGCGCACCAGCGGTTCTTCGCGTTCGAGGCGGCCGACGGGCGGCTGCACCCTTCGTTCGCGACCATCGCGGGCACGGTGGTGCGCGACGTGGCGGTCGTGCGCGCCGGCAACGAGCGCGTGCTGAGGGCGCGCCTCGAGGACGCGCGTTTTTGCCACGACGAGGACAGAAAGCACACGCTCGAGGAGCAGGCTGAGAAGCTCGGAAGGGTGGTCTTCCAGGCCAAGCTCGGGACGGTTGCCGAGAAGGTGACGCGCATCCGTGCGATCGCGGCCGAGCTCGCGGCGCGCCTGGGTGCGGACGCGGCCCGGGTCGATCGCGCCGCGGCGCTGTGCAAGGCCGACCTCGTCACGCGGATGGTCGGTGAGTTCCCCGATCTGCAGGGCGTGATGGGCCGTGATTACGCTCGCCGGCAGGGCGTGGAGGCCGGGATCTGTGACGCCCTCGCCGAGCACTACCTGCCGCGCGGGGCGGCCGACGGGCTACCGAAGGGGGACCTCGGGGCGATCGTCGGGCTGGCCGACCGGATCGACACGCTCGTGGGCTGCTTCGCCGTGGGGCTCGAGCCGACGGGGTCGGCGGACCCGTTCGCACTGCGGCGCGCGGCGCTCGCGATCGTGGCGGTCCTGCTCGACCGTGGCTGGAGCGTTCCGCTTTCGTGGCTGGCGGACCTCGCCGCGCGGCAGGGGCTCGGCACGCCGGGTGTCCAGGCCGCCGCGCCGCGGGTCGTGGAGTTCCTCCGGACCCGGCTGCGTGGTGTGCTCGGCGAAGCGCATCCGGCCGACGTCGTGGAGGCGGTCCTCGCCGTCTCGGGCGACGACCTCCCTGATGCGCGGGCGCGGGTCGAGGCGCTGACGCAGCTGCGCAGGCGTGAGGACTTCGATCCGCTCGGCGTCGCCTTCAAGCGGGTCGCGAACCTCCTCAAGACCCAGCCGGACGCAGCCGTCGCCTTCGATGCGGCCCTCGGCGCCGCGCCGGCCGAGCGAGCGCTGTACGAGCGCTGGCGCGACGTCTCCGCGCGGGTGCAGCCGATGGTGGAGGCGCGCGACTACGCCGCGGCCCTGACGGCGCTGGCTGACCTTCGCACCCCGGTCGATCGCCTGTTCGGCGAGGTGCTCGTCATGGACCCGGATCCCAGGGTGCGTGCGAACCGGCTGGCGCTGCTCGGGCTCGTGGGCGCGGTGTTCTCCGGGATCGCCGACTTCAAGCTGCTGCAGGTCACGGAGCCCCAGACGCGATGACGAGATCCCTTTGCGCGCTCGCGCTCGCCCTCGCGGCGTGCAACCTCAATGACCAGGGCAGGGATCCGCCGCGGGACCAGCTGTTCTTTCCCGCTGACCTCGCGGTGGATCCGAGCGGCCGGTTCGCCTTCGTCACCAATGCGAACACCGACCTTCGCTACAACGGGGGCACGATCGCCACGGTCGACCTCCAGAAGGCGCGGGATCTCATTGACGCCCTCCGTGCAGGCGGCGACGTGCCGCCCGACTGTCGCCGCGACGTGCTCGATCCGACGATCGTGGAGTGCAACGAGAAGGGATTCATCCTCGCCGATCGCACGATCAAGATCGGCAACTTCGCCGGTGGCATCGTCTACCAGGCGCAGCCCGACGGAGGAGGCCGGCTGTTCGCCGTGGTGCGCGGCGATCCCTCGGTCGTCTGGAGCGACGTCAAACCGGACGAGGACGGGACCTTGCGTCCGACCTGCGGAACCGTGGGCTTCGTCCCCTGCGATCGCGATCACCGGCTGTCGCGCTCCGAGGGCCTCGACCAGGAGTTCCCGTCGGAGCCGTTCGGGCTCTCCCTCGATCCGGCGTATGGCCTGCTCTACGTGGCTCACTTCGGTGGCGATGGAGCGCTGTCTCTGTTCGACGTCGGCGGTGACGGAACGCGAAAGCCGAGGCTGGTCGACGTGGCGACGGGCTTTCTCCGCCGCTCGAACGACCAGGCGTCCGCGGCCTTCGGCGTGGCGGCGCTTCCGCTGGATCCCAGGGATCCTGCGCCTGATCCCTGCCAGCCGCCCTACGCCTACGTCACGAGCCGGGTGAGCAACGACATCGCCATCGCCACCGTTCGTGACTCGCACAGGTGCGGCGTGCTCGTGCCCCCGATGTGCACGCGCATTCCCGGGGAGGTCGGCAGGGATCCCTGCCTTCTCGAGCGAAGAAGCCTCGATCTCTCTCGCGTGGCCCTCGCGGGTCTCGCCGAGGTCGAGTCGGTGCGGCTCGACATTCGCGACATCGTGTTCACGCCGGACGGCAAGAACGCCTTCGTGGTGGCGCGGCAGCCAAGCGCGCTGCTGGTCTACGATACCGCCTTCCTCGAGGGGAGCTCGCGGCGGCCCCGGCTCCTTGGCGTGCGGGCCATCGAGGTGTGTGCGGAGCCGACCCACGTGAGCGTCTACCAGCGCGCCGGGCAGATCCGCGCGCTCGTCACCTGCTTTTCCTCGGGCCAGATGTTCGTCGTGGATCCGCAGATCGGCGCACCCGTGACCGTGTTCGACATCGGACGCGGCCCGAACGGCGTCCATGTCGCTGGCGAGGCGACGGATTCGCCGCTCGGGGTGGCGGTGAGCTTCGCGGACCAGAACCTCGTCCTGGTCGACCTCAAGCCCAACAGCTCGACCGAGTACAAGGTCGTCCTCCGCATCGGCTTCACGCGGCCGATCTCCAGGTGACCTGCATGCGGCTTGTCCTCGGTTCCGTCGTCTTGCTCGGCCTTTCGGCTCTCGGCTGCTCCAACCAGCCCGTGGTGACGCCGACGCGCGCGCTCGAGCGGCCGGTGTCCCTGGCCTTTGCCTGCGTCGACCAATCCGGCGGCCGGGTGGCTGCGAAGACGCGCAAGGACTGCGAGGAGGTGGCGGCGGCCGGGAACTTCTTCAAGTATGGCCTCGTCGTCGGCTCGACGCGCGGCGAGCTGTCGGTCTTCAACGTCACCGGCCAGCTGACCAAGACGCTGATCGATCTCGACCGCAAGCAGCCGGGGCTGACGTCGCTGCCGGTGGGGGATCTCCCGTCCTGGGTGGACATGTCTCCTGACGGCTGCCGGGCTGTCACCGCGAACACGGGCTCCTGCGACCTCGGCGTCGTGGACGCGCCAAGGCTGATCGGGCTCGCGACCGGATCGAAGTCCGGGCCGTTCGAGTCGGTCGATGGAATGGACTACGCGAGCCCGGCGGGCCTGGTCACTCGCACCAAGATGCAGACGCCCCAGGGAGTGGTCGGCGCGCGTCCGAGCGTCGTGGTGCTGCCGGATCTGACCTGCGGCGCGGGCGGCGCGGGAGGCGCAGGTGGCGCAGGTGGCGCAGGTGCGGGAGTCAGCAACGGGCCCGTCGCGTGTGATCCGGATCGACACTACCGGGCGTACGTCGTCTACCCGGCTTGCCGGCTGGTGGCAGAGATCGAGCTCCCGACCGGCCGGTTCATCCGAGGAGTGAAGCTCCTTCGGCCCAAGAGCCGCGCAGGTGCCGGTGGCGCGGGCGGCACGCCGGAAGAGGTGACCGGGCTCAGGCTGGTGTCCGAGCCCGGCTGCGGCGTGCAGGAGTGCGTGTCTGGCCCGGGCGCGATGCCCTTCGCCGAGGTGGCCCAGGGCGGCGCGGGGACGGGCGGCGCGGGGACGGGCGGCGCGGGGACGGGCGGCGCGGGAACGG
>JAHFDS010000573.1 GCA_023248855.1 Myxococcales bacterium
CCGCGCCAGCTCACCGACGAGGCCCTCCGGCGCGACCTCGGCGAGTCGCCACAGGGGCGCCGCGACCGGGACCAGCGCGCGGCCACGGGGCCGCGAGTCGCCCGCGGCCTCCCAGCGGGCACCCGGACCGGCGTGGACCAGCGCGGCCTCGAGCTCGGCGGCGCCGGCCTGCTGGATGACGATCACGCGCACGTCGGGGCGCTGCCCGGCGGCCTGGTGGTATTGCAGCCCGGCGGCGAGGTCGTCGCTCGTGACGAACGCCACGCCCCTGGGAGGCACCTCGTCGAGCGCGGCCTGGGCCCATCGATCGGGTGCGACCCTCGCGCCCGGGGTCAGGGCCGAGCTGGCCACCACCGGCCACACGGCGATGACCGACAGCGCGGCGACCGCCGGCACGGCAGCTCGCCCGAGGCGCGAGCCGAGCACCCCGATCCCGACGCCCGCAAGCGCCGAGAGCGCGAGGCGCGTGGCGCCTCCGTTCTGCAGATCCCCGAGGCCCATCGGGTTGATCCAGGAGGCGTAGAGGAAGTCGCAGCCCAGCGCGAACAGCAGCCAGCCGCAAAGGGCCCTCGGCGCGCCCCGTCGCCGCGCGAGCGCGACCGCACCCGCGACCGCGAGCAGGAGCAGGATGACGCCGAGCTCACCCTCGATCATCTCGACGGTCCGCCGGGCCTGCGCGAGGGCCCGGGCCGCGTTCCGCGTGGCGATCTCGTCGACGAAGGCGCGTCGAATGCGGCCCGCGCTCAGGTGATCCCAGAGGCGCCCGAGGGTCCGCGGATCGCCCCAGTTCGAAGGCGGTGTGGTCGCCGCGCGGACGGGCAGGTACGCGATCACCGCGCAGCCGAGGGCCAGCGCCAAGGGACCGAGACGTGCCGCAGCCGCGCGACGGAGCGCCGCGCGAAAGAGGGCCCAGAGCGCCGGCGCGAGCGCGAGCGGACGCAGGATCGCATGCAGCCCGGCGGCGCCCATCGCCGCCACGAATGCCGCGAGCGGCGCCAGGGCCGGCCTTTCGCGCGCGGCCAGCACCAGGTGGAGGACACCGAGCCAGAGCGCGAGCGAGGGCGCATACGCCTCGACGCTGATGGACTGCGCGAGCAACGTGCGGCTCGCCCCCGCCGCCGAGGCCGTGGCGCAACCCGCCAGGAGCGCGACGGTGCGGCGATGGTCTCCGAGCAGGGCGCGAAGGCCACGGTCGACGAGCGCGCCGAGCGCGCCCAGGGCCAGCGCGGCCGCGACGGCGTTGCCGACGTGGAGGCGAAAGGCGAGCTCGCCGAAGGGCAGTAGCGAGAACGCCTTGCCCCACAGGGCGAGGAGCGGAAAGCCCGTCGGATGCGCGATCCCGAGGCCGATCACCGCGGACGACAGCTCGCCGCCGTCGAGCCACGGCAGCCCGGGCGGCAGGAGCAGCGTGTACGCCGCGAGCGCGGTGCAGAACGGGAGCCAGAACGCCACGGGTCGGATCGAGGGTAGCCCGCCCGCGACGCGTGGCGCGAGCTTCAGCGTCGTCAGGCGGCCGTGCGCGTCTCCATCGGCTGCTCGGGCGACGCGCCACGACGAACGTTGCGCGAGGTCAGACCGATGATTCGCGAAAGGAGCGCGTCGGTGATGCGCGTCGGCAGGAGCGCGACCAGCGCGAGCAGGAGGCGGGCGGCCCCCGGGACCACGTAGCGCGCCCTTGGCCGACGGGCGATCCCCGCGCGCTCGATCGCGCGTGCCACCGCGAGGGGGGGCACGGACGTGGCGTCGACGCGGCCCTGCACGGCCGCCGTGTTCGCATACACGCCAGCCCAGCGCGAGGCCTGGCTCTTGTGGCGCTCGACCAGGCCCATCGCCCGGTCCGAGAACTCGGTGCGGATCGGGCCAGGCTCGACCAGCGCGACCTGGACACCGAGCGGCGCGAGCTCGGCGCGAAGCGCGTCGGACAGCGACTCCACCGCGTACTTGGTCGAGTTGTAGGCGCCCATGAACGGGAACGTGAAGCGCCCGCCGATGCTGGAGACGTTGACGACCCGCCCGGCGCCGCGCGTCAGCATCGCCGGCACGAACGCGCGCGTCACGGCCATCAGGCCAAAGACGTTGGTCTGGTACTGGGCACGCAGATCGTCGTCGCTGATCTCGAGCAGGGGTCCGACGAGCCCGTACCCCGCGTTGTTGACGAGCACATCCACGCCGTGCCCGCCGGTCAGGGCGGCCACCTCCGCGGCAGCGCGCTCGATCGACGGGATGTCGTCGACGTCCAGCACCACCGTGTCGAGCTGCGCGCCAGGGTGCTCCCGACGCAGCGCCTCGAGGGCCTGCGGACGACGCCCGGTGGCGATGACCCGATGGCCCCGCGAGAGCAGGTGGCCAACGGTGCTGCGTCCGATGCCCGCGGTGGCACCCGTGATGAGGAAGATCTTCGACTGGGGCATGTGGCTCTGCTCCTTGCTGAGGTTTTCTCGATCACCTTACGAATGAACATTCATTCCTGGCCAGGTCGCGCCAGGGCCGGCCGAGATCGATCGGAGTCCGATCGATCTCGAGCACTCAGCGGCGGATCGCCTCCCAGAGGCACGATTCCGCGGCGTCAGTGGTGTCCTTGCCGAGCTGGATGAGGCCGTCCCGCGCCGCGCGTAGCACGCCCACGAAGGCCCCATGGACGAGAGCAATCAGGAGATCGGGCGGCAGGGGCTTGACCGCCATCTGACGCTGCGCCGCTGCCAGGAAAGCGCGGGCCGGCCCGAGGACCGTGTCATCGATCCGCCGGCTGGTCTCGTCGAGGTAGGGCGCGTGGTGGTGCAGCTCGAGGAACTGCAGCGCGAGCGGGTGCGCCTCGGCGAAGCGGCACAGGCGCTCCCAGAGCGAGCGGAACTGCTCCCGCGGCGGTGCTCCGGCCGGGAAGTCCACCATGAGGGCGCCGGCAAACGTGCGCTTCCAGTGCTGGTAGAGCGCGTTGACGATGGCCTCCTTGCTCTCGAAGTAGCGGTAGAGCGTTCCCGCCGCCACCCCTGCTCGCTCGGCGATCGCCGGCACGGTCGTCCCGTGGAAGCCCCGGTCGGCGAACGCCTCGAGCGCAGCTTCGAGGATCTGCTCCTTCTTCTCCGCTTGCCCATCCACGCGTGAATGAATATTCATTCCGGATGGAGATGTCAAGAGCGGGGAAGCCGGGCACGGCCCTGACCGTCAGCTCTGGGCGCGCGTGGCGGCCACCAGCGGCGCGAGATCGGCGAGGTCGGTCAGATCGATGGTCCACAGGCGGCGGGCGCCCACGGTGGCGCGCATCGCGCGCAGGCGGCCGCGGGCGACCAGGAAGGCCACGTGCTCGCGCGTGGTCCCGAGGCGCCGGGCTGCCTCCTCCATCGGCACCCAGCCGTCGGGCACGACGCCCTCGCGCAGGCGCCGGCACAGCTCGTCGCTGAGGAACACGCGATAGGGCGCGCCCGGCGCCGACTCCTCGACCGGCAACACGCCGTCGCGGATCCAGCGATGCACCGCGCCGACCGAGACACCGATCTGCCGGGCCGCCTCGGCGGGGCTGAGCGTCTGCGGCTGCGCTTCCTCGCGTGCTTTCTTGCGGTCCGTGGTCGAGCGCATCACGCGCAGCTGCCCGGCGCGCTGCAGCTCGTAGAGCTTCTGGTAGACCCAGAACGCCGGGCGATGCACGCGCCGGCACAGCGCCGCGATCGGGACGCCGTCAGGCGAGATGCTGCCGAGCACGAGCCGCGCGTCCTCGCAGTCGACCTCGGCGAGGATCGGGTCGGCGTTCTGACAGACCGTCACGTCGTCGTCGGGGAACTCCGCGCGCAGGACCTCCCACTGGTCGATGCGGTAGGCCACCTCGAGCAGCAGCGACTGCGCTTCGAACGCGAGGCGAGGCGTGCCCTCGTCGAGCACGCGACCCTCGACGAACGCAAACGTCCCGCGGCGCCAGTCGAAGATGTCGCGGGTCGCGTCGATCGCCTTCTCGACCAGGATCTCGCGCAGGCGCTCGCCCTCGAGCGCCCCGAGCTCGAGCAGCACGAGGCCCAGCGGGCGGTGTGACGCTTCGGCCTGTCTGCGCGCGAGCTGCAGCGTGGACCCATCGACGAGCCCGAGCCGCATCAGCT
>JAHFDS010000164.1:0-3606 GCA_023248855.1 Myxococcales bacterium
CCCCCGAGACGCCGCCGCCCCCCGACATTCCCGCCGCGCCACCGGCGCCCGCGCCGCCGGCGCCCGCGCTCCCACACGAGGCATTCCGCGCCTGGCCGAGGCCCAGCTGGTCCGCCAGGCCCGCCCACAGCGGCTGGCAGGTGTCGTGCACGGGGGTGCCGGCCGGGCAGCACTTCGGCCCCGTCAGCATCATCGGATCGACCGTCAGGTAGGGCGTGAACGTGTTGCCGCGGTCGGTCGACCTCGCCATGAGCGCGTTGCCGAAGTTGAAGGTACAGGCGTACACGTTGCGTGCCGCGTCGAAACCGAAGCAGCGGGGCCGCGGATCGGCGGCTCCCATCTGCCACGTTGCGCCACCATCGGTGGAGCGCAGCACGCCGCCCACCTCGCCCGAACCTCCGGCTCCTCCCGCGCCCATCGGAGTTCCGGACACGTAGAGCACGTCGTTCGGCGGGTCGTAGGCGGCGGCCGTGACGGTGCCCTGGAAGACCGACCGCCACGTCATGCCCCCGTCGGGGGTCTTGTAGATCTTGCCTCCCGCGCCCACGCGCAGGCGCACGAACACCACGTCGGGGTTGGCCATCTGCGCCCCCAGGATCTGGATCTGGTGCGCATCAGGCTCCGGGATCGAAAACGAGGTGGCCGTGCGGCCGAGATCCCTGGAGACGTGCAGCTGTGGGTCGGCGAACTGCATGCTGAGCGAGCCCGCGTAGATGCGCATGGGGTCGGAGAGGGCCGGCTCGACCCAGTCGAAGACGCGCGTGTCCGAGAAGATCGCGCTCTCGCGGAACGTCGCGCCGTCGGACGAGAGGTAAACGGCGTTCCGCATGGCCGTGGTGTTGGTCGAGACCATGACGGTGCGACCGTCGGGTCCGAGCACCATGCGCCAGGCGCTCTTGCCGGTCAGCAGATCACCGACCGGCGTGAACGTGCAGCCACCGTCGCTCGAGATCGTCACGCCCTTGGTGGGCGTGGTCGCGAGGATCCTGCCGCCCGGGTAGTAGACATATTGCGGGTCCCAGTCACCCGTGATGCCGATCGCCTGCTCGCACACCCACTGGTAGGTGCGCCCTCCGTCGAGGCTCTGGAGCAAACCGAAGGTCATGCCCGCCAGGATTGGATCCTGCTCGGCCGCGTGGGTGATGCCGACCGACGTGGGGATCCGGCCGTTGGCGGCGGCAACCGAGGGGAGCGCCAAGAGGAGCGCCGCCAGAAGGAGTCGCTTCATGGGCGCATCCTACACCCCGGCCCCGAGCCGTCGCATCCGGCTCGCGCCGGAGTGTGATCCGCGCTATAGGGGTTGCGCGGAGGTCCACATTGTCGCGGATGGTTGAGTGCCAGAAGCTGGGTCGCGCGTTGCCCGGCCTGACGTTTCGCCCCTTCAAGGGGCCGCTTGGCGAGCGCATCTTCCAGAGCATCTCGATGGACGCCTGGCAGCAATGGGTCGAGCACTCCAAGATGCTGGTCAACGAGTACCGTCTGGACCTGACTTCCCCGCAGGGACAGAGCGTGATGCTGGAGCAGGCCGAGCGCTTCTTCTTCGGCGACGGCGGCGCCAAGCCGGCCGAGTACGCTGACCCGTCCTAGTCCCGGGTGGCGCCGATGAGGCGCATGAACTCCTGCCGGGTCGCCTGCGTCTCGAAGACGCCCGCCACCGCGCTCGTGACGGTCGCCGAGTGCTGCTTCTGGACGCCGCGCATCGACATGCACATGTGATTGGCCTCGATGACCACGCCCACCCCACGAGGCCGCAGAACGTCCTGGATCAGGTCGCACACCTGCGCGGTGAGGCGCTCCTGTACCTGCAGGCGTCGCGCGAACACGTCGAGCACTCGCGGCAGCTTCGACAAGCCGACGACGCGCCCGTCGGGGATATAGGCCATGTGGGCCTTGCCGTAGAACGGCAGCATGTGGTGCTCGCACAGCGAGAACAGCTCGATGTCCCGCACGATGACCATCTCGCTGTACGGCTCCTCGAACACGGCTGATTCGAGGATCGCCCTGGGGTCCTGCCGGTAGCCGCTCGTCAAGAAGGCCCACGCCTTGGCGACCCGCTCGGGGGTGCGCAAGAGGCCCTCGCGCGCCGGGTCCTCGCCGAGGAGCCCGAGCACCTCGCGCACGTGCTCCGTCAGCTGCTCGTTCGCCGTGTCCTCGATCGAGTCGGACATATCGCGCGAGCATCGACCGTGCGCGCGCCGTACGCAAGCGCTGGCCCTTCCTGTCTTCGGGCGGCAGGCCGGCGCACGACCTGTGTTACGGTTTCCGCCAAGATCCATGCGTGACGCCATCGTAGAGGTGCTGTCGCAAGTGCTCACGTTGCCCCAGCCCATCGTGAGCAAGGAGGGCTTCGGCCCGAAGAGCTGTCCGAGCTGGGACTCGTTGAAGCACCTCCAGATCGCGCTGGCGCTCGAGGACCGCTTCGAGTGCACGTTCGATCCGCCCGAGATCCCACGGCTGGTCGATGTCCCCGCCATCGAGGGTGTGCTGCGCGAAAAGGGCGTAGCGTGAGCGTGCAAGGGCCCGTGGGCCTCTCCGCCCTCCCGGTCACCACGCACGCCGGTCGAGCCGAGCCGAACCCGCTGCAGCTCTTCCGTTCGATGACGCTGATTCGCTGCTTCGAGGAGCGGCTGCTCAAGCTGTTCGCGGATGGCAAGCTCATGGGCACGACGCACACCAGCATCGGCCAGGAGGCTGACGCGGCGGCGGTGCTCGCGGCCGCCGAGCCGAGCGACATCGTGGTGTCGAACCACCGCGGCCACGGGCACTTTCTCGCGCACATCGGCGACGTCACCGGCCTGATGGCCGAGGTGATGGGCAAGCCGACCGGCGTGTGCGGCGGCATCGGCGGTAGCCAGCATCTGTGCGCCGAGGGGCGCTTCTACTCGAACGGCATCCAGGGGGGCATCGCGCCCTTCGCGGCCGGGCTCGCGCTCGGCGAGAAACGCCAGGGTCGCCGCACCGTGGTCATCTGCTACATGGGCGACGGCACCATGGGGGAGGGCGCAGTCTACGAGGCGCTCAACATGGCTGCCCTGTGGGGCGCGCCGGTGCTCTACGTGCTCGAGCACAACGGCATCGCGCAGACCACGCCGACCAAGATCGCGCACATGGGTGATTTCTGCGAGCGCGTGCGCGGCTTCGGGGTCCGCACGGCGGAGCTGCACTATCCGTGGGTGGACGAGCTGCAAGCCACCGCCTTCGACGCGATCTCGCATTGCCGCACCGGCAAGCCCTTCTTCCTGCTCGTGCGAACGCAGCGCCTCGCGGCCCACTCGAACGGCGACGATCCGCGCCCGAAGGCCGAACTCGACGCCCTGCGAGCCCGCGACCCGCTGCCGCGCCTCGGCGCGACGCTGTCGCGCGAGGAGGTCGACGCCGCCGAGGCCGAGGCTGCGCGCCTGGTCGACGCCGCCTACGAGGCCGCGCTGGCGGTGCCGGACGTGCGGCTGCCGGCGCGCAAGCTCGAGGATCCCGCGGTGGCCTGGCAACCCGGCAGCGCCTGTCGCGGCGGCGGGGGCACCGACCCGCGGGCCCGCGACGCGCTCGTGGGCGGGGCCGGCCAGACGGTGCTGGAGCGGCTCAACCAGGCCCTCTTGCGCATCTTCG
>JAHFDS010000164.1:3616-16295 GCA_023248855.1 Myxococcales bacterium
CCTACGGCGGTGCCTTCAAGGTCACGCGCGGCCTCGCGACGGCGCACCCCGAGCGTGTGATGACGAGCCCGATCAGCGAGTCAGGCATCACCGGCATCGGCGCCGGAATGGCGGTCCGGGGGCTTCGGCCCATCGTCGAGATCATGTTCGGCGACTTCCTCGCCCTTTGTGCCGACCAGCTCATCAATCACGCCGCGAAGTGGCCGCTCATGTTCGGCCGCGAGCCATTCGCGCAGGCCAAGTGCCCGCTCGTGGTGCGAACGCCGATGGGTGGCCGGCGCGGCTACGGCCCCACGCACAGCCAGTCGATCGAGCGGCTTTTCCTGGGTGCGATTGGCCTTCGGGTGCTGGCGCCCTCCCACGTCCACGACGTCGGCGGCATCCTCGAGGCCGCGGTGGTCGACGACGGGCCGGTCCTCTTCATCGAGAACAAGCTGCTCTACAACAAGAGGCTGCAGTTCGACGGCGAGCGCGTCGACGAGGACTTCGAGGTGCGCTACGTCGGCCGGGGCTCGGTCGGCGACGACGTGCCGGTCGCGGTGCTGTCGCTGACCGGCTTCGAGGGAGAGGACGTCACGCTCTACACGTACGGCGGCATGGCGCCGTTCGCGCTCGAGGCCGCCAAGACGCTCCTCATCGAGGAGGAGCTCTCCGTGCGCGTCGTGCTGCCGGCGGAGCTGCACCCGTTCCCGCGCGCGACGCTCGCCGCGGCCTGGTCCGAGGGCTCGGCCGTGCTCGCGGTCGAGGAGGCCAATGCGGATTTCGGCTTCGGCGCCGAGCTGCTCGCGACGCTGGCCGAGGCCGGCTGCACGGGTCGCGGCGCGGCGCGCCTCGGGCAACGCGCCCAGGTCATCCCGTCGTGTCGGCCGCTCGAGGAGGACGTGCTGCCGCAGGCCCGCGATATCGTGGCGGCGGTGCTCGACCTTTGCCGACGGCGCTCCTGATCTCACCACCCGAATCGAAAAAAAAGGACGGATTCCGACGATGCCGATGGAGATCACGATTCCGCAGACCGACGTCTCGGACGAGACCGTGGCGCTCAGCAAGTGGTTGGTCGCCGACGGCGCGAAGGTCGAGAAGGGCCAGGTCATTCTCGCCTTCGAGGCGTCGAAGGCCGCGGTCGAGCTCGAGGCGCCGGAGGCCGGATTCCTGCGCATCGGCGCGGCCGAGGGCTCGACCGTCGCGGTCGGCGCGATCGTGGCGTGGCTGGCCGCCACCGAGACCGAGCTGCCCAAGCCCCCGGGGTCGGACGCGCCGGCGGCCGCGGCCTCGTCCGGCAACGTGCGGGCCTCGAAGAAGGCGCTCGAGCTCGCGGCGCAGCACGGCATCGACCTCGCCACGCTCGGCATCCCCGGCATCATCACCGAGAAGCACGTCCAGGCCGCGATCGACCGCCCGGCGGCAGGACGGGCGACGCACCCCCCGGTTCAGCACGCCAAGGGTGAGCCGCGCGCGGTGACCGAGGAGCCAGCAGGCCCGGCGAAGACGACCGAGGTCACCCGCGTGCAGGCGGCGGTCGCGCGGCAGGTGCTGCACTCGGTGCAGACCCGCGCGCACGCGTTCGTGCTCGGCCGCTACGAGGTGGACGCGACCCAGCAATGGATCGAACGGACACTCGAGCAGAAGAAGATCATGGTGCCCTTCGGCGACATCGTGGTCTTCCACGTGGCGCGCGTCCTGCGGCAGCTTCCGCGTTTCAATGCCTGCCTGCTCGGCGACGTGATCCACGAGTACGAGCAGGTCAACGTCGCGTTCACGGTCGACATCGCCGGGCGCCTCTACACGCCAGTCATCCACGATGCCGACAAGCTCACGCTCGAGCAGGTGAGCCAGCAGATGCAGCGTCGCAAGATGGAGATCCTGCGCGGGGCGCCCGGTGGCAAGTCACTGCAGGGCGGCACCTTCACCGTGAGCACGCTCGACACCCCGTCGCTGCTCTACCAGTTGCCGATCATCAACCGCTCGCAAGGCGCGGTCCTCGGCGTGGGCGCGCGCATGCGTGAGTTCGTCCCGGGCGAGAACGACGCCCCGCGCATCGCCCACATGGCGGGCGTCTGCCTGTCCTACGACCATTGCCTCCTCAATGGCTCCGACGCCGCCAAGTTCCTGTCCGCCATCGGCGAGCGCCTGTCCCACGACCCCGAGACGCCCGACACCGCCCCGGTGTGATCAGGATGTGCCGCAACATCCGGGTCCTGCACAACTTCGAGCCGCCGACGACGCCCGAGGAGATGCGCGCCGCCGCCCTGCAGTACGTGCGCAAGGTGAGCGGCATGGTGAAGCCTCCGCAGGCCGATCAGGCCGCTTTCGCGCGCGCGATCGACGAGGTCACCGCGAGCACCGAGCGCCTGCTCGGCGTGCTCTCCAGCCGCGGGGCGGTCCGCACGCGCGAGGGTGAGCGCGACAAGGCCAAGGCGCGCTGGGAGCGCCGTTCCACCTGAGCCGCCCGGATTGGCAAACTTGCCTTCTGCCGACATCGACCTACAATAGTCTACATGAAGAAGCTCGGTGGCTCTCCGGGTGGCGGCGGCGACAGCATGCCCCTCGTGGCCCTGGTCCCGCTGCGCGTCCTGACCGGCCTGGTCTTCCTCCATGCCGGCTGGCAGAAGCTCCACGAGAGCTTCATTGGCCAGCACCACCTGTCGAAGCAGCTAGAGCGCGCCCTGGTCGAGGGCACGCCCTACCTCTGGTACGCGAGACTGCTGCGCGAGCAGGCGCTGCCCCATGCGACCTTGCTGTCCTACGTCATCGTCTACGGGGAGCTGGCGCTGGGTGCCGCGCTGGTCGTGGGCCTCTTCGCGCGGCCGATGGCGGTCTTCGGCCTTTTGGGCATGGTCGCCATCACGCTCGAGCGAGGGTTCCAGCTCTCGGCGTCGGGCACCGTCGCCTTTGCGGTCATCTTCCTGACCCTCGCGATGGCCGCGAGCGGCCGCGTGATGGGTCTCGACGCGCGCCTGCGCGGGCGCCTGCCGGCCTGGCTGGTGTAGTAGTCGGGACGGACTACGATCGCCTCACGTACTCGAACTCGAACGCCTGACCGTTGATGCCTTTGGCGGGCGGCGCGATCCAGCTGGCGATCCTGCCGGGCTGATGTACGCCCTGCATGAGGCTCGTGACGTGCGCGCGATCGGCCGGCGAGGGCAGCCACTCGTGCTTGCGCGCCTCCCACTGATCGCCCGTCAGGAGATTGCCTTCCGTGTCGAAGCACAGCCCGGCGTGGATGCCCTGCTGCCTGTGAAAGCGCCGGCTCGGCAAGCGCAGCCGCTCCGATAGCCCCGCGCGCTCGAGCGTGCGATTCCACCGATCGACGCCGCGCTGGCAATCCTCGACGTAATGGTCGCGCAGGATCTCGTTCATTGCATTTCTGACCGCGACCTTCTCCTCGACGAGCGCCCCATTTCGCACCACCGGCACGACGTAGTCCCCGGTCAAGGCGACGTGGTCCTCGTGCTGCGCCTCCTTGTAGCGGCCCTTGACGCCGGCCGCGAAGAAGTCGGCCGCGTTGGACGAGATCTCGCCGCCGAACAAGTCGAGCGACAGCGTGTACCAGAGGTTCAAGTACCGCTGGAAGGTCGCGACGTCCACGGCGCCCTCGGCGCGCGGATCCTTGCCCGCCCGCATGAGCTCGGCGGTGCGTTGCACGACGCGATCACAGCCCATCTCGCCGACGAACATGTGGTGCGCTTCCTCGGTGATCATGAACTTGGTCGCGCGGGCGAGCGGGTCGAAGCCGCTCTCCGACAGGGCATACAGCTGGAACTTGCCGTCGCGGTCCGTGAACATCGTGAACATGTAGAACGAGAGCCAGTCCGAGATGGGCTCGTTGAACGCCCCGAGGATGCGCGGCTTGTCGGGGTCTCCGCTGCGACGCGCGAGCAGCTCCTCGGCCTCCTCGCGACCGTCCTTGCCAAAGTGCGCGTGCAGAAGGTGCACCATCGCCCAGAGGTGTCGCCCCTCCTCCACGTTGACCTGGAAGAGGTTGCGCAGGTCGTACAGCGACGGGGCCGTGTGGCCGAGCCGGCGCTGCTGCTCGACCGACGCCGGCTCGGTGTCCGCCTGCGTGACGATGATCCGGCGCAGCATGTTGCGCAGCTCGCCCGGCACCTCCTGCCAGACGGGATCGCCGAGGTGGTCGCCGAAGCCGATGCTGCGCTCGGTCTCGGTCGGTGCGAGGAAGATGCCCCAGCGATAGTCGGGCATCTTGACGTAGTCGAAATGCGCCCAGCCGTCCGTGTGCACCGAGATCGCCGTGCGCAGGTAGACGTCATCGCCCTGGAAGCCCTCGGGGCCCACCTGCTGCCACCAGTCGAGGAAGGAGGGCTGCCACTGCTCGAGCGCCCGCAGGAGCCGGCGGTCGTCGGACAGGTTCACGTTGTTCGGGATCTTGTCGTTCAGAGACATGGCGGTCCTTTCGACGGTGACGCGGCCCAGGATTCCTGGCGGGCTTCGTGGCTACGTGCGCCGGGTGTCGTAGGTGGGGCGCTCCGGCTTGCCGTAGCGCGTCAATGCGCCGGTGGGGCCGACCGCATTGGGGCGGGAGAAGATCCAGTTCTGCCACGCGGACAGGCGCCCGAAGATCTTCGTCGCCGGGGTCTCCGCGCCGACGAACCGGAAGTTCGCCTCCATGCCGGTCAGCGCGTCTGGCGACAAGCTGACCCGCTCCTCGATGGCGACTCGGAGCTCGCCCTCGAAGTCGATGTCATCGGCCAGCACGGTGACGAGCCCCGCTTCGTCCGCCTGGGTCGCGCCGAGCGGCCCGGCGTGCTCCGAGAGGACGGCGGCGGCGCTCGCTCGATCGCCGCAGAATCGGCTCTCGAGCCGCGTGAGGCCATTCGACATCGGCAGCGGCCCGGCGCAGAGGGGGCCGAGCCGGAGGTGGGCGCCGCTCTTTTCGTCGTCGAGCGCATAGGTGCGATCAGCGGCCAGCCACAGCTCGGCCAGCGGCCCCGCGAACGTCGTGCCCGCATCCGCGACCGCGAAGAGCGACTTCGACGTGAGATCGAGCCTGCGCAAGGTGCGCGCCATGTTGAGGAGGATCTCCCGGACGAACCAGTGGTCGCCGTGCTGGAGCAGCGTTCGCTCGACGTGCTCGAGGGCGCGCAGGTCGCCCCGCCCGCGCAGGACCACGACCGCGACGTCCTCATGGTGAAAGCGCAGCTCGAGCAGCGCCAGATCGAGCTCGCGGAAGGCCCGCAATGCCCAGCACTCCGCGCCTCGCGCGAGGAGGCCCTCGGGCGTCTCCGGTTCCGGCGCGGTGGGCCCACGGACCGTCAACTCGGCCACACGGCCCTCGATCTTCACATCCACGTGCTTGAAAGGCCGGCAGGAGGGCAGGGCGACGCCCGGCCCGGATCGGGCTGGGACCTTCGCTGCGAGCGCGCGGGCGCGCTTCTCCGTCGCCTCGGCGAACTTGCTTCGAGGCGCCGTGGCGTCCACCAGCTTCCACTCCACCGCGCGCTTGCCTCGGATGCCTTCCGCGACCGTGGCGAACACATCGGCGCGATCGCGCCGGACCTTGCGCTTGTCCACCACGCGCGTCAGCCCCCCGGTGCCTGGCAGCACCGCGAGCAGGGGGACCTCGGGCAAGCTCACCGACGAGCTGCCGTCGTCGACCAGCAGGATCTCGTCGCAGGCGAGCGCCAGCTCGTAGCCGCCGCCGGCCGTGGGGCCGTTGCAGGCTGCGAGGTACTTTTGCCCCGAATGGGCGCTTGCATCCTCGATCGCGAGCCGGGTCTCGTTCGTGTACTTGCAGAAGTTGACCTTGAAGCCGTGGGTGCTCGAGGCGAGCATGTGGATGTTCGCGCCGGCACAGAACACGCGTTCCTTCGCGCTCGTGACGACCACGCACCGCACCTCCGGGTGCTCGAAGCGCAACCGGTTGACCGCGTCCGCGAGCTCGATGTCCACGCCGAGATCGTACGAGTTCAGCTTGAGCTCGTACCCGGGCCGCAAGGGTTGATCTTCCTGGACATCGAGCTTCAGCGTCGCGATGTCACCGCTGACCGCCAGCTGCAGGTGGCGGTAGCGCTTCGGATCGGTTTCGAGCTCGACCTGTGGCAGCTCGGCAGGGGTGTCGGACATGGGCAGGTTCTACCCCGTACCCCCGCCGCGTTCAAGCATTAAAATGCCTACAGAACGATCTATATGTATTATAATACCTTATTCGGTTGCGCCGAGAAAGTTGGATCAGCCGCCCCATGGGGCGGGTTGCTCGCTGTATCCATGCAAGAAAGAGCTACACGGCGCATGATGGTGCTATATAATGCCTATCGTTGTGCGCGAGCAGCCCCAGGGCCAGCCCTTCCTCTCCGAGCTTGGACGCGCGGTGCGCGCCCGCCGCGATGCCCTTGGATGGACGCGCCGGCGACTGGCCGCGGCGAGTGGCCTGTCGGAGCGCTTCCTGGCCCAGCTCGAGCTTGGCACGGGCAACATCTCGATCGTCCGACTGCTCGCGGTTGCAGAGGCGCTGGGACAGCGACCGAGCCAGCTGCTCGGCCAGGCCGAAGCGCGCGTGCATGCAGGCCAGCCACTCGTATCCCTGCTCGGCCTCCGCGGTGCGGGCAAGAGCACCGTGGGGCCCATCCTCGCGCGAGAGCTCGGCGTTCCGTTCGTGGAGCTCGACTCGCTGGTCGAGATGCGTGCCGGCATGGGTCTCGGCGAGCTGTTCGCGCTGCACGGCGAGCGCTACTACCGCGACCGAGAACGCGAGGCCCTCGACTGCTACCTCGCCGGGGACACCACCGGGGTGCTGGCCACGGGCGGCAGCCTCGTGACCGATGACGAGAGCTTCGGCCGCCTGCGCCAGCGCTCCCTCACGGTGTGGCTGCGCGCGCGGCCGGAGGATCACTTCGAGCGAGTGCTCGCGCAGGGAGACCATCGGCCCATCTCCGCGAGCGGCAGCGCGATGGATGATCTGCGACGGATCCTTCGTGCGCGCGAGCCGCTCTACTCGCGCGCGCACCTGGTGGTCGAGACGACGGACAAGACTCCGAGCGAGGTCGCGCGGCTGATCGCGCGGGAGGCGCGGGCCCGCCGCTCGGACTTGCCGATCGAGCACCGCACGATCGGATAGGCCGCAAGATGGGCCTTCCACTCACCGGCTGGGAGCGCGTGCTCCCTGGCACGCCGCTCTGGTCGATCGAGCGCAAGGACGCGCGGGGTTTCTCGCTGCGATCGGTGGCGGTCGAGCTGCGCGACGGTGGGCTCGCGGTGTTCTCCCCCATCCGCCAGCTCGACGGCGACGCCCTGACGCAGCTGGCGGCGCTCGGCCCCGTGCGGTTCCTCGTCGCGCCGAACCACTTTCATCATCTCGGGCTCGCCACATGGCGCGAGCGGCACCCGAACGCCCGCCTCGTGTGCTCTGCCGTGGCGCGCCCGCGTCTTGCGCGCAACACCCACCTCGAGCCCGAGCCGATCGAGGCCCTCTCGGTCGCCCTGCCGCCCATGGTTCAGGTGCTGCTCCCGCCAGGCCTCAAGAACGGGGAGCTGTGGTTGCGCCTGCGCACGCCGGACTGGTGCGTCTGGGTGGTCAGCGACGCCTTCTTCCACATCCCGACCTTGCCCAAGGGCGCACTGGGCCTGTTCTGCCGCGTGACCGGCACCGCGCCCGGGCTCCGGATCGGTGGCACCTTCCTGGCTCTCGGCGTCGGTGATCGGCAGGCCTACCGAGAGTGGTTGCTGCGGCGCCTGGAGGACGACCGGCCGCTCGCGCTGGTGCCCGGGCATGGGGACGTGCTGGTCGGCGACGACCTCGCCGCCCGACTCGCCCACCTGTCCTCCGTCCGCCTGCGGTGACGAGCGAGGCTCCACCACGACGGAGCTCGATCGTTGTATCCTGCGCGACCATGATTGTCGTCCTCATCGGTCCTCCAGCGTCCGGCAAGGGCACCCAGGCAGGCGCGATCTGTCAGCGCTTCGGGATCCCGCAGATCTCCACCGGAGACATGCTCCGGGCCGCGAAGGCCGCGGGCACGCCGCTCGGCCTGGCGGCGGCCAGGGTGATGGACCTCGGCCAGCTCGTCCCTGACGAGGTCGTGATTGGTCTCGTGGACGAGCGCATCAAGCACGTCGACTGCCAGCCGGGCTTCCTGCTCGACGGCTTCCCGCGCACGGTGCCGCAGGCGGAGGCGCTCGAGCGAGTGCTGGTCCGGGCGGGCCGGAAGCTCGATGCGGTGGTCCAGCTCGACGTGCCCCGCGCGCTGCTCGTCGAGCGCGCGATCCTGCGCCGCACCGACAAGCGCACCGGCAAGATCTACCATTTGAAGTACAATCCGCCGCCCGCGGACGCGGTCCTCGAGCACCGCGCGGACGATCAGGAGGCGCAGGTAAACAAGCGTCTCGACGCCTACGAAGACATCACCTCGGCGCTGCTTCCATTCTACCAGGGCAGGGGATTGCTCCGCCGGGTCGAGGGCGTCGGCTCGCTCGACGAGGTGCGCGCGCGCGTGGTCGCCGCCTTGGACGCGTAGCGCCCGCCGGCGCCGCGTCGTAGGATCCCTGCGTGCTCCTGGCCGCGCTCGCCACGTGCCTGCTCGAGCTGCAGTCCCTGGGCGTCGAGGTACGCGCGGGCCCCAGGCGTGGCCTGACCGTGGCCCCGGTGACGATATCGAGCCCCGTTCGCGGCGTGCGGTTCGAGCGCCCCGGCAGCGCCGAGGCGACGCTCACCGTGGACTGCGCGCTGGCGCTGGCCCTCGCGCGCTCGGCGGACAGGCTCAGGGAGCTCGGCGTCGAGGTGGTCGAATGGGTGAGCGCCACCAGCGTGCGCAACATCCGCCGTACGCACCGGCTATCTCGCCACTCGTTCGGTCTGGCCCTCGACGTGGTCGCCTTGCGCGGTCCAGGGGGGCTCCGCTACACGGTCGCCGGCGACTTCGAACGCGGCACGGGCTTGCCCGACGACTGCGTCGGCGCCCCTGAGACCTCGGGCGGGCGCCTGCTCCGCACCGTGATCTGCACGCTGGAATCGAGTGGCCGCTTCCGCCGCATCCTCGATCCGGACTTCGACGGGGATCACTGGGACCACCTCCACCTCGAGGTACCCCCGATGGCGCGCCACGCGGCACGCTAGGACGCCGGGTCAGGCGTTAGCCGCGGAAGAAGGTCGGGCGGACGGATGGGTCGCTGGCCGGCTTGGGCTCACCAGCCTTGGTGCTGTCGCTGGACTTTGCCTCGGCCGCCTTGGCGAGCGCGGGGCCGTCGTGCTCGAGCCAGAAGGCCACGCGGTTGAAGTCGGCAAAGCGGGTCATCTTGCCCTCGGCATGAAGGAAGGCCATCGCAACCTCGCGCTCGCCGATCTTGGCCGCGATCGTCAGGCAGTAGCGCGCGAGGTCGGTGTAGCCGGTCTTCCCGCCGAGGATGTGGTGCGTGTTCGAGCCGATCAGGCGATCGGTGTTGTTGTAGGTGATGACCCGCGGCTTGTTGAGCGCCCGCACCTCGTATTGCTTCTTCTGCAGGATGGGCCGGATCGTGGTGTTCGCCAGGGCCGCCCGCAGCATCTGCACGACCTCTCGCGCCGTCGAGACGTTGCCGTCGTTGAGGCCGGTCGGATCCTCGAACCTCGTGTTCGGCAGGCCGAGCCCCTTGGCGCGCTCGGTCATGGCGGCGGAGAATTGTTGCGCGTTCATCCCGAGGGTCCGCGCCAGCGCCGGCAAGGCGCGATTGTCGGACGCGATGAGCGCGGCGTGGAGCAGGTCTTCGTTCTTGAACTGGTAGCCCTCGAACAGCTTGCCGATGGGCCCCTTGAACGCGACCTTCTTGTCGTCGTTCGTGATGGTCTGTGTTCCCTTGAGGTCGAGGCCCTTCTCGACCAGCACGAGGGAGGCCATGAGCTTCGAGATCGACGCGATCGGCCGCACCGCATCCGGATCCTTGGAGAACAGGATCTCTCCCGTCTTGAGGTCGACGACCACGGCGGACGCTGCCTGGATGTTCGGCTTGCCATCGCGGATGGCGGCGATGTTCGGCGCGTGGCCGCCGCGCCCGTGTTTGCCGAGCTTTCTGGCCTTGTGGGCGCGCTTCTTGCCCCGGGCCTCGGCTTCGCCGGGCCCCGTCGCCCACAGGGTCAGAAGACCGATCGCGAGTCCCACCAGGATGCTACGAGCTCTCATGTCTCCTCCGCTGCCGAAAAACTCACGGGGCTGGGGGCAAGAAGCGCTGGATCTCCGCCAGCAGCCCTTCTCCCACCTCGCCTTTCTTGATGTAGCCGTCCGTGCCGAGCTCGGCAGCGAGCGCCCGGAGTCGATCCTCGCCGGCCGCCGAGAACAGCACGATCTTCTGCACGTAACGCCGCCGAAAGCGCTTGACGAACGCCACGATCGCGTCGCCGCTGACGTCCGGCATGTTGACGTCGACGAGCATCAGGCTCGGGCGTTCCCGCTCGATCACGGTCGCCACGAGCTGGGGGGAGGACAGCGAGACCACATCATGGCCGGCCTCCTCGAGCAGGTCCTTGACCATCTCGAGGACCACACGGTCATCGTCCACCACGAGCACCTTGGCCATACACTCCGCCCGCTCAGCGTACGGGCCAGCGATTCAGGTTTCAACTTCCCCGGTCGGACGGGCCCGGGCAACCTGCGTGGAGTACGGCAAGGTACGATGCGCCGCCAGAGCCGGAGCCCAGGAGGGACCCCATGGAGAAGTCGTTCGCCGCCGATCCGCTGCTGTTCGACTATGTCGCCGAGACGTTCGTGCCCGAGGATGCGACCCTCAAGGACATTCGCGCGCGCATGCAGGCGGCGCACCTGCCGGCGATCCAGGTGGGGGCGCTCGACGGCCTGCACCTCGAGGTGCTGGCGCGCGCGTGTGGCGTGCGCAAGGCGGTCGAGGTCGGCACCCTCGGCGGCTACTCTGGCGTGTGCCTGCTGCGCGGCATGGCCGCGGACGGCGTCCTGCACACGTTCGAGCTGGATCCGAAGCACGCCGAGGTGGCCCGAGAGACCTTCCGCCGTGCGGGATTCGGCGACCGCGCGGTCGTGCACGTCGGGCCGGCTCGCGAGCAGCTCGCGGGCATCGAGCCGCACGGCCCCTTCGATCTCGTCTTCATCGACGCCGACAAGACGGGCTACCCCGGCTACCTCACGTGGGCCGAGCAGCACCTGCGTGTGGGCGGCGTGGTCCTCGGCGACAACGCCTTCCTGTGGGGCAGCATCGTCAAGCCCCTGCCGCCTCCCGAGGATGCCGAGAAGGTGCCGGCGATGCGCGCCTTCAACGAGCGCCTCGCGCGTGGCGGTCGCTTTCGCGCCACGATGCTGCCGACCGGCGAGGGCCTCGCGATGGGGGTCAAGGTGCGGTGAAATGCCCGATGTGGAGCCCCGCCTCCCCGCTCTGGTGCGCTCACTCCCGGCGCGGATCTCCGGGGGCCGGGGCGGAGGTGGGTGAGCGCCTTCACCGCGACGATGGCTGAGCCGCGGGGCCCAGCCGTATTCGAGACGCATACGCTTTCTCGGGGAAGTCCCTGGATCTGGTCGAGGGATTGCTGATTGCCAGGCGCAAGGAGCGCCCATGAATCAACCTGGATTCCTGCGAGTGACGACCCTGCCGGGTCCCCCCCCGGTGCGCCATCCGCTCCGCCTTGCCGAGATCACCAGGGTGATGCCCGTGCCCCAGGCGGCGGAGCTGAGGCGCGACAGTCGGCCCACCGAGACCATCACCGTGAGCCTCGGAGGCCGCCCGACCCGCGCAGCCCACGCGGCTCCGTTCGCGCGTTCGCGAGGCTCGCTCTCACCCGCCCCGGCGCTTGCCGTCGTCGACGAGGCGCGACCGGAGGACCTGGAGGATCTGCCCACGCACCAGCTGGCGCTCACGAGGATGGTCGCGGAATCCTCTGACGACCTCCTCGCGGAACCAGGCGGCGCTTGCGCCTCCGCCTTGGGGCCCGCCCTCGCGATCGCGCTCGGCGTCCTCGGTGGGCTGGCAGCAGGTGTGCTTGTCGTGTTGGGGTTGGCGACCCTGAGTCCGCGGGAGCAGGTGACGCCACGAGCCGCCATCGCCTGGGAGGCACCGGACGTCGAGGAGCTCCGCATGCGCAGCGAACCCGAGGTGGTGGTGCCGGCGCCCAGGAGCGACAGCCCGCGGGCTGCCATCGTGCCGCAGCGCTGGCTCGACGTTCGCTCCGAGCCGCCGCACGCTGCGGTGGTTCTCCATGGCGAGCTGATCGGCTACACGCCCCTCACGATCATGCGCGACACGCTCCGGCCCGGGCAAAGGCTGCGCCTCGAACGGCCAGGCTTCGAGGTCGCCGAGGCCGAGGTGCCTCGAGGAGCCTGGGTTCGCAAGCGCGGCCGCCTCGAGCAGCGAGTCTTCGCGCGCCTGCGGCAGATCACGGTGGCGCGCGACGGCTGAGCCTTCGCAATCAGCGGCGTTTGGTCTTGGTGGGCTTGGCCTTCGGCTTCGGCTTCGGCTTCGTCTTGGTGGGCACCTTGGCCTTTGCGGGCACCTTGGCTTTGGCCTTCGTCTTGGCCTTTGCGGGCACCCTGGCCTTCGTCTTGGCCCTTGCGGGCACCTTGGCCTTGGCTTTCGCCTTTGCCGGCACCTTGGCCTTCGTCTTGGCCCCTGCGGGCACCTTGGCCTTTACGGGCACCTTGGCCTTGGCCTTGGCTTTCGCCTTTGAGGGCACCTTGGCCTTGGCGGGTTGCGTCGGCGGCCGGGTCGTCACCGCCCGAGGAGCCGCGATCGGGGG
>JAHFDS010000574.1 GCA_023248855.1 Myxococcales bacterium
GCTGCCAGGCCTGCGGGGCCCGCACCGATGACGCACACCGCCACGTCGCGCGGGGCGCGGAACGGCGCCGAGTGGCCGTCCCGATCAGGCAGGAGGCCCTGGCCCCCGACCTGGCGCACGACCTTTCGGAGCACGGCGTTGAGCGCGCGGCTCGAGGTGCCGAGGGTGTGATGGTCCATCCCGCGCGGGAACAGCCAGTCCGCGGCGGCGAGCATGTCGATCTCCACGCTCGGCAACGCGTTCTGTCGGTGGCAGAGCAGACCGTCCCTCGCGGGCTCGCGGCAGGCCTTGAGGTTCGGCACGCCCCCGACGCGCATGAGACAGCCGTTGCAGGCGCCGGCAAAGCAGAACGCGCCGCGCGGCCGGTGGTACTTGATGGAGCGTGACAGGACGCGAAGCCCCGCCGCGTACAGCGCGACCGCGACCGGTTCCTGCGAGAAGGCGCGCACGGGCTGGCCCTCGAGCTCGAGCGCGATCGGCTCACCGCGAGCGAACGGGTACAGGCGAAGGTCCACGACGGCGCATTCGACCACGCGGCCCGAGCGGCGGCAACCGCGGCGACAGGCTGCGGCTCCGAGGGGTTCAGCGGGCGCGGCCACGGGCTCGGGCTCGGGCCTCGGACAGGGCCGCGGGTTCGGGTGCGGCCACGGGCGTCGGCGTCGGCGTCGGGTGGGGGTGCGGATGCGGATGCGGGTGGGGGTGCGGATGGGGCCAGGGCTGGCGAGAGGACGGTCAGTGGGTCATGCGCCAGAGCATGGCGAGCGCACGGTCGAGCAGGTCGAGCGCGGGCCTGGTGAGCTCGGGCTCGAGGTCGCCCCAGGCGATGGACGCCTCGATCTGGACGCGGACCTCGCCGGCGCTGCCTGCGGCGATGGTCCAGTGGTGGAGGCGGTCGCGGCCCTGACGGCGCGAGCCCTCGCCGACGTTGGCGAGGATGGAGTTGGCAGCCTTCTTGAGCTGGAGGGCCTGGTCGCGGTCACGCTGGCGGAGTCGCTCGACGAGCGGGCGGAGCGTGGCGATGAGCGAGAGGACCACATCGTAAAGATCGAAGCGTCTTTTCATGGCGAGTCTCCTTGCGGTGGGCCCGGTCTTGGGCCGCCCACCCGATGACGACCCGCGAGGCGGACCGCAAGGTCAACCGGACACTCGGCAGGCGGCGCGCAGCGACTCCCTTGGTCGCTGGCCACACTCCGCTCGGATCCGCTAAGAAAATAGGTTGATCCGAAACATTCGTGCTTGCGCATAGGCGAATAGTTTGATCTATGGAGGTCGGTGTTCGGAGCCCGCAGCCGCGGTGACCTCGCGAGCCGGCTTGCCGACCTGGCCGGCTGGAGCACCGCCACGCGCGACGATGGCCTGGTCGCCCGCACGGTCGCCGAGACGCGTGCGGTCGACCGGGTGTACACGCTCGGCGAGGCGGCCTTCTTCGACGAGTTGTTCGCCTACCTGCGCGAGATTGGAGTGTTCTCGCTGCTCGAGGATCTGACGCCGCAGGATGGGCGGCGCCGGAGCTATCCGTTCCTGGCGTCGGTGCTGATCACGATGATGCGGTGCATCGGTGGAGTCGAGAGTCAGCTCGCGACGCACGACCTCTTGCTGACCGACGAGGCGCTGATGTCCCTGGTCGGCTTCAACGCCACCCAGGTGCAGGGCAGCGCCTCCAGGCGCGGGCTGTCCCAGCGCAAGCGGCCGATCACGATTCGCGGGGCGATCTCGTACGAGACGGTCGCGGACAACATCGTGCGTATCGGCAAGGACAAGCTCGCGGCGATGCTCAACGGGATCGTGAGCGCGCTGGCCGCGCAGGGCCACCTCGACAAGGTGATCGATGTCGTCCTCGACGGGACGGATGACGAGGCCACGCCCAGGTACAAGACCGACGATGCTCGGCCCGTGCCGAGCGTGCTGCGTGAGAAGCGCCCATCGGTGCGCGCGAACAGTCACGCGCCCAAGGTCAAGGTGACCGTCTGGGGCTGGAAGATCTGGGTGGTGTGGGAGCCGAGCGCAAAGCTCCCGCTGGCGATCGCGATCGATGACATCAACGCGCCCGACAACAAGCACGCGCTGTCGGTGCTTGCGCAGGCCAAGCGCAACGTCGGCCGGCACGCGAGGATCCGTTCGGTGGCGCTCGACCGTGGCTTCCTCGACGGCAAGCTGCTCGGCGCGATCGGCCGCGAGGGAATGTGGGTCTACATCCCTGCGCGCTCGGACATGACCATCGCCAAGGACGCACGAGTACTTGCGCGCCTGGCGAAGAAGGAAGCGGCCAGAGGGCGGTCCGTCGACAACTGCACGGTTGCCAGTCGGGATCACGAGGTCAAGCGGGGCGCCGGCAAGAACGCGACCACGCAGCCGCGGCCGACGGAGGTCGTGCACATCCGCGACCTGCCCTGCGACTGGTGGGAGCACGGCAGCACGTCGAAGCGACACGCCAAGCACTTCGAGCCCCAGCGCGTCCACGCCACCGTCGCCCTTTGCTGGGATGGCGCCCTGCCAGCGATCGACGAGGAGGTGGTCTTCCTCTCGACCGATCCCGACGTGGACCCCTTCGCCGCGTTCGACGCGTATGACGAGCGCAGCCGGATCGAGAACACGTGCAACCGAGAAGCCAAGGAGCGCTGGTTCCTCGAGCATCACCCCAAGCGCAGCGAAGCAGGCATGCGCGTACACGCATATTTCGTCTTCGCCTCGATGGCCCTGGTGACCGACTTCCGGGCGTACCGTGCCACCGCGGATGCGCAGGAGCGGCGCGGCCAGCAGACGGGCATCGGGCGCTACCGCCGCGCGCTCGAGGTTGCAAACCGCGACAAGGTCGCAGTGTTCATCGACGATCGGTTCGGCATCTACCGCAGCTGGGAGCTGCTGCTCCTGCTCGGCGTCGCCGTTCGCGAACGTGCCGACATGGGTGAGAGCACCGCGACGGTGCTCGCTCGATACGCCGCGCCTTCCGGCAGCGACAGCTCCTGACAGCGCCCCGAGTCGCTGCGCGCCGCCTGCCGAGTGTCCGGTTGACCTTGCGGTCCGCCTCGCGGGTCGTCATCGGGTGGGCGGCCCAAGACCGGGCCCACCGCAAGGAGACTCGCCATGAAAAGACGCTTCGATCTTTACGATGTGGTCCTCTCGCTCATCGCCACGCTCCGCCCGCTCGTCGAGCGACTCCGCCAGCGTGACCGCGACCAGGCCCTCCAGCTCAAGAAGGCTGCCAACTCCATCCTCGCCAACGTCGGCGAGGGCTCGCGCCGTCAGGGCCGCGACCGCCTCCACCACTGGACCATCGCCGCAGGCAGCGCCGGCGAGGTCCGCGTCCAGATCGAGGCGTCCATCGCCTGGGGCGACCTCGAGCCCGAGCTCACCAGGCCCGCGCTCGACCTGCTCGACCGTGCGCTCGCCATGCTCTGGCGCATGACCCACTGACCATCCTCTCGCCAGCCCTGGCCCCATCCGCACCCCCACCCGCATTCGCATCCGCACCCCCACCCGATGCCGACGCCGACGCCCGTGGCCGCACCCGAACCCGCGGCCCTGTCCGAGGCCCGAGCCCGAGCCCGTGGCCGCGCCCGCTGACCTGAAACTCTACCCCACCACAAGCGACGGGGCCGCATCCGACGCTTCGGTGTTGCCGGCGGTTGCCTGCGACGGGGCGGAGTCCGGCATGAGCGAATACCCCATGGATCTGGCTGCCTCCTTGAGGCCGGCAAGGCGACGCGCTTGGAACTGTGATTCGTACGCCTTGGCGCCGATGTCCACGTAGTCTTGGCCGTAGCGGAGCATGCGGTAGACGAGCTGGGCGAGCTTTCTGGCGATGGCGAACACCGCCACCGCACCACCCTTGTGACGGGCGATTCGGCGAAAGGCTGCGCCGAGAGCTGTCTTGGAGCGTTGCAGCGCCAGTGCGGACATGCGCAGGGTTCCGGCAACTCGGTTGGCACCGAGTCCGTTGCGCCGCTTCTTGAGGGGCTTGCCTCCGGAGATCGGGGTACGTGGACACAGGCGGAGCCAGGAGACGAAGCACTTCTCGGATGGGAAGCTGGAGAGGTTCGGGCCGACCTCTGTCAG
>JAHFDS010000165.1 GCA_023248855.1 Myxococcales bacterium
CCTGGCCGAGCATCGCGATGGCGCCCGGGTCGAGCGCGCCGTCGTCGTCGAGCCCCGACAAGAGCTCGATGCGCTGGAACGCCGCGGTCATGTAGCGGCGCAGCGCGGGCCGCGCCGGATCGTCGAGCTCGGGCGGCGGTGACTCGACCGCGCCCGAGAACCGCAGCACCACCTCGTTTTCGCCATGCTGGAGCGCGATCGCGGGCACGGCGAGCGCATGGCCCGACCACGCGGCGCCGAGCCGCACCGGCGGCAGCGCCACGCCGTTCACGCTGGCGGAGACGGTCTGCCGCGGGACGCGCTCGTGGGCGCGTGCGTAGAAGCGCAGCGCCGCGGGCCCGTCCCCGGCGTGATGCAACGTCACGTGCGCCTCGCCGGCGGCCCAGGCCGCGGTGATCTGGCCCATGCGCTCGGGCGGCGAGAAGCCCCGCGTCGCCGCGGCGGGCGCGAGGTCGTCGAAGCTCACGCGGCTGCGCAGGCCGCACGGCTGGAGCTCGAAGCGATCGAGCCACACCGCCAGGACGCGCTTGTCGACCGCGAACTGGCCGTAGGCGTCCTCGGGCGAGCGCGGCCGCGCGTAGGAGAGGCGGATGCGATTCGCGCCGGGCTTGAACACCCCGGCTGGCAGGTCGAGCGCGTGCGTGTGATAGCCCGGGCGATCGAGCGCCAGGGTGCCCGCGCGCTGGCCGTTCACCTCGACCGTGATGACCTGCTGGGTGTCGTCGTACATGGCGCGCGCGCTGAGCAGCATCCGGTAGGCCTGCTGCGGTCGGCTCATCGGGATCCACAGGGTCGAGGCCTCCCCGTGCGAGTTCACCGCCGAGCGCCCGTCGTCGTACTGGTCGACCCAGTAGCCGCTGCCCATGTAGGCGCGCGCCCGCATGCTGCCGAGGTCGAGCTCGCCGCCGGCGTCGAACCGGCGCGGCGAGTCCACGCGGCACACCGACATCTTGTGGTCGAACGCGAGCGCCCCGCGCTCGGTGACGTAGCGCCGCTTGATCGCGCCGGTAGCGCCGTCGATCACCACCACGGCGCTGCCGGTGATCGTGCGCGCATACGACAGCACGTCGTGCACGATGTGCGTGGTCCCGCTGCGTCGCTTGGGCAGGCCCGTCGCCGGGCCCCGCCGCTGCGGCACCAGCGCATCGCACCCGGCCACCTCGATGCGTCCGTCCTGCGAGAAGCCTCCGCGTACCACCGCCACGCGCAGGTCGACCGGGGCGCGCGCGCCGCCACCGAGCTCCTGACCGGTGCGCGCGGCCACCTCGAGCGGTCGCGCCAGGTCGCGCGTCGTGCCCTCGAGCCCCTTGCACCCGCGGGGCAGGCAGCCGAGCCCCACGTACTGCAGCGTGCGCGGCGCGTCGAGCAGGCCCGACAGGTGCAGGCGCTCGAGCCCGCGGCGCGTGGCATCGTCCACCACGCGGCCCTCGTTCTGCCAGACGATGGCGACGAGGTCGAACGGATCCGCCTGCAGGGCGATGTCCTCGAGCGTGGTCTCGAGGCGGACCAGCGGGCAGTGCGGGACGGCGGACAGGTCGCTCTGGGTGACGAACACGGGCGTGCCGCGCTCGAGGGCGGCCGGGACCTCGACGTCCGGATCGCCGAGGTGGACGCGCTGCCCGGTCGGGACCTCCTCGACCGACTCGATGTAGCGGATGTCCTTCGGCCGGAAGAGGCCCGGCTCGTTGTAGAGGAAGTTCCGGAGGACCATCGTGAGCTCCCACGGCTGGCCCGGATGCACGAGCAAGCTCCTCGGCGGCATCGCGCCGAGGAAGCGGCGGACGGGCTCGAAGACGTTGTGGTCCTGATCCAGCGCCGGCTTGGTCCAGCCCAAGAGGAAGACGATCCAGCCGCCGAGGGCGACCGGCACCAGCCGTCCGAGGCCGCCCCGCGCCTTTCCCCAGTCGAGGGCGCGCGCGGCGGCCGCGGCGATGGCGGGCGCACAGAGCACCCAGACGGGCAAGAGGAAGACCTCCGTGTCCATCACGTCGTAGCCCATCGCGTAGACGGCGGTCAGGCCAGCCGCGAGGAGCAGGGCGATGGCCGCAGGGCGGTCGCGCCGCCACAAGGCCGGGATGCCGAGGATTGTGAGCACGATGCCCACCGGCCCGATCTGGAGCGTCCACAGCCAGACGAACAGCGGGAAGCGGTCCGTCAGCATGTCGCGCAGCGAGTACGACATCATGACGCCCTTCCAGTGGTCGCCCATGACGGTCCAGACGTAACCCTGGAGCGTGCGCGGCGCGTCGACGCCCCAGGCGAGGTGCTCGTGGTTCCAGTCGTGCACGTACGCGCCGACGTACTGGAGCAGGCCCAGCAGGATGAAGCCGACCACGGCGGCGAACAGCACCGGCCGCCGCACGATGCCCGCGTCGGTCGAGAACACGACGTAGGCGAAGCTCGGCAGCAGAAGGCCCATCATGAGGTGCACGCCGAAGCTCTGCGCGTACACGAAGCAGGCGAGGAGGTAGTAGACGTGCCGGCGCGTGTCGCGCCACTCGAGAAGGAGGAGCAGGACACCCACCGTGCAGGCCGCCTGCATCGTGTAGACCTCGGCGTCCGTCGCCTGCGTCCAGAAGGCGTAGCCGAAGCCGAGCGAGAGCGCGCCGATCGCGGCGGCCAGGCGATGGCCGACCAGGCGCTCGCACAGCCGGTGCAGCAGCATCACGGTGATCGCGCCGAACAGCGAGGAAAACAGGGTGATCTGGTCGGAGCGCGTGGCCGCGACGCGCAGGCGCTCCCACAGCCACGTCGAGGTGTAGTAGAGCGGGTGCCACGCGGAGTCGAAGGGCCCGACGACGCGTCCGTAGTACTGGTGCCCCGAGGAGTCGACGGGCATCAGGCGCCCACCCGGGCCGCGGTACGCGGTCACGGCGAACACGACGAAGGCCAGCGAGCCCACGCCCAACGCGGCGGTCCAGGGATGGCGGAGGATGCGACCGAGCTTCTCGGCCAGGGGGCTGCTGCTCGTCACGTTCGCGGCGTCCTTGGGCCGGCGTCTTGGGCCGGCGGCGTGCTGGGGGGCGTGCTCGGTTGCGGCGCGCCAGAGGGCGGCGTGCTCGTGCGCGGCGCGTGGGGGTCATGATCGTCGGCGCGTCGGCCCGGCGCCGGCCCGAGCACGGTGCTGCCGGTGATGAGGCGCGTCCCCCGCTGGTGCGTGAGGTAGGCCCAGAACCACTCGAACAGCACGAGCAGGCGCGTGCGGAAGCCGATGAGGTAGACGATGTGGACGAACAGCCAGGCCAGCCACGCGAGCAGGCCCGACAGGCGGAGCTTGCCCATCTCGACCACGGCGGCGGCCCGGCCGATGGTGGCCATCGAGCCCTTGTCCCAGTAGTGGAAGGCCTCGCGGTGGCGGCGCTCGACGCTGGCCAGGATGGCGCTGGCCGCGTGCCGGCCCATCTGCATCGCCGCGGGCGCGACGCCCGGCAGGGGCTTGCCCGCGTACGCCCCCGTTGTCTCATGCGTAAATGCGCATATGTCGCCCACCGCGAGCACTTCGGGGTGACCGGGCAGCGACAGATCGGGCTCGACCACGAGGCGGCCCGCCTTGTCGAGCGGCGTGCCCAGGGTGCGCGCCAGCGGACTGGCCGCCACGCCCGCGGCCCAGAGCACGGTCTCGACCGGCAGCCGCTCCGTCATCGGGCCGCGCTTGATGGTGACGAGGCCCTGCTCGATCGCCGAGACGACGGCGCCGGTGTGCACCTCGACGCCGAGGCGAGCCAGCTGGCGGGACGCGGCCCGGGACGACGGCTCGGAGAACGCGGCCAGGATGCGCGGGCCGCCCTCGACCAGGAGCACGCGCGCGCTGGTCGGGTCGATGGTGCGGAAGTCGCGGGCGAGCGTGCGGCGGCTGATCTCGGCGAGCGCACCGGCGAGCTCGACGCCGGTCGGGCCGCCGCCCACGACCACGAACGTCAAGAGGGCCTTTCTGCGCCGCTCGTCGGTCTCGCGCTCCGCGGCCTCGTAGGCCAGGAGGATGCGGCGGCGGATCTCGAGAGCGTCCTCCACGCTCTTGAGACCCGGGGCCAGCGGCGCCCACTCGTCGTGGCCGAAGTAGGCGTGGCTCGCGCCAACGGCGAGCACGAGGTAGTCGTAGGGGATGCGGCGTCCCTCCGCCTCCTCGCCGTCGAGCACGAGCTCCCGGCGCGACGGCAGGATCGCCGAGACGTCGCCGAGCAGCACCTGGGCGTTGCGCTGATCGCGCAGCACGGCGCGCAGCGGGGCGGCGATCGCGGCGGGAGAGAGCGCGGCCGTCGCCACCTGGTAGAGCAGCGGCTGGAAGAGGTGGTGGTTGCGCCGGTCGACCAGCGTCACGCGCACGGGCGCATCACGCAGGGCCTTGGCGCATTCGAGGCCGCCAAATCCGCCGCCCACGATGACGACGTGGGGCTCGCTCATGGGCGGGCAGCATAGCGTAAACGCGGCCTCCGGGCGGCTGGCGACTTGGGTGCGTGTCAGGGGGCGTCGCGGACCGCGCCGCGGAGCGCGTCGTCGAGCCCGGGGGACCGGGGGGCCGCGCTGTGGCTGCGCAGCGCCTCGGACAGCTCAGCCTCGTCGAGCGTGATCGTCTCCTCGGCAGGAGCAGGCGCGGCGCGCCTCGCGTGGTCGGCGGTGGCCTCGCGCTCGGTCTCGCCGAGCTCGAAGCCCTTGGTCATCCGTCGCTTGCCGCTGATGGCCGTCGTGATGTCGAGCACCGTGGCCGCGAGCAGGTGCCGCACGGAGAGCTGCTCGCGTGCGCGGTAGGCCTGCGCGCCGACCCGGAGCACCGACATTCCGATCGACGCGGCGGCGTCCACGCGGTCGAGCGCCCGCACGGTCGTCACGTAGTGCACGACGCCCGTGACCACGACGGCGCGGCACAGCTTGCGCCCGCGCGGCAGGCGGACGGTCTGCGGCCGGAAGCAACGTGGGCGCTCGACGTCGAGCATGGCGTGTCCGGCTTCCTCGATGCGCACGTCGAGCAGCCCCTGCTGGCTCACCGTCGCGACCCCGGTATACGCCGCGAGGTCGGCGGCGAGGCGGCCATCGATCTTGGAGGTGTAGACCGGCGTCGGCGCCGCCTGGCCGCTGACGGTGCAGGCGCGGTCCTCGGCCAGGATGTTGTAGCTGCCGGTCAGCACGGCTGCGTCGCAGCCGCCCTTTTCGGGCAGGTAGATGTACGCCTTGCCGACCAGCGAGGTCAGCTGGTGGCGGCGAACGGTGTCCGCGACCGGGATCGGGATCTGCGCTCTGTCGAGGAGCCGCGACGCCGGCTCGACGTTGTAGTCGCGCACGTCGGCCGCGCCTTGGCGGTGGTCGGGGGCGACGCGGCTCGCCGCAGGCGGGGCCACGCACGCGAGCGGCAGGAGCGTGGCGACGATCAGTCCGAGGCGCGCATCCGCCATGGTCAGCGGATCTCGAGCTGGCAGTTGGCGGAGCAGCCGTCTCCGCTCGTGGTGTTGCCGTCGTCGCATTCTTCGCCGGCCGGCATGTCGACGCGGCCGTCGCCGCAGCGGCTCTCGATGCGGCAGGTGCTCGAGCAGCCGTCGCCCGCGGTGCGGTTGCCGTCGTCGCACTGCTCGGTGCCCTCGACGCGGCCGTTGCCACAGACCGTCTCGCGCAGGCAGGCCGAGGTGCAGCCGTCCCCGGAGACGTTGTTGCCATCGTCGCACTGCTCGGTGCCCTCGACGCGGCCGTTGCCGCAGCGCGCCTCGAGCCGGCACGTGGAGCTGCACCCGTCTCCGGAGACGACGTTGCGATCGTCGCACTGCTCGGTGGAGTCGACGATGCCATCGCCGCAGACCTCGAAGGTGCAGTTGGCGCGGCAGCCGTCGCCGGCCACCGTGTTCCCGTCGTCGCATTGCTCGACGCCCTCGAGCCGGCCGTTGCCGCAGATCGTCTCGAGCCGGCAGTTGGCGTCGCAGCCGTCTCCATTCACACGGTTGCCGTCGTCGCACTGCTCGCCGAGCTCGAGCTTGCCGTTGCCGCAGATGCCCTCGCGGGTGCAGATGGAGCTGCAGCCGTCGCCGGAGACGTTGTTGCCGTCGTCGCACGCCTCGGCCCCCTCGACGCGGCCATTGCCGCAGAAGGTCTCGAGCAGGCAGGTGTTGGAGCAGCCGTCGCCGGAGACCGTATTGCCGTCGTCGCACTGCTCGCGCGCGTCGACGATGCGGTCGCCGCAGCGCTCGGCCGTGCAGTTGGCGCGGCAGCCGTCGCCGGTCGTGGTGTTGCCGTCGTCACACTCCTCGGTGCCCTCGAGTCGGCCATTGCCACAGACAGCCTCGCGGCGGCAATTAGCGTCGCAGCCGTCGCCCGCCGTGGTGTTGCCGTCGTCGCACTCCTCGCCGGCGTTGACCACGCGGTCGCCGCATACGCCCTGGAGCTGGCAGTTCGAGCTGCAGCCGTCGCCGGAGACGTTGTTGCCGTCGTCGCATTGCTCGCCCGGCTCGACCACGCGGTTGCCACAGAAATGCTCCAACACGCAGGTATTCGAGCAGCCGTCGCCGCTCGTGGTGTTGCCGTCGTCGCACTGCTCGGTGCCCTGCACGGCGCCGTCACCGCAGCGCTCGTTGGCGCAGGTGGCCGAGCAGCCGTCGCCGCTCGTGGTGTTGCCGTCGTCGCATTGCTCGACGCCCTCGATGACCCCGTTGCCGCAGCGCGCTTCGAGCCGGCAGCTGGCGTCGCAGCCGTCGCCGGGCGTGCGATTGCCGTCGTCGCACTCCTCTGGGGAGGTCCGCACGCCATTGCCGCATACGGGCTCGGCCGTGCAGATGGAGCTGCAGCCGTCGCCGGAGGCGTTGTTGCCGTCGTCGCACTGCTCGGCGCCCTCGACGCGGCCATTGCCGCAGATCGTCTCGAGCCGGCAGGTGTTCGAGCAGCCGTCGCCGCTCGTGGTGTTGCCGTCGTCACACTGCTCGGCGGCGTCCCGGATGGTGTCGCCGCAACGCTCGATCGTGCAGTCGGAGCGGCAGCCGTCGCCGCTCGTGGTGTTGCCGTCGTCGCATTGCTCGGCGCCCTCGATGGCGCCGTTGCCGCAGCGACTCTCGACGCGGCAGCTGGCGTCGCAGCCGTCGCCGGCGGCACGGTTGCCGTCGTCGCACTCCTCGGGCGGCGTGCGCACGCCATTGCCGCACACGGGCTCGGCGGTGCAGATGGAGCTGCAGCCGTCGCCCGAGACGTTGTTGCCGTCGTCACATTGCTCGCTGCCCTCGACGCGGCCGTTGCCGCACGTGGTCTCGAGCCGGCAGGCGTTCGAGCAGCCGTCTCCGCTCGTGGTGTTGCCGTCGTCGCATTGCTCACTCGCCTGGACGACGCCGTCCCCGCAGCGCTCGGTGGTGCAGGTGCTCGAGCAGCCGTCTCCGCTGGCCGTGTTGCCATCGTCGCATTGCTCGATGCCCTCAAGGGTGCCGTTGCCGCAGACGGTCTCGATCGTGCAGAGCGAGGAGCATCCATCGCCGCTGCGCGTGTTGCCGTCGTCGCATTGCTCGCCGGTCTCGGTGCGGCCATTGCCGCACGCGGCCTCGCGTAGACAGGTGGCGCTGCAGCCGTCGCCGTTCGCGACGTTGTGGTCGTCGCACTCTTCCCCGCGCTCGAGGATGCCATTGCCGCAGACGCAGGCGATGGTCACGTAGACGGTGGCGCTGGCCTGCTCGCCCCCGCCGAGGATCGCCGTGTAGCGGAAGCTGTCGATCTGGCCGCACGCCCCCGCCGGCGGGGCGTAGGTGACGCAGTCGGTGCGCGTGGTGCCGCACACCGTGGGGTCGTCATTGTGGATGACGACGGTGCCGCCGAGCGCCGTCGGGGTGGTGCTGACGATGCTCGTGTTGCGGTCCCGGCACACGCCCTCGCTCAGGGTGTCGTTGGCCAGGACGTCGATCACCGTGGCGGCCGCGCCGGTGGCGACCCGCGCGCGGTCGTCGCGCGCGTGGCCCGGGCCATAGCAGTAGGACACCGCCCCGGCGTGGTTGCAGACGGTGCCGGGGACCCGCGAGGAGCAGTCGTCGTCGGTCTGGCAGGTGCTGGCGAAGATCTGGCACGGCTCCGAGGGGTTGCGGGGGCAGACGATGAAGCCGCCGGCGTCGGTGGCCGCGTCCGAGGCGGCCGCCTCCTTGGTGTAGGTGGGCACGGCCGTGCCGTCCGACGTCGTGGAGACGATGAGCGTGCCTGGCAGTCCCGAGGTGCCGTAGAGCGTGCCGTCGAGGTGGTAGAAGCGGAACTGCAGCGATGACGAGCCGGTCGGCGTGTTGAAGACGCCGATGATCTCGAAGCCTGGCACGGAGAAGAGCGTGTCGATGGGGTTCGAGCTCGGCACCGACCAGCGCTGCGCGACCGTCGTGAAGTCGAAGCCGAGGGTCGCGGCGGCGCTGCGGCCAAAGACGAGGATCTCGTCGCTCGAGTCCTGGCCGAGGTAGAGCCGCCCGTCGTCACTGACCGAGATCGCGGTCGACTTCACGGTGGTGGTCGTGGTGCTGACCGGGTTCGTGCCGTCGATCTTCACGCGCTGCAGCGACGTGCTCGAGCCCGAGGTCTCCTGGTAGAGCCAGGTGCTCGTGAACGGGTCGTAGTTCGCGCCATTGAGCGAGCCGGTGTCGTACCTCGGGCGCGCCACCAGCGGTGGGTTCGGGTGCGTGCAGTTCACGCCCGGCGTTTGCCCGGGCAGGCACAGCTCGTTGACGTTGGGGTCCGGATTGATGAGCGTGCCATCGAGGCAGAGCTCGATGGGGGGCTTCGAGAGCGCGAACTTGTAGCCGACGAAGGATCGCGTCGTCGGGTCGTAGAGCATGGCCTCGGGCGAGATGTTCGACACCGTGAAGCGGCGGATCGAGACCCACTGGATCGCGATGGTGCACGTGCTCCGCGCGTGGACCGCGCCGCTGCAGCGGTAGAACGGCTCGACCTGACAGGTGGCGCTGCAGCCATCGCCGCTCGTGGTGTTGCCGTCGTCGCAGGCCTCGGTGGCGCTGCGGTTGGCGTTGCCGCAAGGGTTGGCGACGCAGGGCTGGCCCGCGGTCGGGCACTCGAAGCCGGTCTCGAGGCGGCAGGTGGCGCTGCAGCCGTCGCTGGAGACAGCGTTGCCGTCGTCGCACGTCTCCGCGCCGGCGACCACGCGGTTGCCGCAGACCTCCGCGACGCAGGGCTGGCCTGGAGTTGGGCACCGAAAGCCGGTGTCGATGCGGCAGCTGGAGCAGCCGTCGTTGCTGACGGCGTTGCCGTCGTCGCATTGCTCGGTGCCTTCGACGGCGCCATCGCCGCAGACGGGCAGGCGGCACGGGCGCCCGGCGGTCGGGCACACCCATCCCGTCTCGATGTGGCAGCTGATCGAGCAACCGTCACCGCTCGCGGTGTTGCCGTCGTCGCATTGCTCGGTGCCGGCCTTGAGGCCGTCCCCGCAGCGGGCGGCCACGCACGGCTGGCCTGGGATGCGGCAGTCCCAGCCGGCCTCGGTGTGGCAGGTGGCGTCACAGCCGTCTCCGGGCACGCGGTTCGCGTCGTCGCAGGTCTCCGCGGTCTCGACGACGCCGTTGCCGCACCGCTCGCACGGCAGCCCGGGCGTCGGGCAGGCCCAGCCGGTCTCGATGGTGCAAGTGGCCGAGCAGCCGTCGTTGGAGGTGGTGTTGCCGTCGTCGCAGGTCTCGGTTCCGGCGACGCGGCCATTGCCGCAGCGCTCGCAGGCCACTCCCGCCGCCGCGCACTGGTAGCCCGGCTCGATCGCGGTGCAGGTGGCATTGCAGCCGTCGCCGGTCGTGGTGTTGCCGTCGTCGCACGCCTCGCCGGCCTCGAGCCTGCCATTGCCGCATTTCGAGCAGGGCTGGCCCGCGGTCCGGCACGTCCACCCAGCCTCGACGGCCTTGCAGTCATAGCGACAGCCGTCGCCCGAGTTGGTGTTGGCGTCGTCGCACAGCTCGCCCGTTCCGATGACGCCGTCGCCGCAGCGCACGCAGGGTTGGCCGGCCGCGGGGCACGCGTAGTGGGCGTCGACGGCGGTGCAGGTGGCGCTGCAGCCATCGCCGGCGGTGGCATTGCCGTCGTCGCACACCTCGTTCGCCTGGATGACGCCGTCGCCGCACCGCCCACAGGCCTGTCCCGGCACCGGGCAGACCCAGCCCGCCTCGAGCTGGCAGGTGGCGCCGCAGCCGTCGCCGGCGGTGGCATTGCCGTCGTCGCAGCCCTCGGACGACTCCTTGATGCCATTGCCGCAGCGCTGACAGGTGATGCCGGGCGCGCCGCAGGTGGAGTTCGGCTCCACTGTGCAGTCGATCGCGCAGCCGTCGCCGCTCGCCGTGTTGCCGTCGTCGCACGCCTCGCCGAGCTCGAGGCGGCCATTGCCGCACTTCGAGCAGGGCTGGCCCGCGGTCCGGCACGTCCAACCGGTCTCGATGGCCTTGCAGTCCCAGCGACAGCCGTCGGCGGAGGTGGTGTTGCCGTCGTCGCAGACCTCGCCGGCCCCCACGACGCCGTCGCCGCATCGCACGCAGGGCTGACCCGCCGTCGGGCAGGCATAGTGAGCGTCGACCGAGGTGCAGGTCGCATTGCAGCCGTCGCCGGCGGTGGTGTTTCCGTCGTCGCACACCTCGATGGCCTGGACGACGCCGTCGCCGCAGCGGCCACACGGCTGACCGAACACCGGGCACAGCCAGCCGGCCTCACGCTGGCACGTGGCGCTGCAGCCGTCGCCGGAGGTGGTGTTGCCGTCGTCGCAGGCCTCGGTGCTCTCCTTGAAGCCATTGCCGCAGCGCTCGCAGGGCAAGCCGGCCACCACGCACGCGGCACCGGCCTCCACCGCGGAGCAGTCGGCCGCGCAGCCGTCGCCCGAGGTGGTGTTGCCGTCATCGCACGCCTCGCCGGCGTCGAGCACGCCATTGCCGCAGCGCGTGCAGGCCCTTCCGGCGGCCGGGCACCGGTAGCCGGGCTCGACCACGCGGCAGTCCCCGCGGCAGCCGTCGCCGCTCGTCGCGTTGCCATCGTCGCACAGCTCGTGCGCGTCGATGCGGCCGTCGCCGCAGCGCTCGCAGAGCTGCCCGGGCGTGTAGCAGCCGAAGCCGGCCTCGGTTGCGCTGCAGGTGGCGTTGCAGCCGTCGCCGCTCGTGGCGTTGCCGTCGTCGCACGTCTCGCCGCGCTGCAGGATCCCGTCGCCGCAGCGCGAGCAGGGCTGCCCAGGCACGAAGCAGGTCCAGCCGCTCTCGAGCCGGCAGGTCGCGCTGCAGCCGTCGCCCGCGGTGCGGTTGCCGTCGTCGCAGGCCTCGGTGCTCTCGCGGATCGCGTTGCCGCAGATCTCGCACGGGCTCCCCGCGACCGGGCAGGCCGCGCCTGCCTCGATGGCGCTGCAATCGGCGCTGCAGCCGTCGCCACCCACGGTGTTGCCGTCGTCGCAGGTCTCGCCGGCCTCCTTGACCCCGTTGCCGCAGCGGGTGCAGGTCGTGCCGGTGCAGCGGAACCCGGTCTCGATCACCTGGCAGTCGTAGCGGCAGCCGTCCCCGCTCGTGCGATTGCCGTCGTCACACACCTCGTTCGCCTCGACCACGCCATTGCCGCACAGCTCGCACGGGCGGCCGGCCACCGGGCAGCGGTAGCCGGTGCCGATGGCGGTGCAGGTGGCATTGCAGCCATCCCCGTCGGTGCGATTGCCGTCGTCGCACACCTCCGTCGCGCCGACGATGCCGTCACCGCAGCGATCGCAGGCGCGGCCCGGCAGGCGGCAGAAGTAGTCGGGTGCGATCGTGGTGCAGGTGGCATTGCAGCCGTCGCCGTCGGTGCGATTGCCGTCGTCGCACACCTCGGAGCTCTCGACGATGCCGTTGCCACAGCGCTCGCAGGCCACGCCCGGAGCCGTGCAATGTGCGCCGGGCTCGAGCGCACAGGTGGCATTGCAGCCGTCGCCCGCGGTCGTGTTGCCATCGTCGCAGGTCTCGGTGCCTTCGATGATGCCATTTCCGCACTGCGCGCAGGATTGTCCGGTCATCGCGCAGTCGAATCCCGGCTCGATGGCCGAGCAGTTGAAGCGGCAACCATCGCCGCTGATGTTGTTGCCGTCGTCGCAGGCCTCGTGTGGGTCCTTGACGCCGTCACCGCAATGCTCGCAATGCCCAGGGAAGCACGAATACCCGCGCTCGACCGCGCGGCAATCCGCGGTGCAGCCGTCGCCGCTGATGTTGTTGCCGTCGTCGCAGGTCTCGTTGGGATCGACGATGCCGTCGCCGCACCGGCTGCACGGCTGCCCGGGCACCTGGCATTGCCAGCCGGGCTCGACGGCGTGGCAGTCCGCGGCGCAGCCGTCGCCGCCGGTGCGATTGCCGTCGTCACAGGCCTCGGAGCTCTCCACGATGCCATTGCCGCATCGCTCGCAGGCAGCGCCCGGGACCGGGCATCCGAAGCCGACCTCGAGCCGGCAGGTGGCGGCGCAGCCGTCCCCGCTCGTATTGTTTCCGTCGTCGCATTCCTCTGCGCCCATGACCATGCCATCGCCGCATCCAGGGGGAGGCGCGGCGTCGGGCATCGCGCCGCCGTCGGAGGTCCCAGCGTCGCCGCCTGCCGCACCGTCGCGGTGGGCGTCGCCCGCGATCCCGCCGTCGGGCTGGCCCTGGCGGCCTCCCGTGCCTTCGCGGCCAGCGCCGCCGGCGCCTGCCACGCCGAGCAGCGCGGGCGTATTCTGGCTGCAGGCCGCGATTGCGAAGGCGATCAGCAGGATCGCAATGCGAGCGTACATGTCTGCCTCCTCGGCGTGGGTGGTCCATCGGCATACAGCACCGTCGAGACGCGCCCGCAGAACATCGTACGCTTTGCCTGGCACCGGAGGAAGGCAGGGTTGGCGGCGCGCGGGTATTCGTATTCTCGGCGAATACACTGGACCGTTCTGCACAGTGGGGTGAACGTATCTGCTCACCCGCAAGCATCGGTCGCCCAGGGGCAGGACGTGATCTCGGGGGGATGTATTCCTGTAGTGACGGCACGAGCACTGCACCCCCGTCGGCCGGCGTCGAAACGCTCGGAGGAGCCGAATGAGACGGCGTTGGATCTCGATCATCTTTTTGGTCGCGTGCTCACGCGACATTCGCGGCCCCTCCCCGGTGGTCCAGGGGATCGTCAATCCACGGGAGCCGGCGCACACGCCGGGTGTGGTCTGCAATGCGCAGGGCGATCCAGCCGCGGGCTGGCCGGTCGATCTACTGGGCAAGGACTTCTCGCCGATGCCGACGGGCGTGCTCACGGACAGAAAGGGCGTCGCCATGCCGGAGGTGACGCTCTCGGGTCCGGAGACGTGGGCGGTGCCGCGTGAGCGAGCCTTCTTCTTCGACTCGGGGCGGCTCGCCCTTTTCGTGCCGACCCGGGACTCGGCAATGCCCAAGGAGCTGCCGCCGGGCAAGTACGGCGCGTCCGTCAAGAATCCGAACGGACGCAGCGGAGCGCTCGCAGACGCGCTCATCGTGGTTCCGCCGCCCACCATCACGTCGGTGCGGCTGGCTGCGCCGGCCGACGGCGTCGAGCTTGAGCCGATCGTGTGCGTGGACGAGGACCAGCGCCTCGTCATCCACGGGCGGAATTTCCGCACGGATGCAGAGCCCGTGGTCACGGTGGGGAACAAGGTGCTCGCAGCGGCGGACGTGACCGTCGATGGCGCGGAGCGGATCACGGCCATCGTGCGCGGGGGGACGTTCGCCGCGAGCGAGGCGAGCGACGCCGGCACGACCCAGTCGGTGAAGATCGCGAGCCCGGAGGGCTGCGTGGCACCCTACGGCGCTGATCCGAGCGGCTTCGGTGTCACCGCCGTCAAGGCCGCCACCAAGCCGCACGTCGAGGCCGTGCATGTGGTGAGCGGCGGCGTGCTCTCGGATCCCGGCATCTGCCAGGACGCCACCGACGTCACGCTGCAGCTCGATGGCGGATCGCTCTGGAGCATCGGTGGCGCCTCGGGCGCCGTGGTGCCCGAGGTGGAGCTCCAGTCGGCAGGGGCGCGGGTCGCTCGCGCCAGCCTGGTCACGGTCGAGCCCGCCGATCCGGCGGGCGCCCCCACGTTCTCGGGCACGCGGGTGGTCGCGCGCTTCGCGCTGATGCCGCCCATCCGGCCCGGTGCCCTCGACCTGCGCCTGACATGCGGCAACGGGTGCACCGTGACCGTGCCCGCTGCGGTCCGTGTGAATCCACGGCCGACGCTGTCGTCGGTCACTCCGAACCCGGTGAACAACCACAGCGACACGACGATCACGCTGACCGGTAGCGGCTTTCTGCGTGACACGACGAGCGGCGCCATCCCACGCGTCACGATCCGCACGGCCGGCGCGGCGGCCATCTCCCTCGGTGGCGTGGCCTATCGCAGCGAAACGATGCTCGAGGCCGTGGTGGCCGCCGGTACGCCCCAGGGCGTCTACGACGTGACGGTGACCAACCCGGACGGCTGCGCGGTCACTGCGGTGGGGCTGCTCACCGTCACCGGGCTCGAGCTGGGCGCGCTCGCGATCGATCCGCGCTTTGGCTGGAAGCTGCGCAACCAGGCGATCACCATCTACAACAGCCCGGCGCCCCCGCAGCAGCAATTCTCGGGTGGGGCGCCCGAGGTGTGGCTGCGCGCGCCGCTCCGGGCCAACCCGGCACAGATGGCCGAGATCCCTCTGCGCCGCGTGGCGTTCCTCGACGCGAGCACCATCACCGCCGTCGTACCGGACTGCTCGGGCCTGGCGGCGACGCCGTTCTCCGACGCCACGTGCGCAAGCGGCATCCAGCCGGGCGGGCCCTACGCGCTGAGGGTGCGTGACCCGAGCGGCGCCGAGGGGACCGTCGCGGCGCCGCAGGGGTTCACGGTGCTCGAGAACGCCCCGCCCACGGTCACCGCGCTCAGCCCGTCGGCGATCGACACCGGCGGTCTGCCCTCCGCGATCGCCCCCGAGCTGGTCGTCACCGGGACCGGCTTCGACGCGATGGCCGAGCTGCGGATCCTCTCGGCCCCTGCGACCGGCGTGCTCCGGAGCTGCGCGCTGCCGGTGACCATGCGCTCGCCGACCCAGCTGCGGGCGACCGTGCCGACGTCGCTGCCGGCGGCGAGTTGCGCCGACCGGGACGCGCTCGGCAACACCACCGCATCGACTGCCGGCTTTTCGCTCGCGGTGGGCCTGTTCCCCATCCGCGTGCAGCGCATGGCGGACCCTGCCTACGTGGACTTCTCGGGCCTCGTGGTGACGCAGCCCTCCGCGAACCCCACGCAGGGGCCGCTGGTCTCGACGCGCCTGCAGACGGCACGCGCGGACTTTCCACTCGTCACGGCGACCGACGATCTCGGCAGCCAGTTCCTGTATGCGATCGGCGGCTCCGACGGCACGAACGCGCTCGCCAGCGTGGAGGTCGCGCAGATCACCTCGTTCGGCGATGTCGGTGGGGACTGCACGATGACCCCCTGTCGCTTCCGGACGCTCGAGAGGACGCCGCTCGGCGCGACGGCGGCGACCGCACGGCGCGGGGCACAGGTGGTGGTCCGCACCATCGCGGGCGATACCAGCTATTTGTTCGCCCTCGGTGGCGAGGGCACCGGCGGCCAGGCGCTTCCGAGCGTGGAGCGCGCGCAGGTCCTCAAGGCCAGCGACGCGCCCGTGCTCGCGGAGCCCGAGGCCGGCACCGGGACGCTGCGAGCCGGGACCTACTACTACCGCGTGTCGGCGCTGCTCGGCGCGGTGCACGCGACGAACCCCGGGGGCGAGACGCTGCCGTCCGACTTCGTCACGGCGCGCGTCCCCACGGCGGGGGGCGGGATCGGCCTTGCGTGGGGCTGTGTACCCGGCGCCGCGCGCTACCGCGTCTACCGGACCCCGGCTCCGAACGATCGTGCGGGCACCGAGCTGCAGCTCGCGGAGGTCGATGCTGCGCAGATGTGTGCGATGGCGGCGGCTTCGAACGAGCGCTTCACGGATGGGGGCGCGCGCGCCCCTTCTGGCGCCAAGCCGTTGCCGCCGGGCGCGCTGTCCCGGTGGGTCGCGGTCGGCAGCCTCGGCACGGCGCGCGCGCACGCCGCCGCACGCCTGGTCGGCGACGATCTCCTGGTGGTGGGCGGCGGGGCGGGCGGTGGCGCGCTGGCCTCGGTCGAGCGCGCGCGGTTCTCGGCGGGCCGCTTCGATCTGGGCGCCTTCGCGGTCACCGGGGCCGGCCTCGGGACGGCACGCCAGCGCCATTCGATGGCCGTGGCGAACGCCGCGAGCGCGCCGAACTCCTTCCTCATGTCGCGCGCGGACGACGCGTGGCTCGTGGTGGCTGGCGGTGATGCCGGCGCCGCGGCCCTCGGATCGATCGAGATCGCGCAGGTGCGGTCGGGC
>JAHFDS010000166.1 GCA_023248855.1 Myxococcales bacterium
GCGCCGCGCCTGTCGGTCCGCGGCCCGTGACCACCTGGAAGAGATCCGGCGGCAGACCCGAGGCGTCGAAGAGCTCCTTGGCGAGGAGCGCGATGAGCGGCATGATCTCCGAGGGCTTGAGCACGACGGCGCTCCCGGCGAGCCACGCCATGACGGCCTCGCCGAGCGGGATCGTGAGCGGGAAGTTCCACGGCGAGACGATGCCGACGACTCCGCGCGGCGCGTAGTGCACGTACGAGCGCCGGTGGATCATGAGGTGGAGCGGGATGTCGTGAGGGGCGAGCAGGCGCTCGGCGCGCTTGCAGTAATAGGTGGCCAGGTCGGCCAGCGGCATCACCTCGAGGCCGAGCGCCTCGTTGCGGGGCTTGCCGCACTCGGCGACCAGCAGCTCGACCAGCTCCGAGGCGCGGTGGACCACCTGATCGCGAAAGCCGAGCACGCGCGCGGCGCGCTCGCGGACCGGCATCGATCCCCACGCGGCCTGGGCGGCACGCGCGCGCGCGACGGCGGCCCGGACGGCCTCCGGGGCCTGGTCGGGGACGTCGCCGAGGCGCTCGCCCGTGGCGGGGTTGGTGGAGACGATGCGCGGGCCGCCCACGGCCACGCCCAGCGGGGGATCTTGCGAGGAAACGGCGGTCACGGCTCGGTTGTAGCATGCCGTGGTATCGTGTCGCCGCGATGGGTGACGCGACGCCTACTCCGGGCGCCAGGTTGGTGGGGCGGCGGGCGCCCCTCGAGCGGCTGGAGGCCGCCTTGAGGCGCACTGGCGACAAGTCCGAGCTGTCGTTTCTGGTGCTCACCGGCCCCGGCGGCATCGGAAAATCCCGGCTGGCGGCCGAGATCGCCCTCGGCGCCGAGGCGCAGGGGTTCCGCGTGGTGTCGGGGGTCTGCGGGGGCCACGCCGCGCCGCCCTACGCCGCCGCGGTGCGCCTCTTCGGCGTTCGCTTCGGCTTGCAGGAGGGGGAGCCCCCCGCCAAGGCGCGCGCGCGCATCGTCGAGCACGTGACCGAGCTCGTGGGCGAACGCGCGGCCACCGAGGTGTCGCACCTCATGGGCGAGCTCATGCGACAGCCGTTCCCGGACTCGCCGATCGTGCGCGAGCTGGCGGAGCGGCCGGCGCAGCTCGAGGCGCGCGTGTTCATCGCGGCCCGGCGGGTCCTGGCCGCCGACGCGCAGCGCCAGCCGCTGCTCGTGGTGTTCGAGGACGTCGACCGCGCCGGCGCGGAGACCGTCAACCTCATCCACTACCTGGCCGCGGGGCTTTCGACCGAGCGGGTGGTGCTGCTCTGCATCGGGCGCTCGTCGCTGTGGGAGGCCTACCCGAGCTTCGGCGCCGGCGATCACGAGGCGGAGCGCGTGGAGCTCGGGCCCCTGCCGCCGGAGGAAGCGCTGACGCTCCTTGCCGAGCTGGTCGGGCGCGACGTAGAGCTGCCCGAGCGCCTGGTGGCCCATGCGCGCGGCCTCGGCAACCCACGCGCGGTGACCGATCTGGCGCGGCTGCTCAACGAGGCCGGGGCGGTGGCCCGCGCCGAAGGCGCCTCGCCAACGGTGGACCTGTCCCTGGTGGGCGACCTGGAGAGCCTGGCGACGCACGAGGACATCCTCGGTGAGCGGCTGCGGCGCCTGCCGGGTGAGGAGCGCGCGATCCTCGAGCAGGCGGCCTCCTGCGGTGAGGCGTTCTGGCTCGACGCGGTCGTGTCGCTCGTGCGCGGCGAGGGGCTGGCCGAGGACAGTGACCCCGACGGCCCCACGCTGTCCGAGATCGCCAAGGAGGGCGACCGCTCACGTGACGCCGCCAGCGCGACCCTGGAGGGCCTGGTCGCGCGGGGGCTCGTCATCGAGTCGGCAAGATCCAGCATCCCGGGCGAGCGCGAGTACCTGTTCTCGTACTTCCCGATCCGCGACCTCGGCTACGAGCAGATCGATCCGACGGCGCGTCGGCGGCACCATCGCATGCTCGCGCAGTGGCTGGAGCTCCGGCCCGAGGGCCGCGGCGAGGAGGCGCAGGAAGAGGTCGCGCGCCACCTCGAGCGCGCCGGCGAGCCCGACGAGGCTGCCCTGCGCTACCGGCGCGCAGGCGACGCCGCGCGCGCGCGCTACTACAACGACAAGGCGATCCGGCTGTATTCGGCGGCGCTCGAGTGTGCGGGCTCCCACAACACGGCGCTCCGCATCCACCTCTGGCACGACCTCGGCAGCGTGTATGGGCTAAAGGGCGACTACGACGCGGCGCTGGCGGCGTTCGAGCGCATGCTGCGCCTCGCGTGGGTGGTCGCGTCGCGCGCCAAGGGCGCGGTCGCGTTCAACAAGATGGGCCGCGTCTGGCGCGAGCGCGGCGATCTGAACCTCGCCCACGAGTACCTGGAGCGCGGGCTCGAGCTGTTCCACCAGGCGCAGGACACGCGCGGCGTGACCAGCTCGCTCGACGACATCGCCCAGGTGCTCTGGCTGATGGGCCGCTACGAGCAGGCGCTCGACCGAGCGCAGAAAGCGCTCGAGGCGAGACGGCGCATGGGCGACCGGCGCTCGATCGCGTCGTCTCTGGCCAACGTCGGACGGATCGAGCGCGACCGAGGATTGTACGCCGAGGCCAGCAAGAACCTGGCCGAGGCCATCGCGCTTCGCCGGGAGATCGGCGACCGGCACGGCGAGGTCGAGGGTCAGAAGGACCTCGGGATCTTGTTCGCGTTGCGCGGCGACGTCGACGACGCGCGCCGCGAGTGGAACGACGCCCTCAAGAACGCAGAAGAGATCGGCGCGATCCCGCTGCAAGCGATGCTCCTCGACGACCTCGGCGAGGTCGCGATGTGGCAGGGCAACCTGGTCGAGGCGAGAAGGCAGCTCGAGCGGGCGCGGCAGCTGGCCAAGGAGATCGAGGACAAGCGCCTGCTGTCGGACGTCCTTCGCAACCTGGGCTTGCTCGAGCTGCAGGCGCACCACAGCCAGGCCGCGCGGGACCTGTGCGGGCAGGCGTTCACCCTCGCGGCCGACTCGCGCCTGCGCGACTACGAGGGCAAGGCCCTGCTCGCGCTCGGCGAGGTGCACGCCGCGACGCTGTTCGACGACACGAACCCCGGACGCGGCGGCGACGCGGCCGAGGACTATTTCCGGCGCGGCGTCGAGCTCTTCCGGCAGCTCGGCAACGACGGCGAGCTCGCGCGCGGCCTCGAGCGCTTCGGGCGCTTCCGCGTCGAGCGCGGCAACCTCGCCGACGGCAAGAAGCTGCTGGTCGAGGCGCAGGAGATCTTCGCCCGGATCGGCACGGCGGCCGCTGAGCGGCTGCAGAAGGTCCTCGGCGAGCTTCTGTGAGCACACGCCACGGCTGGCGACCCTCGGTCGACTTTCCGGGCGCACGTGCGTGGTACGATTGAGCGTTGTCACGCCTACGCGACACCCTCCTGAAGCTGGGTTACGTGACCCAGCCGCGCATGGCCAAGGCGCTCGAGTGCCAGGCGCTCTACGGCGGCTCGCTGCAGGTCGCGCTGCTCGAGATCGGCGCCATCGACGAGGCCCACCTCGAGGCGGCGCTCGAGCGCACCTACGGGGTCCGCAATGCCGTCGACGTGCGAAACGACCTGGCGGACGACTCGGCGCTCGAGATCCTGCGGCCCTACGAGGCCGAGAACATGCGCCTCGTCCCCTGGCGGCGCGATGGCAAGACCCTCCACATCGTGGTGGCCGATCCCTCGAACGTGGTGCTGCTCGACAAGCTGAGCACGCGCTGGGGCGCGCGCATCCAGCTGACCGTGGTGTCCGAGCCGCGGCTGGCGCTCTTGCTCGAGCAGTACTTCCACGTGCCGTGCCCCGACAAGCTGCGCGAGTGCCTCGAGCCGCATGAGCCGCCGCCCCAGCCGGGCGTGCCAGGGGCGCCCGCCCTGGTGGTGGACCCTCAGGCGCAGCACGTCGCGATCTCCGATCAGGGATCCGGACACATGCCGACCCTGACCATCGGCGCGCTCGATCTGCCGCCTCCCCGAGCGACTGCCCCGCGAGCACGTCCGCCCGAGCCAGCGCAACCGCCACAGCCGGCGCGGCAGTCGCAACCGCCTCCGCAAGCGCAAGCGCAAGCGCGGCAGTCGCAGCCACCGCAAGCGCGGCAGTCGCAACCACCCCAGCAGGTGCAGCCTGCCGGCGGACCGGGCCGGCCGCGATTCCAGACGATGGAGCTGCTCGTGCCGCTCGAGCAGCAAACCCCTCCACCGGCGCAGCCCCTCGCACCGCCGACGGGCGCCGGGGCGACGCTCGAGGCGGCGGCACCCGCGGCGCAGCCGGCCGCGACTGCCCCGGACGTCTCGGGGGTCACGAACCTGTTCTTGCTGCAGCTCCACGAGGTGGAGCGGCGCGAGGCGGTGGCGCCGCTCGTCGTCTCCCAGCTCCTCAAGTACTTCAAGCGCGCGGCGGTGCTCACGGTGCGCCGCAACATCGTCAGCGGCTGGGAGGCGGCGGGCCCTGGCGTCAACCGCGCCGACTTCGAGTCGATGAAGGTGAACCTCGAGGAGCCGCGCAACGTGTTCGAGCCCGTCGCCAAGGGCGCCATCCACATGGGCTCCATCGATGCGTTCCCGGCCAACGTCCCGCTCATCACCGCGATGGGCGGCGTGCCGGCCGAGTTCGCGCTCATCGCGCCGATCAAGGTCAAGGACCGCGTGGTCGCGATGCTCTACGGCGAAGCCGACGAGGCGTCGCTCGAGCGCACGCTCAAGCCCGTGCGCAACATCGCCGAGGCCGTGGGGAGCACCTTCCTGCGGCTCATCCTGCTCCTACGCACCGAAGAGAAGGCCGAATAGCTCCCTTTCAGGGGCGGTAGCCGGTCCACACGCGACGCTCTGGGCGCCGCCAGACGAACGCGAAGCGCAGCACCACGCCGGCCAGGAACCCGCCCACGTGGGCCGCCCAGGCCACGCCCGACGAGGGGTCGATGAAAAACTGCGCGATGAAGAACTCTCCGATCACCACCCACGCCGGCAGGCGCAGGTAGAACATGATCGGAAGGCCCAGCGTCAGGACCGGCGCGCGCGGGTAGAGGAAGGCGTAGGCGCCCATCACGCCCGCGATCGCGCCCGAGGCGCCGATCATGGGGCTCTGCGACAGCGGATCGACCGCGACGTGCAGCAGCGTGCCCGCGATGCCCACGAGCAGGTAGAAGACGATGTACTTGGCCGGTCCCAGGACGTCCTCGACGTTGTCGCCGAAGATCCAGAGGCACCACAGGTTGCCGCCGATGTGCATGACGCTGCCGTGCATGAACATCGCGGTGAGCAGCGTCCCCGGCCAGGGCAGCGGGCACGCCAGGTGCTCGATGGAGACCGCGTGGCCACCGAGATCGATCAGCGCCGTGCCGACGAGGTCCGCGCCGGTCGTGAGCTCCGCCGGGATGGCGCCGCACATGAGGGCTGATCGATCCACACCGACCTGGAGCTGCAAGAGGTACACCGCGACGTTGACCGCGATGATCGCGTAGGTGACCCACGGCGTGCGCTCGGCTGGATTTTCGTCCCGGAGCGGGAGCACGCGAGATCCATAGCACGCAGGCGCGTGATAGGCTGCGCGCTCCATGAAGCTCTACGCGGCGAAGGTCCCGGCATGCGCGGCCGACATCGTCAAGGTGCTGCGCGAAGCCGGTGACATCGAGATCGGCGAGATGGCCGAGGCCTGCAAGGACCTCGAGGCGGTCTTGAAGGAATACCTGCGGCTCGATCGCGAGATCACCGACAAGGCCAAGGACCTGCTCGAGCAGAAGGGCCTGCCGCACGGGCAGTTCGGCCAGCTCAAGCGCGCGCTGGCAGAAAAGAGTGGCTTCGCCCTCGGCGAGGAGGGCGTCTCGTGGCTGCTCAACCAGCTCACCGAGACGCTGATGCACTCCCAGTTCGTCGACGAGGTGTTCGCGGAGGACGGCACGCTGCGAAAGCGCATGCGGCCAGTCCTGCAGAAGCACATGTCGCTCGACGAGGAGCTCGACGCGGAGGTCCGCCGGCGCATCAAGAACCTGCAGGAAGGCACGACCCAGTGGGACGTGGAGTACCAGCGGGTGCTCGAGCAGCTGCGCAAGAACCGCGGCGCCGAGTAGCGACCGCAGGTCAGCAGATTCTCGCCAGGGCGTTTGACGCTATGAGACAGCCGTTCTAGGCTGCTTGCGTGGCCAACGTGCTCGTCTTCGTCGAGGTCGCCGACGGGCGGCCGGCGGGGGGCTCGCTGCGGGCCCTCGCCGAAGGGCGGCGCGTGGCGACCGAGCTCGGCGCCACCGTCTACGCCGTGGCGACGTGCGCGGCCCCTCCGGCCTATGGCGAGAACGACCTCGTCGCGGTGCTGTCGCGGCACGGCGCCGACCGGGTCGTGCTGGCGACGGGCGCGGAGCTGGTCGGGCGCGCGGCGTTCGCCACACACGGCGCGGCGATGCAGTCGGTCTGCGAGCGCTTCCCGCCTGCCCTCGTGCTGTTCGCGAACGACGCCACAGGACGCGACATCGCGCCGCGCCTGGCAGCCCGGATCGGCGCGGCCTTCGCCGCCCGGACGAACCTGGCGGTCGACGAGGAAGGCGTGCTCGCGCTCGAGAGCCCGGTCTACGGGGGCACGTTCCGGCGCCGCCTCGAGGTGGACGAGCTCGAACGGTCGGTCGTCGCCACCGTCGAGCCCGACGGCCCGCTGAGCGAGGGCGCCACCGACGAGGTCGAAGCGCTGGTGGTGCCGGTCGTAGGGTCGGGCGGGCCCGCGCCGGTGCGTCGCGAAGGGGCCCCGGTCGAGGGCACCGTGGCCGGCACGATCCGGGTGGCGGTGATGATCCGCCGCACGGCGAAGAGCCCGCGCGAGGCCGACGCCCAGCTGGAGCTCGGCGCCTGCGACCAGGCGGCGCTCGCGACCGCGCTCCGGCTCCGCGAAGCCGGTGCGGTCCAGTTGACGGCGATCTCGTGTGGTCCGGAGGCCGAGAACGCCACCCTCGAGCTGGCGTGCCGGCTGGGCGCCGATCGGGCGATCCGGCTCTGGCACCCCGCGCTCGACGGCACCGACTACCACGCGCTCTCACGGGCGCTGGCGGGAGTCGCGCGGGCGACGGGCGCGGACGTCGTGCTCATCGGCGAGTCCTCGGACGACGAGCGCCTCGGTGGGCTCGGGCCGGCGCTGGCGGAGCACCTCGGCGTGGTGCACGCGAGCGGCGTGCGCGAGGTGACGCGCGCGGGCGCCGCGATCGCGTTCCGGCAGGACGACGGCGCGTGGTGGGAAGCCCGAGCGCCGATCGTGCTCGTGGTCGGCCCCGGGGCGACGCTGGGGTCTCCCGATCCGCTGGCGGTGCCCGGGGCGATCGACGTCTGGGATCTCGGCAAGGTGCAGGTGGCTCCCGAGGAGATCCGGCACCGGCGGCGCTACCTCGGCAAGCTCATCGGCTCTTGACGATCGGTCGCCGCGGACGGCGACCGCAGCGGGGATGCCGACCTACCCAGGGTTCTCGATAGGACTGGCAAGCTGATTCATCGTTTTCTCGCCAGCCTCGAGGGCGCTCCGGCGAACGCAAGCCTCTATGCCACGCTGTCCGCGTTGCGTCAGGGAAGCCTGGTCTGGAATCACACGAAAATGGCGACAACGTATGAGCTGTCCTACGCTCTCGTGGACCACGGCGTCTTCAGCAGCATGGCCCGCACGGTCGCGCATGGCGAGAAACGTCAAGGGGAGACTTTTGACTTCGACGTGTTGTTCTACGCGGCCTGCCCACTCCAGCGCCTAACGCAGGAGATCTACCCCCCGACGCCACAGCCTCGCGCCTGGATGACACCCGCAATCGTGGAGCTCGCGAGGGTTCGTGTGTGGGACGGTCGCCGCTCTCAAGCGTCGCCGTTTCCGCCCAACGCGGGCGATTGTGGCAGTTGCCAGTTCAACGGCTACTCGACCAAGAAGAAATTGTCCCGGCGCGGCGGCCGAGCCCTTCGTCGAAAAGGCGCGCAAGGAGTACGCTGGTTTTCCGCTGGTCCTGGAGGCCGTCGAGGCGAATGCGGCCCGCTGGGCTGAGACAGACGAACCTGACGACGAACCAGTCTCTGTCTCTCCCCGTTCGGCACCGACCAAGGCTAAGAGGGCGCGTGCGAAACCACAGACGGCAGATCCGGCAAGCCGTGTGCGCCACTTCGAGCTGGTCGAGGGCGCCTCATCCAATTCTGGGAGATCTCCGTTGCCGGCGAGTCCCACACCGTACGGTTCGGACGCATCGGCACCGACGGTCAATCGAAGACGAAGATGTTCGCGGACGCCGCCGCGGTGCGCAAGGATGTCGACAAGCTGATCGCTGAGAAGACACGCAAGGGATATGCGGAGAAGTAGCATGAGGGCACTGGGGCGCCCGCGGACTTCTCGACGACTTGGCTGGGAGCCATCATCTCGCTTCGAGCCGACTGCGCGAGGAACGCGGTGTGGACCGCGACGGCCGACGCAACGATCGACCGCACAGTTGGGCTGGCACACCCAGTGTTATTGAGCACGCGAGCCCGCGAGCGTCCTGACCGAGCCCAGCCTGCAGGCAGTATTCTCGTCGACGGTTTGAAGTCTTGATGTGTGACCCATCCTTGCGATCCCGTAGGCGATCAGCGATGTGATGACACCCAAGCAGAAGGCCACCTGACTACGCAGCTGCCCTTTGGCCTGCGACATACGGTCCCGGCTCCAGGAGTTGTGCGGTCGCTGCTTCGTCGCTGGGCACGGCTCTCCCGCCGCACGGCCCACGCCGCGCGAATGGCTCGACTCGACGGGCCCGAAGACGCGCGCCGCGCGCTCGCGCTCGCTCGCAATACCGCAAGCACTGGTTCTCGAAGTCAGTCAGAGCGGGAGCGGATCTCGACGGAGCGACCGTCGACCCTTCAGGGGCAGGTAGTGCCTGCACAGTAGGTCCGCACTTCACTCACGCAGATCGAATCCCACTGGGTGCTGCAGCAGTAGGAGTCGCGTGCACAGACCTGGCCGGCGCAGGTGCTACACGTGCTCGACAGCTTGGTGCCCGATGTACACACGCTGTGAGCACACGCGGAGCCGCACACATTGGTGCCTGTGCAGCTGCCGCTTTGGCAGGTGTCGCCGGTCGTGCACGCGTTGCCGTCGTTGCAGGCGGTCCCGTTCGCGACCGCGGAATGGGTGTATCCCGTGCTGGGATTGCACGAGTCGGTCGTGCAAGCGTTGTTGTCATTGCAAGAGATCGCTGTTCCGGTGCACGTGCCGTTCTGGCAGGAGTCACCGGTCGTGCAAGCGCTGCCGTCGTTGCAGGAGATGCCGTTTGCGACGGCGGTGTGGACGCAGGCCCCGGTGGAGCTGACGGAATCGGCGGTACACGGGTTGCCGTCGTCGCAGCTCGTCGTCGTGCACAAGCGGCTGGCCTCGCCGACACAGATGCTGTCCCAGGAAGAATTGCAGCAGTAGGGATCCGCGCTGCAGACCGTGGTGACGCAGGTGCTGCACCCGCTGGTCAGCTTGATACCGGTCACGCTGGTGGCGTGCGCGCAACCGCCGGAGCCGCCGGAGCCGCCGGAGCACTGCTGCGAATAGTAGGCCGCTGCCGTCACGCAGCTGTCGTTCCAGGCCATTCCCGTGTAGTTGGTGCTGATGGGAGTGCAGCAGTACGGCAAGACCGCGCATACATTCGCCGTGCAGGTCGAGCAAGACGTGGAGAGCGCTTGCCCCTGCGACAGAGGAGAATGATCGCAGCCCGATGCCGGACACGTGCCGCTGCACGTGCTCGGACACGGCACGACGTGCTGGTTCGCGTCTTTGCAGACGGTGCACCCGCAGTCGCTCGTGCACGAGGTCAGCATCAAGAGGCTCGTCGAGCCCGGCAGGGGTGCCGTGCACAGCGTGGCGGGATGCGCCTTCGTGCCCGTGCACACGACCTGGCAGCTGGACGGGCACGCTACCAGGCCCCCGAGGCTGTTCGTGCAGTACGTGCATTCGCATCCGGTGTCGCAGTCCACGGGGCCGAAGCTGTCGGAGCAGGACGTGCCCGTGAGCTGCTCGCCAGCAGCTCCGACGACGACGTCTTCCTGGGAGACACGCGGCGTCGGCCCTCAGCTGCGGTAGTCGGCGTTGATGCGGACGTAATCGGCCGTCAGGTCGCACGTCCATACGGTGCGGCGCGCGCGGCCCGCGGCCAGGCGCACGAGTACGCGGACGTCATCTCCGCGCAGGTGCGCGGTGGCGGCGGCCTCCGCGGCCGCGTCGGTGGCGACACCGTGCCGCGCCACGACGGCATCGCCGATCCGGACCTCGAGCCGCGCGGGGTCGAAGCGCACGCCGGCCGTGCCCGCCGCGGCCACGATGCGCCCCCAGTTGGCGTCGGCCGCCGAGATGGCGGTCTTGACGAGCGGCGAGTTCGCGATGCGGCGGGCGACCGCGTCGGCAGCACGCGCGGTCGGGGCCCCCTCGACGGAGATCTCGATGCGCTTGGTGGCGCCCTCGCCGTCCCGCGCGATCGCCCGCGCGAGCGAGATGGCGACCTCGGCGAGCGCGGCCTGCAGGCGCTTCTCGCCGCTTCCGGAGAGCGCCCTTCCGACGGCGCCGGTCGCGACCAGGAAGAGCGAGTCGTTGGTGGAGGTGTCGCCGTCGACGGTCACGGCGTTGAAGCTCTGGTGGGCCACCTCGCGCAGCATCGCGCGCAGGCGCGGCGCGGGGACCCGCGCGTCGGTGGCGAGAAAGCCGAGCATCGTGGCCATGTCGGGCATGATCATCCCGGCACCCTTGGCGCAGCCCGCGACCGTCACCTCCCCGACCTTGCACCCGGCCAGCTTCGGCACCGTATCGGTGGTCATGATCGCGCGGGCGAAGTCGGGCAGGCCGTCGGGTCGTGCCGAGGCGACCAGGGCGGGCACGGCGGCGCACAGCCGGTCGACGGCGAGGCGCGCGCCGATCACCCCGGTCGAGGCGACCAGGATCTCCGCATCGCGCGACCCGAGCGTGCGAGCGACCGCCGCGGTGCTCGCTCTGGCGGCGGCCTCGCCGTCCGGGACGCAGGCGTTCGCACAGCCGGCGTTGACCAGGACGGCGCGCACCTTGCCGGCGCGCACCCGCGCGCGCGAGAGCACGACGGGCGCAGCGGCGGCCTGACAGCGCGTGAAGACCGCGGCCACCGCCGCCGGCGCGTCGCACAGGAGCACACCCAGATCGAGGCCGCCACGCTTGCGGAGGCCGGCTTCGACTGCACCCCACCGGACGCCGCGCACGATCGGGACGCTCATCGCCGCGCAGGATAGCAAAGAGCCAACCGCCGCCGGCTACCGGGCGCCTGGTTTTCGGTCGATGGTCAGGATGGGCTCGTGCTCGGCCGGCTCGACATCGAGGACGACCCGCCCGAACAGGCGGTAGCGCGTGCGTTGCACCTCGAGGCGCGCGCCCTCGACCTTGGCGCGTGCCCCGGCCGGCGCGTTGACCGAGTGGCCGAGGAAGCGGCCGGAAAACGGCGCCAGGTCGACGAAGAGCTGGCCGCCATCGGCACCGACGAGCCGAGGCAGCGCGAGCCCCTCGATGGGCGAAAGGCGGGCCCGGAGGGCGGCGCGCCCACCCTGGGCGGCGAGCACGACCTCGTCGCCCTGAGGGAGCCGGAGCCGTGAGCCGGCCGCGAGCTCGATCGCGACGGTGGCGCGGGTCTCGTCGGTGCGCGCGTCAGCGGCCACGGTCAGGGTGGCCCGCTGCGCCCGCGCCAGGAGCTCCGGACCGTCGACCGCCAGGGAGCCGAGCGTCGCCGCGAGCGCGACGTCGCCCTCGAGGTGCTCGATCTCCGTGGCCGCGGGTCCCTCACCGAGGCGCATGCCGAGGCGGACGTGGGCCGGGTGCCTGGCGCCGAGCGAGAAGCGCGTGCCCTTGGCCAGCCGCCCGCTCGCGGAGATGGTGCCGGAACCGGCGGTGATCGCGGCGCGGACGGGCACGTCGGCCAGCATGCGCGTGTCGAGTGAGACGGTCGCGTCGGCATCGACGCGCTCGGCGTCGCGCCTTCGCGCCGTCAGCGTGGCCGAAAGGCGCGTCGCGGCGTCGAGGTCCTCGAGCGCGAGCGTGCTCACCTCGAGGCGAGGCGCGCGCACGCGAGCGTCGAGGTCGAAGGACAGCGTGCCGTCACGGAGCTCGAGCGCGAGCTGGGGGTCGAGCTTGACGCCGAAGCGGGCGCGCGCGGCCAGCTTGGAGCGGCCGTCCACGCGGGCGTCGAGCCCCTGGTGCGACTCGGCGGCGGTGGTCTCGAGCCACAGGCCCACCCCGAGGTCGCCCCGCACGATCGGTGGGCCGCCGTCGTAGGGCGCGCGCAGGCTGACATGCTCGGCCGTGATGTCGAGCGAGCCGCGACCCACGTCGAGCCTGCGCGTGGCGGTGCGCAGCCGGCCGTGGCCGACGCGCGCGGTGACCCCGACGTGGACGCCCTCGGCCACGAAGCTGCGCGTCTTGCCGTCCCAGACCAGCGTCGTCTCGCCCTCGAGATCGAGCCCGTCGAGGGCCAGCTCGAAGCCCGGCAGAGCGATCGACCCCACGCGGCTGCCGCGCGCGCGCAGCTTGATGCCGATGCGGTCCATCGGCGACGGCGCGCCCGGCGGGCGGGTCGAGGGGCCGCCGAAGATGAGCTCGATGAGGTGCCGGATCGAGGGGGGCCACGGCGCCTCGCTCGCCCGAGACAGCGTGGCGGCGTCGAGCGCGTAGCTGGTCTTCCACGCGTAGCGATCGAACTGCGCGACCGCGTAGTAGGGCCTGGTCCAGCCCGGATCCTGCCGCCAGGCCGCGACGCGGAAGATCCTCACGCGGCCGCCGAGCGGGCCCTTTCGGTAGAGACGCTGGCCCCCGAGGACGTCGAGCGCGGCATAGGCGAGGCGAGCCGTGGGGTCGGCGCCGCGCCGGTCGAACACGAGATCGAGCGTGACCTCGGTCCCGGGCTCGCAGTCCATGCCCAGCATGCGGCTCTCGGCCGCGCGCAGCTTGAGCTGGAGATCGATGCGGTCGAGCTTCTCGAGGGGCCCCACGAAGGGGTCGAGGCCGCTCGGCTTGGGCCTCGGCTCGACCGTCGGCGGCGGGGGCTCGCCCGAGCAGCCGAGCACGACCCAGGCGCACAGGAGGAGGCCTCGCATCCCAGGAGCAGCCGCGATCCCCGGGCTATTCACTCAGGACCGGGCCCCCGCGTGCTCTCGCGAAAGCGCGAGCAGCGTCTCGCGATCGTTGAGCGCGGGATCGTCGATCACGCGCTCGAGCAGCGCGCGCAGGATCTCGCCGAGCAGCGGGCCGGGCGCAAGGCCGAGCTCGCCGATGAGGTCCCGCCCGCCGATCGCCAGGTCGGCGATCTTGAGCGCCTGGGCCTTGGCGATGGTCTCCTCGGCGCGGCGGCGCAGCTCGCCGACCTCGATCTCGGGGTCCTCGCCGCGGCCGCGGCCCACGACGTCCGCGACGCGAAGGTCGATGAGCGGGCCGAAGGCGTCGGGGCCGATGCGCACCAGGAACCGGCGCACGGTCGCGTCGGTCCACTCGGGCGCGTACCAGAACATGTGGTTTCGCACGAGGCCGACGATCTCGTCGCGCTCCCGGTTCGGAAACCGCAGGCGCTTCAAGATCGCCTCGGACATGTCGGCGCCGACGAGGTCGTGGCGGAAGAAGGTGAACTCACCCGGCTCACCCTCCTTGGCAGCGCGCGTGCGCGGCTTGGCCACGTCGTGCAGGAGCGCCGCCCAGCGCACGATCGGATCGTTCCTGGCGGCATCGACCGTGGCCAGCGTGTGGCTCCACACGTCGAAGGCGTGGTACCGGTTCTGGGCGACGCCGAACGACTCGGCGAGCTCCGGCAGCGCGCGCGCGAGCAGGCCCGTCTCGGCCATCAGGGCAAGGCCCCGCGAGGGCTGGCGGGCGGCGAGGATCTTCATCATCTCGTCCCGAACGCGCTCCATCGAGACCTTGGCGAACACGTCGAGCGTCTCGGGGATGGCGGCCAGCGTGTCGGGATCGACGGTGAACTCGAGCTGCGCCGCGAACCGCACGGCGCGCAGCGCCCGCAGGCCGTCCTCGCCGAAGCGCGCGCGCGCTTCCCCCACCGCGCGGATCTTGCGTCGAGCGATGTCGGCCACGCCGCCGTAGACGTCGCGCAGCTCGCCCGTGGTCGGGTCCAGCGCGAGCGCGTTCATGGTGAAGTCGCGGCGCGCGAGGTCCTCCTCGAGCGTACGCACGAAGGTGACGGCATCGGGGCGGCGGCCGTCCGAGTAGGCGCCCTCGCCACGGTAGGTGGTCACCTCGATGGACAGCCGATGGTCACCCCGCCCCGAAAGGACCGTCACCGTGCCGTGCTGCAGGCCCGTGGGGATGGCGCGCTTGCCGAAGATGCGCACCACCTCGTGAGGCGAGGCCGAGGTGGTCACGTCCCAGTCCTTGATGCGCAGGGGGTCGTCGCGCACCAGATCGCGCACGCAGCCGCCGACCACGAACGCCTCGTGGCCGCGCTCGCGCAGCGCCCTGCACAGCTCGTGGACCTGCGGCGGGATCACGTCGAGGCGCATGGGGATGCCGGCAGCATGCAGGGGGATCTGGCGGGGATCAACTCGTCGGTCGGAGCCGGCGCGGAAGATGGGCGATGATGGCGGGATGCTGCTCATCGAGCAGGCGCGGAAACGGGGGCGGCCGCTGGTGCTGGCGCACCGGGGGGCTTCGCTCGTCGCCGCGGAGAACACGCTCGGGGCGTTCCATGCGGCCAGGCGCATGGGTGCGGACGGGGTGGAGCTCGACGTGATGCGCTGCGGATCCGGCGAGGTCGTGGTGTTCCACGACGAGGACACCATCCGGCTGTGCGGGGCACCAGGGGTCGTGCGCACCCTGCCCCTCGAGGCGCTGCGCGCCCGCTGGGTGGCGGGCCACGCCTGCGTGCCCACGCTGGCGGAGGCGCTCGAGACGATCGGCCCCGAGATGCTGGTCAACGTGGAGCTGAAGTCGCCGGGAGGATCGCGGGTGCTGCGCGACGACGGCCTTGCGGCCCTGGTGGCGGCGCTCGTGGCCCGTCACGGCGCGACGGCGCGCGTGGTGGCGTCGTCCTTCGATCCGCTCCTGCTCGCGCGCTTCCGCCGCCTGGCGCCGGGGGTCGCGACGGGCCTCTTGTTCTGGAAGGGGCAGGCGCGCCCGCTCCGCGAGGCCTGGGCGGCGCCGCTCGTCGGGGTCGAGGCGGTGCATCCCGAGGCGCGACTGCTCTCGCCCGAGCGCATGGCGCGCTGGCTCCGACGCGGCTACGCGGTCGCCACCTGGACCATCGACGACCCCGACAAGGCCCGGCGCGCAGCCGGGCTCGGCGTGCACGCGATCATCACGAACGACCCGGCGCGCGTGCTCGGCGCGCTGAACGGCTGAAGAGGGCCACCAGGCCGCTTCTTTTTGGCTATCATCCATCGCGGTGGAGGCGCTGAGCGAAGCAGGACTGCTCGGCAGCGGGCGGTTCCGGCTGCTGCGACGCCTGGGCGCCGGCGGCATGGGCGTCGTCTACGAGGCGCTCGACCGCGAGCACAACGCGCGCGTGGCCCTCAAGACGCTGCACGAGACCAAGGGGGAGCTGCTGCTCCACCTCAAGAACGAGTTCCGCGCGCTCGAGGACCTGCACCACCCGAACCTGGTCGGCCTCGGGGAGCTGATCGCCGAGGGTGGACGCTGGTTCTTCACCATGGAGCTCGTCGACGGCGTCGACCTCATGACGTCCCTGCGCGGAGCCGCGGGGGCGCTGGCCAACACCGGAGGGCTCGAGAGCACGGCCGCCATCCAACCGACGCCGGACGCCCATCCGACCGCGGCCCTGCGGGTGGTCGGCACGCGCCCCGACGCCGGACGCGTGCGCAGCGTGTTCCTGCAGCTCGCCCGGGGCCTGGTGGCGCTCCACGCCGCTGGGCGGGTGCACCGCGACATCAAGCCGTCGAACGTGCTCATCACCCCCGAGGAGCGCGCGGTCCTGCTCGACTTCGGGCTCGCCACCGAGCTCGATGCCAAGCCCGACCTGCCGCGCGCCGGCACCCTCGACTACATGGCCCCGGAGCGGCTCTCGGGCGAGCCCGTGGGGGCGGCCGCGGACTGGTACAGCCTCGGCGTCATGCTGTTCCAGGCGCTGACGGGGCGGCTGCCCTTCTGTGGATCCAGCGCCGACGTCCTCGGCGACCGCGCCACCCCACCGGCGGCGAGCAGCGTGGACCCCCTGGTGCCCGCGGACCTGGCCGCGTTGTGCGCGGCGCTGATGGCCAGCGACGCGGCCGCGCGGCCGTCCGGCGCGGACGTGCTCGGCCTTCTGGGCGCGACCGAGGGCGCGGCG
>JAHFDS010000575.1 GCA_023248855.1 Myxococcales bacterium
CTCCTCCCCGGTGATCGCGCCGCCCTCGGTGGTCGCGACGATCTTCTTCTTCGCCCCCTCGAGCGCCGCCGACAGGGCGCCGAGCTGCGTCCCGAGCGGCTCTCCGGCACCGCGCGCCCGCGCGGCTGCGGCCGTGCGCAGGCCCTCGATGCCCTCGACCAGCGTGCTCATGGCGCCGAACAGCGCGTGCACGCGCATCATCGCGCCGAGGTGCAGCTTGCGTTCTGCCGCGCCGTAGGGCGCCCGCCGGTCCACCCGTACCTCGAACGGCAGCGTCACCACATCGCCACCGCGCGAGAGCCGCGCCGTGTACATCCCCGGCGCCACGCGCGGGCCCGTCATCGAGCTGCCGGCCACCTGGGCCGCGCGCGGCACCCTCGGCGCCGGCACGCGCATCGTCCACTGGACGCGCACGAGCCCGCGCCGCTTGGACGTCGGCACCGTGTCGATGACCTGGCCACCCGCGTCGAGGATCTCGAGCTTCATCGGGCCAAACACGTGCCGGGTGCGCTGGTAGTACGTGATCACCGCACCGGCGGGCGGGTTGTCCCCCACGAAGTGCGCGTCGCCCTCGACCCAGCCGCCCGTCGCGGGCATGCGCTGCTGCACCGGCCGGCCGGGCAAGAGCGCCACGTCCTTTTCGAGCACCTCCGCCGACAGCGCGCGCAAGGGGGTGAGGTCGTCCACCACCCAGATGCCGCGGCCGTGCGTCGCGACGACGAGGTCGTGCTCACGCGGGTGCACCTGCACCTCCCGCACCGCCACCGCGGGAAAGCCGCCTCCCTTGAACTCCGCCCAGCTGCGCCCGCCGTCGATCGAGATCCAGAGGCCGAGCTCCGTGCCGACGAAGAGCAGGCCCTTTTGCACCGCGTCCTCGCGCACCACGTGCGCGTAGCCGCGTACACCGCTGTCCGGGCCCAAGAGGCGCGTCCAGGTCTTGCCGAAATCGGTGGTGCGATAGACCCAGGGCGACATGTCGCCGGCCGTGTGCCGGTCGAAGCTCGCGTACGCCGTGGCCGCGTCGAAGCGGCTCGCCTCGATCCAGCTCACCCACGACGCGGGCGGCAGCCCCGGCACGTTGGCGGTGAGATCCGTCCAGCGCCGGCCGCCATCGCGGGTCAGCTGCACGCGCCCGTCGTCGGTGCCGACCCACACCACGTCCGCGCTGCGCGGCGACTCGCTGATCGCGTAGATCGTCGTATGCATCTCGGCAGATGAGTTGTCCACCGTGACGCCGCCCGACAGCTCCTGCCGCTGCTTCGCCGGGTCGTTCGACGTCAGGTCCGGCGAGATGCGCTCCCAGCTGTCGCCGCGGTCGCGCGAGCGGAACAGGAACTGGCTACCGAGGTAGATCGTGCCCTTCTTCGTGGGGCTCGCGTGGATCGGCGTGTTCCAGTTAAAGCGCAGCTTCTCGCCGTAGCCGGCTTTGGGCTGGATGTCGCGCGCGCTGCCGGTCCGCCGGTCGATGCGTGCGATGTAGCCCCCTTGCCCCTCGGCGTAGACGAGCTCGGGCGCGAACGGATCGGGGATGGTCCAGAAGCCGTCCGAGCCGTAGAGCGGCTCCCAGCGCTGGTTCGACACGCCGCCCGGGTGCGCGGAGTCGCCGATCCACGAGCCGTTGTCCTGCAGGCCCCCGAACACGTGGTACGGATCCGCGCCATCCACGGCCACGTGATAGAACTGCGAGGCGGGCAGGTTGTCGCTCTTCCACCAGCGCGTGCCGCCGTCGTTCGAGATCCAGAGCCCGCCGTCGTCGCCGCCGATGAGGTGCTTGGGGTTCTTGGGATCGATCCAGAGGTCGTGCCAGTCGCCGTGCGAGGCGCCGCCCGTGTACTGGAAGCTCCTGCCGCCGTCCTCGCTCACGATGAGGGCGCCGTCTGGCTTGAACACGCGCTCGGGGTTCGTGGGGTCCACGACCAGGCGCGCGAAGTAGAACGGGCGCCACACCATGTTCCGGCTCTTGTCGCGCTCGGTCCAGGTGGCCCCGCCGTCGGTCGAGCGGTAGAGCGCCGAGTCCTTCGACTCGACGAACGCGTAGACGGTGCGCGGCGCCGACTCCGCGTAGGCCACCTCCACGCGCCCCCACGGCCCGGGCGGCAGGCCCTTTTGCACCGGCTGCCAGGACTTGCCACCGTCGGTCGAGCGGTAGAGGCCGCTGCCGCTCGCGGCCCCTGGCCCATCGCCGCCCGAGCGGAACGTCCACGCCTTGCGCCGGAAGTCCCACAGGCCCGCCATCACCACGTCGGGGTTCGACGGATCGAGCGCGATGCTCGAGCAGCCGGTGGAGAGGTTCGGTCCCGAGAGCACGCGCGCCCAGGTCTTGCCGCCATCGCTCGTCTTGTAAAGGCCCCGCTCCGCGCTGTCGCTCCACAGCTTGCCGGGCACGCACGCGTACACCACGTCGCCGTTTTTCGGGTGCACGACGATGCGCGCGATGCGCTCGCTGTCGGACAGGCCGAGGTGCGCCCAGGTCTCGCCGCCGTCGGTGCTCTTGTAGATGCCGGATCCGATCGATACCGAGTTACGCGTCCACGCCTCGCCCGTGCCGACCCACACGGTCTCGTGGTGCGACGGGTCGATCGCGATCGCGCCGATCGACTGCACGGGCTGGCGATCGAAGACGGGCCTTAGCGACGTGCCGCCGTCGGAGGACTTCCACACGCCTCCCGAGGCGGCGCCGACGTACAGGGTCGTGCGGCCGGTGTCGCGAAACGCCGCCACCGCCGAGATGCGGCCGCTCATCGCGGCGGAGCCGAGGTTTCTGGCCCCCAGGCCCGACACGACGCCGCGGTCGAAGCGCACCGCGCTCTTCGCGCCCGCCGGAGCCTGTCCCGCCGGGGTGGGCGGCCCCGCCGGCAGGATCGCCCGCTCGGTGCGCGCGCCGGGCGCCGGGAAGCGGAACAGGGCGTCGTCGAGGGGCACGTTGACCTCGAGGCGTTCTATCTGCATACGCGCATATTTGGGCCCGCCCTTGGGCCCCGACTCGGTGGAAAAGGCCATCCACACGCCCGCGACCTGGCGGTAGTCGCCGTAGTCGGTCTCCGAGATGCGCTCGGTGCCGCGCATGCGCGACACCGTGACCGAGCGGATCTCGAGCAGGCTGTCGGGGTCGAGGTACACGTACAAGGTGTCGCCGTCGGCCAGGCGCACCTCGAGCTTGTGCGCGTCGGTGCCGTCCACGTCCTCCGTGCCGAGCAGCCGGACCTGGTGCCCCTTCTGCCGGTAGTCGACCAGCGGTCCGTCGAGGTCCGCGTCGCGCGCAAGGCTCCGCAGCTGGTCCGCCGCCAGGCGCTCGGGCGTCGTGCGGCCGCCGAACGGCTGCACCGACCAGCCGTCCTTGCCGTCGAACGCGGTGACCTCGGTCAGGCCCTGGAGCGTGGTCTCCCAGCGCGTCTGGCCGGGGCGCTTCTGGGCCCAGCCCACCGCGGCCTCGTAGCCGTCGCCATCGCCCAGGACGAGCCTGCCGCTGCCGCGGAATGACGAGATCGCGCGCAGGCGGTCCAGGCCGCCGAGCGCGGCCAGGTGCCTGGCGATGAGGGCGTCGGCCGAGGCGGCCACGTCGGGTGCGGCGGCGAGCAGGGCGAGGAGCGGGAGCGCGAGCATGGGGACCTCCGGAGGGGGCGCATCATCGCAGCTTCTCGTCCTGATGGATCAGCCACGCCGCTCGGACGGCGCCGCGCAAGCGCGGCCGCACCAAAGGCAGCCCGTGGTAGAACGCCCGCGTGCGGATCGCCCTCCTCGTCCTCGTCCTTTCCGTGGGCACGACCAGCCCGGCGCGGGCGGCGCCGCGCGGCGCGGCACAGGCGAAAAAGCTGCTCGAAAAGGGCCGACGCGCCTTCGAGGCTGGGCGCATCGACGACGCGATCGCGGCCTTTCGGGAGGGCCTGCGCAAGCAGCCGCTGCCGGCGCTGCACTGTCACCTCGGACGTGCCTACAAGGAGAAGGGCGAGCTCGATGACGCGCACGCGGCGCTCAAGACCTGCCTCGAAGTGCTGCCGGATCCGCCCGAGAAAGGCCTGCCCGCGCGCGCAGACGTCGAGGCT
>JAHFDS010000576.1 GCA_023248855.1 Myxococcales bacterium
ATGGCGCCCGAGAGTGCGGGCCCGACGATCGCCGGCAGCACCCACACGCTGGCGGTGAGGGCCATCATGCGCGCGCGCATGGCGTCCGGATAGCCGCGCGCGATCGCGACGTACGCGCCAGCCACCATCGCGCCGCCGCCCGCGCCCTGCAGCGCGCGCCCGGCGAGGAACTGCGTCATTCCCCCCGCCGACGCCGCGAGGAGCAGCCCCGCGCCGAACCCGGAGAGCCCGAGCGTCATGGGCCGCCGCGGCCCGCGCGCGTCGCCGAGCAGGCCGCCGCCGATGGTCCCGACCAGCCACGCGAGCATGAACGCGCTGAAGGCCCACCCGAACACGCCGAGCCCACCGAGCTCGCGCACCGCCGTCGGCAGCGCGGGCACGACCCCCATCCCCTCGACCGCGAACGTCCCCACCGCGAGCAAGATCCCGACGGTCAGCGCGCGCCGATCACGCGCGAAGACGCCCGTTTGCTCGCGGCTCACCGCGTCACTCCCCTGGCCCGTCACTGGCTACTCGGTATGAGTCGAGTCACGTTCTTCGAGAAGTGGGAGGGCCCGCGCAACGGGGCCCGTGGTGCACGTGGCGCACGCGACTGCGCCCTGCGGTGGGTGGTGCGGCTGTCTTCGCGGTGCCGCGCGCACTGGCAGAGACCGCCCCCGAAGTGGCAGGAGTAGCGCAGTCCCGGAGCCTCGAAAACTCGCGGCGGCAGGCGGGGATCACGCGGGTGTGATGACGCGGAGGATCTCCCAGCGATTCGAGCCGGAGACCACGAGAGGCTCCAGCGCCTTGCCGAACCGCTTGTGGGCGTCCGACTTGGCGAGCTCTGCCCAGGCCTTTTCGAGCTCCGCCAGCGAGCCCACCTCGAGCTCCATCTCCATTCGCGACTCGTGTGCGCCGATCGAGCCAGTCGCGTAGCGCAGCGTCTTCCAGCCGATTCGCGCGCCGACCTCCTCCTGCCATTTCCGCTGCAGCGCCAGGAACTCGTCCTTGTGCCCGAACTTCACGTCGATGATGAAGCGTGCGATGAACATGCCACCCCAACCCTTTCCGCGCGGATCGCGCGGATGATCCATACCACTACGCGTCGGCCCACGCCGGCCGTTCGGCCGACGTTGCTGGGTCGACCGCTGGCGTCGCAGTCACTCGGCCCAGGAAATGTTCTCGATGATCGTCGGCTGGTCGTCGCTGGCGGTGTCGAACACCACGCGCATCCGGGTCGGCGAGGGAAACTCGACGCGCCTAGGGTAGAGCACGGCGTGCGGCACGAACTGGACGCCCAGGCGGGCGTGGCGATTGTCGCGTGGCCGGCTCTGAAATGGAACAGACGCGATCGGCAATCGCGGTGAGCCAAGCCGTCCCAGGATGGCCAGCACCGAGCGCCTACGGCTCCGGGGCGATCACACAGCGCACGGCGTGCAGTGCGGAGTCGGGGGCGGGCTCGGTGGTGGCGTTCAAGACCCGCACTGTCCACAGCCAGTTGCGATACTGCGACCGCGTCCGCGTCCAGTAGAGGTCGTCCTCGTTGTGCGGAAAGGCATCGCGATGCACCCGCGAGACCGCGTCCGGCTCCCAGTGTAGCGTGCTGTGGAGTTGCTCGAGCGTCGGCACCGTCATGCCCGCCGCCTTGCAGAACCGCGCCGCGCCGGCCGACGAGAGCCGCGTGGCGCCTCCGCGCATCCACTCGAGACGTGTCTGGCTGTCGACCACCCGGTCCTCCGACAGGACGACGAAGCGAGCGGGCGGCTCCTCGGCGGCCTCCTCGGCCGGCTCCTGGGGCGCCGCGGATGGAGCTGCCGCCTTGCCCGGCGTCCCGGGCCGCAACGCCTCGAGGCTCAGGCGGGCCAGCACGCCATCGAGGAGGCCGAGATCCCGTGCCTCCAGCAGCACCACCGCGATCCAGATGCCGGCATGGAGCGCGCGCCAGACCGCGGGTCGTCCCAGGCAGTCCGTACGGCCAGCGGTCGCGATCCGCGCGTAGCCGAGCAGCGCGCCGAGCGCGGCGCCCGCGACGGCGCCGATGAGCGCACCAATGAGAGCGCCCGCGAAGAAGAAACCCACAGCCATGAGGGGGCCAAACAGGAGCAGCGCCACCCCGGCGTCCTTGTCGGCGCCCTGGTGAGTGAAATAGTCCATGGCGGCCCGAAGGCCTTCGACGCCACCAATGACCGCACAGACGAGCGACCCGACGATGGCCGCGGGGATCAGATGCCCGAGGAAGCTGGTGCCGCCCTTCAAGAGTTGGCCGCAGACACGCGCGTGCCTGCCAATGATGTCATGGATCAGGGGACACCGCGTTTCTGCTCGTCGGGCTCATCTGGTTCCCGCCGAGGTCCCACGAGCCGTAAAGTGGTGTCAGGATGTCGAGCTCGAGCGCGCCGGCACGCGGATTGGGCCGTGACCCACCGCCTCGAGCGCACCCCGGCACGAACGCGGCCAACGGGCGCGACCACGCTGGTTGCGTCCGCACACGGACGACGGTGACACCGCCGATGTGCTGGCTTGCTTGCATCTCCCTGGTCATGGGGTGCGCAGGCTCCGAGGCCATGGTGCGTCCGGACGATCGTACGTTCGAGCACGCCGCCGACCACTTCAGGGCGCAGGCTCGCTGCTTCACGCCTCCCCCCGCGCCCGACGACGCGCTTTTTCTCCAGGCCGAAGCGCTCTACTACGATCGCTTCGAGCTACGCGCCCCGGGCGCGCACTCGTACGCCGCGCATCTGCTCGCGGCGGCGACGGACTTCGGCCCCTTCCTCCTCCTGACCTCTGCAAGCGGGCTGCTCGATCTGCGGCTGCAGTCCTACAACGGCGCGGCCCGCCTCTATGAGGGTCTTCTCGTTCGCTACCCGCGCACCAGGCATAGGCCGATCGCGCTGTACCGTCTTTCGTGGGCCTATCCGAATGTGACCGTCTCGGGCTTGCCGCGAGACCGCGAGGAGGTCTTGCGCGAGCTGCGGACGGCACCCGCCCCCTGGCCCGTTCTCGCCGCCGAGGCGGGTCGTGTGGAGCTGAGGTCGCAGGATGCAGCGATGGCCTGGTCCATCCTTCCCGGCGCGGGTCAGATCTACACTGGCGAAGTTGGCAACGGTGCCGTTCGCCTGAGTCTCGCGTTGCTGTCCGCCGCCGCCCTAGTCGTGCCAATCGTCTACATGGCCAAGCATGACGAGCTGTCCTGGCAGGCCACCGCGCTCTCCATCGTCGGGCTGATCGGACTTCAGATCTCCTACACGACAGCCTACCAGGACGCCCAGCGAGCCGTCTTCGAGCACAACGAGCGCGCCGAGGAGGCGTTCGCGGCCACCCATCCACTGGCCCCATGTCCCGAGGGCGCACGATGAGCTCTTCGATCTGTTCCGGGTCCCCCTTTCCCCTTCACCGCGCTGCAGCGCGGGACCGCTTCGGCGGCAGGTGGAACGTCACGAAGAGGACGCCCTCGCGGAACCGCGCGGGCAGCGTGGTCGCGGCGAAGGTCCTCTCGACCGCCTCGCGGAGACACCGCCCGCCCCCTCGGTCAGCGAGCGGCCCACCGAGGTGAACGCGGAGGCTCGGGCCGGGAGCGAGGTCGAGGACCGAGGTATCCGCCCGGCGCCCGGCGCGTCCGTGGCCGTCAGGGTCTGGTCAAGTCCGCGCACCGTTCGTCACCCTTGTGATCATGGCCGGCTCGGGAAGCAACAACTGGGCCCATCCCGTGCGCGCGAGATCTCCGCGCGTTGGCCCGCGCGCACACCCGGTTTCGCTTTCCCACGTGTTCCACCCGGAACGTCAGGGGCCGCTGCAACGAAGGGGTTCGTCCCCACGGTGTGGGTGCCGCTACTTCCGCCGCGGGCGGCGGCCGCGCTTGGCGCTGCGCTCGATCGCGCGCTCGTAGGCGGCCTGAACGGCGCGGAAGGTCTCCACATCGCCGCCGCGATCGGGATGCGTCTCCAGCGCACGCCGGTGATAGGCGCGCTTGAGGTCCCCGGCGGTCGCATTGGCCGCGACGCCGAGCACCTCCCAGACGCTCGCCGCCTGGTCGGCGCGCCGCGGCAGCGCCGCCCGTGGC
>JAHFDS010000577.1 GCA_023248855.1 Myxococcales bacterium
GCCCCGGATCGAGTGACAGGGCGCGCCGGAACGCGTCGAGCGCGACCTCGCGCCGGCCGAGCCGGCTCGCGCACACCGCGCGGCGCGTCAGCGCCCCGAGGATGACCGCGCGGGAGTTCCTCGGGCCGAGCAGCACGCGGTCGAGCACCGCGAGCGCGTCGGCGGTCGCGCCCTCGGCGACCAGCTGATCGGCGAGGAACAGGCCCTCCGGGCCTGCGGCGCGCGCCATGAGCGCCTCTCTGAGGCGTCGGGACTGCGCGCCGATCTGCTGCTCGAGGCCGGGGATGAGCTTCTCCGCGATCGGGCGTCGATCCGCGCCGGGCGCGGCGTCGCGGAGGAACGCGCGGTAGAGCTCGAGCGCCTTGCGCAGGTCCTGCACGCGGCCTTGCGCCTCGCCGAGCTTTCGGTACGACTGCGCGATGTCGAACAGCATGGTCGGGAACTGCATGATCCGGTACGCCTCTTCGAAGCGCGCCGCCGCCTCCGCGAAGCTGCCGAGCTTGTACGCCGCCGCGCCCTCCTCGTAGGCCTTGCGCGCGCGCTCGACCTCGCGCCTGGACGCCGGCTCGCGCGGCTCGGCCGCCGCCACCTGCGGCACGCACAGCAGCGCGAGCGCGAGCAAGCTAGCGAGGCAGACCCGACAGGACATGGATCCTTCCGCGGTTGTCGCTCGCGCCCGGCGCGCCGAGCACCATCTCCGCGCTGTCGTCGGAGCTGTCGTGGTTGGTGATGGCCACTCTCCGGCCGAGCAGGTTCCCCGACGCCGCGCCGAGCACCGTGAGCGTCGCCGGCTCCTCGACCAGGTGGCGCTTGCGCCCGCCGCCGAGCGCGCCGAGGCTCGCGCCGGTCATCACGTAGCAGGCGCCTGCGTCGGCCCTCGCGCCGCCCACGCCGTCGTGACCGGGCGCGCCGACGACGAGGTCGAGCTTGCTGTCGCCGTCGAGGTCCCCGAGCGCAAGCGACGCGCCGAACGAGTCGCCCCCGGTGATCGCGAGGTCGAACTGCCTGGCGGAGATGTCGAACGAAAGGCCGGCCCGCGCGGGGCGCGCGAAGACGTAGACCGCGTCCACCGCGCTCGCGACGAGCTCGTCCCTGCCGTCGCCGTCGAGGTCGCCGAACGCGAGCACTCCGCCGAGCGCCGCGCCCGGGTTGCCGCTAACGAGAAAGAAATAGTCGGAGGCGCTGCCGAGGTACACGATCGGAGGGCCCCTCGTGATCTGCTCGAGGATCCGCGCGCCGGAGACCACGACGACCTGGCCGAGGCCGCCACTCGCCCTGGTGTCGCTCATCGCCAGATCGGTCTCGCCGTCGCCGTCGAAGTCGCCGGCGGCAGCGCCATGGCCGAGCTGGCTGTCCGTCTGCGCCCCCAGGATGATCGCGTCCTGCTGGCCGAACGGCACGTTGCCGGCGAAGATCTCCACCGGCGGGTTCCGGATGGGCAGTCGCGAGCCGAACACCACGTAGTAGCGGCCGTTGCCGTTGTAGTCGTTGCCCGAGATCGAGACGCCTGGCGCGCCGAGCGCCACCGCGTTCCGGCCCTGTGACAGCCGCAAGATCGCGGCCGACGTGCCGAGGCGCTCCTGGCTGGTGGTGCCGTAGATGCGCGGCTTCTCCCTGTCCTGGTCGAGCTCGAGACGCATGCGCGGATCGGACAGGTGCTTGCCCGGGAACACGTAGGCGACCCCGGCGTTCGCGTGGGCCTCGCCCAGCACCGTCGAGGTCGCGTTGGTCGCCGTCAGCACGAGGTCGTCGTGACCCTCGCCGTAGAGGTCGCCGACACCGGCGGCGTCACCGAAGCTCTCACCCGTGCGCCCGACGATCGTCATGCCGGCGTTCGCCGGCGTCAGCCTGCTCGGCCCCGGCAGGGTCCAGTCGGAGCCGAAGAAGATGAACGCGGTGTGTCGGTTGGTCGACAGCGCGACGATGTCCCAGCGCGTCGGATCCCGCGGGTAGAAGTGGCCCACCGCGATCGGGACGAGCTGCTCGCCGGCCACGTCGCCGGTGATCTCCAGCGCGCGCAGGCTCGCCGGCACGTCGGCCAGATCGAGCACCGGACCATCGGGCGGCGCCGCGTCCGCGCCACCGTCGAGCCGACCCCCGCCGGCCGCGCCGCCGTCGCGTCGAGCGCCATCGGATGCGCCCCCGTCCGGCACGCCGCCGTCGGGTGCAGGGGCGCGACAGCGCGCTAGGCGACAGGAGAAGCGCAGAAGGGCGCTCGTGCGGCGGCCGCCGCCGAGCACGAGCACGTCGCTTTGCTGGGCGCTGCCGAGCAGCGCGTTGTCGCGGCCCCGCAGGGTCCCGCTGAGGACGACCTCGGCGTCCGGCCCCGAGGGCCGCAAGAGGAGCTCGAAGCGAGCGCGGAGCGCGTACGCGCTGCGGGGCAGCCGCAGCAGGATCTGGCCGCCCATGCCCTCGATCTCGACGCCCGAGTCGGTGAGCCGACGCGCCTGCATGGGCAGCACGGCCCCGGGGCTCTCGACCAGGACCTCGACGGACTGGGTGACCTCGAGCGCGCCCTCGGGCAGCTCGACGGTGACGAGCAGGCCGGGCTCCTCGGGCTGGCAGGCCAGCGCGGCGATCGCCATCGCGAGAGCACAGGCGCGCCTCATCGGCCGGATCATACCCGCTGGGCTATCATGGCGGGGATTTGCGGCGCTGCAATCAGTGTAACAACGCATACGCGAGCGAGGTCACGCACTGCCCGATCGACGGCGCGGCGCTGGTCGAGCTTTCTCGCGTGGCGTCCGGTGCCGGCCAGCCCGCAGCCGTGAACACGGGCTCGGCCCCCACGCTCGCCCACACCCCGCCCGGCGCCGTCTCCGAGGCGCTGGTGCAGGGGACTCGGGTGGGTGAATACGAGATCGTCGGCCGGATCGGCGAGGGCGGCATGGGCGTCGTCTACGCCGGCGTGCACCCGGTCATCGGCAAGCGCGTCGCCATCAAGGTGCTCGCGGGCGCGCTGTCGCGCGACGCCTGGGTCACGCAGCGCTTCGTGCAGGAGGCCCGCGCGGTCAACCGCATCGGCCACCACGGCATCGTCGACATCTTCGCGTTCGGCCAGCTCGCGGACGGTCGCCAGTACTTCGTGATGGAGCTCCTCGAGGGGCGGAGCCTCAAGCAGCGCCTGACCGAGCCGCCCCCGCTGTCGTTCGCCGAGGCCGCGTCGATCGTCGACCAGGTGTGCGACGCGCTCACGGCCGCGCACGCGGAGAAGATCGTCCATCGCGATCTCAAGCCCGACAACGTGTTCCTCGTCGAGGGGCGCAGCCAGCGGGTGGCCAAGCTGCTCGACTTCGGCATCGCCAAGCTGCTCGATCGGGAGGAGGCGCCCGCCCAGACGCGGAGCGGCATGCCGGTCGGGACCCCGCTCTACATGTCGCCGGAGCAGTGCCTCGGCAAGAACGTCGACTGGCGGACCGACGTCTACTCGCTCGGGGTGATGATGTTCGAGATGTTCGCGGGGCGGTTGCCGTTCCTCGGCACGTCCTACATCGAGAGCGTCAACCTGCACCTTTACGGCCAGCCGCCGGAGCCGGCCGGCGTGCCGCCCGCGCTCGCGCGTCTCATCCTGCAGTGCCTCGAGAAGCGAGCCGTCGATCGCCCGCAGACGGCCGGCGAGGTCCGCCAGCGACTGGCCGAGGTGGGCGCCGCGCTGGATTCGGGCGGACGCCGTGCGCAGCTGGGCCACGTGTCCCCGCGCAGCGCGCGGCCGACCTCCTGGGCACGCCTCCTACCGGCAGCGCTGGCCTTCGGAGTGGTCGCGGGTGGCGCTGCGCTTCTGCTGCGCCCGGACACACCGGTGGTGGCACCGGCTCCGGTGCCGCTCGAGCTCGTGGTGACGACGCGCCCCCCGGGAGCCGACGTGCTGCTCGACGGGGCGCGGCAGATGGCGCCGACGCCAGCGCGCTACCGGGTCCCCCGCGCGGCGTCGGTGCTGGTGCGCGCCGAGCTCGCCGGCCACGTCCCGAAGGAGCAGCGTGTCGCCATCGGCGCCGGCGCCGACAAGATCGAGGTCGCGCTCGCGCTCGCAC
>JAHFDS010000167.1 GCA_023248855.1 Myxococcales bacterium
CCGCGCCCAGCTGCGCGAGCTCCCCCGGCGGCTGGTCGAACGGCGCGCGCGCCAGCGCCGCCTCGAGCGCCGCCATCGGCAACGCCGCCTCGAGCGCCCTCTCGACGGCCGCGGTGGCCTCGCCCCAGTCGGACCCGTGCACCGCGCCCGGGTCCGCCTCGATCGGCCCGAGCGCCTCGACCCAGCTCCACTCGGCCCCGGCCGGCATGGGCACACACTCGGCCTGGGTCGTGGCAAGGCCCGCCTGGATCTCGAGGTAGCGGCCCCCCGCGGGCGACAGCAGCGTCTGCCACTGGCTTGCGCCCACGCTCGTGCCCCAGGCGAACATCTTGCGGCCCGACAGGCGCCAGGTGGAGGCGTGCACGACGCCACGGCCGTCGCCGCCGAGCGACGCGATCCACGGCCGCTGCCCGGCCGGCAGCTCGTAGAACCAGTCGGACGCCTCGGAAAGGCGCGTCGCGTAGGTGGCGTCGACGTCGCCAACGACGGGCACGGGCACGCGCTCCATGCGTTGCGCGTAGCCGAAGCTGTACGCGTGCAGCGCCGGCGCGAGCGTGCGCACGTCGGGCGCCTCGGGGACCGCGAGGTTGGTCCACCAGTACATGGGGATCTCGGCGTCGTGCGGGTTCCTAAGGCGCACGCCGGCGTGCAGAAAGCGCGAGCTGTCCGGGATCCACAGGTCGAGCTGCCACGGCACGGCGCGCACCCGCTCGAACGCCCACAGCCGCAGGATCGGCCCCGCCGGACCGTCCACGGTGGCGGCGTACAGCGGCTCGCACGTGTGCGGCGAGTGCCCCGGCAGGGACACGTTCCACTCGACGCCCCCTGCGAACCAGGCGTTGCGCGTGCCCAGGTTGCACGGCTGCACGACGGCGTTCCGGTACAGGAGCTCGCGCCCCGCCGCCTTGTCGAACAGCGACCACAGGCGGCCACCGAGGCCGATGAGGACCTCGGCGCGCAGGTGCTGGTTCTCGAGGATCGCCACGCGGTGCGGCCGCGGCCGCCGCTCGCGATCGTAGTCGTCCAGCAAGCCATACGGCAGAAGCGGCGCGTCGCAGCCATAGCCAAGGCGCCCCCGCGCCTCGGGCGGCACGCTCGGCTGCACCTCGACCGCCGCCATCGGCGAGGCCGGCGGCGCAAGGGGCGGCAAGGGATTTGGCGGACCGAGCCACGCCGAGACCAGCTCAACGGTCGCAAAGCGCAGCGTGGTCACGGCGCCCCCGGAAGGCGCCGGCCGTCCTCGTCGAACAGATGCAGCGCGCTCGCGCGCACGGAAAGGCGCCTGCCAGGCGCGAGGCCCGAGGCCGCGTCGGAATCCATGCGCATGAGCAGATAGGTCGTGCCGACGCGGAGCCGGACGTCGGTGTGCGCACCGAGCGGCTCGGTGGCAATGACCTCGGTGGCGAGGCCCGCGTCCGCGGGCACGAGCGCGTCGGGACGGATCCCGGCGCACAGGCGCTGGCCCTCGCGCGCCGCCGGCAAGGCGCCGAGCGGCAGCGTCCCGGCGCCCACGTCGAGCGCTCCGAGGTGCACGGTGCCCTCGACAAAGCCCATCGGCGGAGTGCCGACCAGGCTCGCGACGAAGCGCGTCGCGGGCCGGCGGTACACCTCGAGCGGCGGCCCCACCTGCTCGACCGCGCCGCCATGCATCACGACCAGGCGGTCGCCCATCGTCATGGCCTCCTCCTGATCGTGCGTGACCCACACCGCCGCGCGCCCGAGCGAGCGCAGCAGGGCCCGGATCTCGCCGCGCGCCTCGGCCCGCAGCTTGGCGTCGAGGTTCGACAGCGGCTCGTCGAACAGGAAGCACGCCGGCTCGCGCACCAGCGCCCGCGCGAGCGCCACGCGCTGCCGCTGCCCGCCCGAGAGGGCCCCCGGGCGCTTGTCGAGCACGCCCTCGAGGCCGAGCGCGCGGCTCCAGCGCTGGGTGCGCGCCACGATCTCGGCCCGGGCCGCGCCGCGCAGCCCGAGCGCGAACGCGAGGTTCTTGCGGACCGTCATGTGCGGGTAGAGCGCGTAGTCCTGGAACACCATCGCGACGTCGCGGTCGCGCGGCGCGACGCGCGTGACGTCCCTCTCGCCAAGGAGCACCCGGCCCGCGCTCGGTGCCTCGAGCCCGGCGATCATCCGCAGCGTGGTGGACTTGCCGCAGCCGCTCGGCCCCACCAGGGCCACCACCTCTCCGTCGCCGACCTCGAGCGAGAGCCGGCGCACCCCGACCGTGCCGTCGGCATAGACCTTCTCCACGTCCTCGAGCGCGACCGCGGCCACGCGCGCATCATGGCACGGCGCTTGGAGCCTGCCGACGCTCTCCATGTCCCTTGACAGGCTTCGGTCGCCAGGGGCTAACATGATGGAGCGGTCGTCTCGCGGCCGCCTGTTGGGGGACCCTTGGGGGGCAGCTCGGGGAGGCACAGCCAGCGCTCTCGCGCGGCCGCCGTCGGCGCGCTGGCCATCCCCCTGATCTGCTGGGCGGGCGCCGCGCGCGCGCAGCCGGCCGGCATCTCCGCCGGCGTCAAGACCAAGACGGGCGAGTGTCTGGGCCTGCTCAACGAGGGTCAGCTGCAGGAAGCGCTGGCGCGCTGCAACGACGCGCTGCGCGAGGATCCCCGCTACGGGCCGGCGCGCTTGCTCAAGGTCCGCGCGCTGGTGGCCACCAAGGCCTACGCCAGCGCCGTGGCGGAAGCCCGGGCGGCAGCGGGAACGCTGCGCGGCGAGGACGCCGCGGAGCTCGAGTCCTGGCGGGGCCTGGCGCTGGTCAAGCTGGCGCGCTACGAGGAGGCGCGTGTCGCCCTCGAGGCCGCCGCGGCCGGCCGGCCGGCCGACGCCTTGACCCACCTGCAGCTGTGCAAGCTGCACGCAATGAGAGGGATGCAGCGCTATGCCAAGAGGTCCATCGCGGCGTGCGAGGCCTACCTGACTCACCGTCCGAACGAGGAGGCCTGGACCAAGGCCGATGCGGAGGCGCTCCTGTGGAAGGCGTACGCGCACCGCGCAGGCGGCGACTACGCTCCCATGCAGGCGGCTTGCACCGAGATGGAGCGACGCGCGGTGACGCCCGTCGACAAGGCGCTCGCGCAGGTGTGCTCGGTCCGGGCCATGGCGCTGTCCGGGAACTGCGGGGGGGCCATTGCCAGCGGCCAGCGCCTCCTCAAGACGAGGAACCCTCAGGTCTACCAGGCGCTCATCTCCTGCTACCTGCGCCGGGGCGAGGAGGCGCCCGGGGCGCTCGAGCGCAAGCTGGCCGAGGCCCGCCGGATCGGCGCCGAGTACCGCTTGCGCCAGAAGGACGATCCCCGCGCGTGGATCTTCTCGAGCCTGGTCGAGTTCGCGGCGGGACGCAGCAAGCCCGCGGTCGAGCTCCTCAAGCAAGCGGAACAGGTGACCCGGAACCCGGCGGAGCGGCTCTCCGTGTCGAAGAAGATCGCCTCCGTCTACCTCGAGAACGACAACCCACTCGCCGCGGAGGAGCAGCTCCGCGCCATCCTGCGCTTTGCGCCACAAGATCCGGAGGTCCGGCATCAGCTCGGTCGCCTCATCGCCAAGCGGGAGCCCCCTGCCGCCCTCGCCTTTCTCGCCGAAGCCGCGCGACTTGCGCCCACCATTCCGCTCTTCTGCCTGGACCATGGCGCCGCGCTGCGCAGCGGAGGAGAGCTCCCCAAGGCCGTCCGAGAGCACCAGCGTTGCACCGAGATCGCCGGGATTTCGGGGACCGATCTCGATCGAGCCTGGCTGGAGCTCGCTTCGGACCACTACGTGGCCAAACAGCTCGACGAAGCGATCGAGATCTACGGGCGCCTGGCCGGCGGCCGCGGCCAGGCCGACTCGCCGGCCCGCAAACAGGCGCTCGAGGGGCTGACGCAGAGCCTGATCGCGCGCGCCTTCACGTACCTGCCGACCTCCGAAGGAGGCGGAGATCTCGCGGCCGCTTCCCGCCAGCTGGAGCTCGCCGAGGCGAAGAACCCGGGCCAGACGGCGGTGCTGCACAACCTGGCCGTGGTGAGGCTCTTGCAAGAGCGACCTGCCGAGGCCGTGGCGCTGCTCGCCCCCGTGTTCGGCGGCGGCGGGGCGCGCGATCCTGCAGGCGACGCAGACGTGCGCGCGGCCGCCCACGTCTACGCGCGGGGCCTCGAGGCGATCGGCAACCTGCCGGCGGCGGCGCAGGTCCTCAGGCGCTTTTCCGACCCCGCTGCGCTCGGTCCGATCCTCGATCACGCGGCCATTCTGCTCCGGCTCAGGCGGCCCGAGGAGGCGCTCGGGGTGCTCTCGGCAGCGCCGGCCCGCCTCAAGACCGCGCCGGAGATCGAGCGGTCCCTCGCGGTCTGTCAGCTCCACCGCGCGGCGCAGCTGTATGGCTCGGACGAGCCGTCGGCCGCGACCACCTCGTTGCTCGTTTCCTCCCTCGGCGCCGCCAAGGCGGCGGCGCGCCACCTCGAGCCACGGGAAAGGGGATATCTCAATGGCCTCGAGCTCCTGGTCCTGCTGCGCTCCAGCCAGGGTCGCGGGCTGGCGCAAAAGGCACGCACCTACGCCCGGTCGGTCGCGCCTGACGTCGCCGAGAGCCTGCTCGGCCGTGGCGGGCTCTCCGGCCTCCTGAGCGCCGCGGCCTATGCCGATCAGGACTACGAAGGCGCCGCTCAGCTGGCCCAGAAGGAGCTGGCGCACCTCGGCACGCGGGGCGACGAGGAGGCGCGCGCCCGCGACAGCCTCAAGCAGATCCTCGGCTTCTCGCTGCTCGCGCAGGGCGCCAAGCTGTACAACCACGATCAGCCGGCCAAGGCCTCCGAGAAGATCAAGCGGGCCGCCCAGCTGCTCGACGGGGACATGGACGAGCTGCGGTTCGCGCAGGCCGTCCTCGACTACAGCGCCGGGCGGCGCGACAGCGGCGTGCGGGCTTTGCGCAACGTCAATCCGCGCAAGATCCCTGAAGCCTACGCCAACCTGGGCATCGCCGCGGACGACACCGGCGACTACCGCGCAGCCTATGACCTGTTTCGCCGCTATGTGCAATCGCCCGCCGCCAAGGCACCCCGCGTCAAGCACTGGCTGGAGCTCAAGGAAAAGCTCTATGCCCTGGAGGCGGCCCCATGACGCGCCCCGCGCGCGCGGCCCTGCTCATGGTCCTTTGGGCAACGCCCGCGCTGGCGAGGTCGCCGCCCAGGCGACCCGAGGTGCTCGAGACGACGGATGACCCCGAGCGCGACTTCAGCATCGACGAGGGCTTCTTCTCCGCCGAAGAGCGCTCTCCAGTCGTCGCCGAGGACGCTCTGGTCGTCTACTCGGCGACGAAATCCCCCCAGCGCATCGAGGAGGCGCCCGCGATCGTGACGGTGATTACGCGCCAGGAGCTGCGCGCGTGGGGCTACGACACCGTCGCCGAGGTGCTGCGCCACGTGGTCGGCTTCTACCTCATCGACGATCACATCACGCCGAATGTGGGCATCCGGGGCACCTCGGGGGGTCTGCGCTCGGAGAGCGGCATCATCAAGGTCATGATCGATGGTCACTCGGTCGCGTTCCGATCGAGCGCCGGCAACTGGCTCGGGCCGGAGCTGGTCCCGCTGAGCGTCATCGAGCGAATCGAGGTCATTCGCGGCCCGGCCTCCGCGCTGTACGGCGCCGACGCCTTCCTCGGCGTCGTCAACGTGATCACCCGCAGCGCCAAATCCCTGTCCGGCGCCGATCTGGCAATGAGCCTGAACCGCGCCGGGGACCATTTCGGCGGCGGCGCGGACTTCGCGGCCGGCTTGCAGCGGGGCGCGCTCGACCTCGTGCTGTCCGGCCGGTTCGACACCGAGGACCGCTCGGGATTGCGACTCCCCGACAGCTCGCCGGCGGCCACGCTGCCCTCGTACGCGGGCGATGACCGCACGGCCCACGGGCTCACCATGAACTCGGGCGTCGTCGTGGCCAAGCTCGGGTATCGGCTGAGCGAGCGCAGCCAGGCCGTCGCGACCGGCTACCTCTCGATGCTCGATCGCGGGGCCGAGTTTGCCGACTGGACGCAGCTCGCAAGTGGCAATGATGCGCAGGGGCGACATAGCGAGAACCGGATCTCGCTCCTGCAGGGCTCGGCGGACCTCGCCGTCGGCCTCGGCATCACGGACACCTTCGACCTCACCCTCGACGCGCTCGCGTTTGCCGGCGGACCGACGTCACGGGACCGCATCGAGGTGGGCTCGGACCTGTACTTCGTCCGGCGCGATTTCGGATATCGAGGCGCCGATTTCGACGCGTCTGGACGGTGGCGCCCTTCCTCCTCGCTCACCCTGGTCCTGGCATCGAGCTTGACCTACGACGACGAGCAGCTGCCCTCCATCCTGCACGTGCTCAAATCGGCAGCCAGCGGGCTCAAGGAGGGTGACGTTCGGGAGTCGACGTCCACGCGCCAGGGGCATCGGCAGCTCATCAACCCGGGCGCGCTGTTCCAGACCCTGTGGACGCCGACGCGGGGGCTGTCGTTCACGGGCGGCGTTCGCTACGACCACCACAACGTGTACGGCAGCCAGCCGAGCGGACGCCTGGCCGCGGTGGTCAGCCCGACCCAGGGGCTCCATTTGAAGCTGCTCTATGGCAGCGCATTCAAGGCCCCGTCTCCGGTCCTCCTTTACGGCGTTCCCGTCGCGCCCGGCGACATCCTCGGCAACCCGAGCCTCAAGCCGCAGTTCGTTCACACGTTCGAGGCGGAGATCGCGTACTCGCCCATCGAGTACCTCGGGCTGAGCACCGACGTGGCCTACAACTTCGTGCAGGATCAGGCGGAGTTCACGCGCCAGGGCATCAACACGGTCGCGACCAACGTCGCCGAGGTGGCGAGCCTGTCGTGGGAGACCCAGCTCGAGGCGCACTACAAGAAGGTGCTCAGAGCCTACGCCAACCTCGCGCTGCAGCCCCGCATCGTGCGCAACCTCGGCGAGGTCGGCTACCGCGCGCGGCTCCTCGGCTCCGACAATGCGACCTATCCGTCGGCGGTCGTCAATGGCGGTGCGCAGACCGTGCTCCTCGGGCACATCCGCCTGGGGGTCGAGATCTCCTATTACGCAGAGCGGCGCTCCAGTGACACCAACACGCTGGAGAACGGGGCGCCCTACCAGCTCGGATCGATGACGCTGCTCGGAGGAACGCTCGCGACCACAGGCGTCAACCTGCTGGCCCAGCGCGAGACCACCTTGCGCGTCGTGGGACGCAACCTGCTCGGATCCACGGCCGTGGCCCCCGGCTTCTCGGGCTTCGACTACCCCATTGCGCCACGCACGCTGCTGTTCCAGCTCGCCCAGGAGATGTGACCCCATGACATGCCGCCTCGCGTGCCTGGCATTGTGCGTGGTCGCCTGTGTGACCCCCCCTGCCGAGGATCGCTCCGATTCCATCGCGATCGGGGTGCTCCTGCCCTTCACCGGTGACATCGCGGCGACCGGGACCAATGCGGAGCGCGCGCTCATCCTGGCCGTGGAGCGCCTCAACAAGGCAGGGGGCGTGGCGGGAAAGCGCCTGCGGCTGGTGGCTCGCGACGAGCACTCCGACATCAAGCGCGGGCTCGAGGAGGCGCGCGCCCTGATCGACGACGACCACGTCGTCGCGATCATCGGCCCCGAGAGCGAGGATCTGGCCAAGAGCATGGTGCCGCTCATCAAGGCCCACAAGATCGTCCAGATCTCGGGCGGCGTGACCTCTCCGAGCTTCACGACCATCGACGACGACGGGTACTGGTTTCGCACGACGCCCGCGGCCAACCTCTATGCGAGCGCGCTGGTCGGACGCATGCAGGCGGACGGCATTGCGCGCGCCGTGGTGCTCTACGTGAGCGACGAGTTCGGCACCGGGTTTGCGAACGGGCTCATCTACGAGCTTTCGCGGTCGTCGATCCACGCCCCCGCGCCCATCTCGTTCCAACCGGGAGAGCGCACTTACAAGGACACCATCAACCGCGCGCTGGCGAGCACGCCGGACGCGGTGGTCCTGGTGGCGTACCCCAAATCCAGTGCCGCCATCGTCCGGGAATGGGGCATCCTGGGCGGCACCGGCAAGTGGTACCTCGCCCCGTCGCTCAAGGCCGAGGTGTTCATCAACAACGTGCCGCCGGGTCTGCTCGCCGGCGCGGTGGGCGTCTCGCCGGCCGTCGCGGCCGACGCCCAGGACTTCGCCCAGGCTTTCGCCGCGCGCTGGTCCGGCGACCGGCCGCTGCCGGCCGCGTTCTTCTATTACGACGCCGCGGCCGTGCTCAATCTGGCGATCGCGTCGGCAGCGCGGAATTCGGCGGGGGCCGTGCCGTCGGGGGACGCCATCCGGGACGCCCTCACGGCCCTGTCCCGCCCACCAGGAGACAGCGTCGCCTGGCACGAGCTCGATCGCGCGCTGGCCCTCGTGCAAGCCGGCCAGGAGATTGACTACCGCGGGGTGTCAGGGGAGGTCGACCTCGACGATCGCGGCGACGTCCAGGGGGGACGCGTGGAGTTCTGGACCATCCGGGATGACAAGATCGAAAACGAGAGCAGGTAAAGGGGGCGGCATGAGCGGAATGTGTTCAGGTGGCGAAAATCGACGTCGGACGCGCTGGCTCTTGGGCGCCGTGGCCTGCCTGGCCCTGTCTTCGTGCGGCGGCGACGACAAGAAGGGCGCCGCGGGCAGCGGAGGCGGTGCCGGTGGGGCCGGCGGCTCTCCAGCCACCACCAAGGTGAAGGCCGGCTGGATCTACATCGGTCCGCCCGGAGACATCGGCTGGACCTATGCCCACGACCAGGGCCGGCGCGCGGTCGAGGCCAACCTCAGCAACGTCGAGACCAAGTACGTGGAGAACGTCCCCGAGGGCGAGGCGGCCGAGGCGGCGATCCAGCAGCTGGTCGACGAGGGCCACAAGATCATCTTCACGACCAGCTTCGGCTTCATGGCTGCGACGCAGGCGGCGGCCATGAAGAACCCGACCGTCAAGTTCGAGCATTGTTCGGGCTACATGCGCGGCAACAATGTCTCGACCTACTTCGGACGCATGCATCAGGCGCTCTACCTGGCGGGCATGGTCGCCGGGCGGCTGACGCGCAGCAACAAGATCGGCATCCCCGCTCCCCATCCCATCCCGGAGGTCATCCGCCACATGAACGCCTTCACGCTCGGGGTCCGGAGCGTGAACCCCACGGCGGAGGTCCACGTGAAGTGGATCCAGAGCTGGTACGATCCGCCCAAGGAGGGCCGGCTCACGAACGAGCTGCTCGACCTCGGGTGCGACGTGATCCAGATGCTCGCGGACAGCACCGCGCCGATCCTGGCGGCCCGTGATCGCGGCAAGATCGCGCAGGGCTACGACTCGGACTCGAGCTCGTTTGCCGTGGACACGGTGGCAACGAGCGCGATCTGGGACTGGGGCGTCTATTACACCAAGCGCGTCAAGGCGGTCCAGGACGGGACCTGGAAATCCGAAGACTACTGGGGCCACATCAAGGACGGCATCGTGAAGCTAGGCGTCTACGGCCCGATGGTGCCGCAATCCCTCAAGGACGAGGTGGCCGCCAAGAAGGCCATGATGATGGCCTCTGACAGTGACGATGTCTTCACCGGCCCGATCAAGAAGCAGGACGGCTCGACGTGGGTACCGGCCGGCAGCAAGCTGACCGACATGGATTTGCTGACCATGAAGGATGCCATCCAGGGCGTCATCGAGCCCATCGACTTCGCCGGCTGCACGATCTGCGGCCCCTGATCCGACCAGCCTACTTCGACACCAGAGCCGCGGGCGGGGCAAAGAGGCTCTGGATCGTTGGGCGCGGGAGGTCGGCAGCCGGTGGGCTGACCTTTCCGCCCCCCCAGCGCAGCGCCGGCTCGAACAAGAGGGGCGATCGCCTCGCACGGGCCGCCACGCCGTGCCGGAGCGCATCGAACTCTCCCGCGGAGGCCGGCCGGAAGCCGGAGATCCCGAGGAGCGGCGACGGCAGCAGGGCCAGCGCGCTCTGAGCCTTGGCGGCGAGCCGAGCCGCGCCCGAAGCGCCCCCCAGCGCCAGCGTGAGACCCGGAACACGCACCGAGCGCAGCAGGATCTGGACGCCGGGAACGCTGGCCCGGAGCCCTTCGAGCTGATCGGCGTAGGCCACGAGATAATCGGCCTTGTCGAGCTTGAGCAGCGAGGTCCCCGAGGCCACGTCGGGCACCGGCACGCGCTTGATCAGCGCCGCGGACGGATCGCCATCGAACAAGAGGCCGTCGATGATGCCGGCCGTGGCGCGGCCGAGCCGGACGTGCGCCAGCCGCCGCCCCTCGAGCTTGCCGCGCGCCTTGTCGAGGCCGAAGAGCGCGAGCTGCACCTCGGTGTCGCCGCCCACCACCGCCACCGCCAGAGGGCGCAGGGATCGCGTCGTGGCGGCCACGGGGGATTCGACGATCGCAAAGGCGATCTCGCCCAGGTCCTTCTCCAGATCGACCAGGTTGGCGTAGGCGCGCCCCTGCACCCGCACCCCTAGCCCGGTGCCCAGCGCGGCCGAAAGCCCGCTGACGAAGCGGCCGCGCTCGTCGAGGGAGCCGAACGGCACGCCAGGCACGTAGACGGCGAGCCGGACCACGGAGGGCGGCGCGGGCTCGGCCCTCGCGTTCGGCGCGCCCAGCAGCACCACCAGGGCAGCAAGGACGGGGTTCCTCATGCGGCGCTCCGTCGTCACAGTACCACGCGCTCCCGAAATCTTCGCGCGCTTCCTGGGGGTCTCGGCTCTGGTAGGCTGGGCGCTCGTGTCCTCCGATCAGGTGCGCTTCTCCGTCGGCGTCAAGATGATGCTGGCCACCACGCTGCTCGTGAGCGGGGTGATCGCGGGCCTCGGCCTGATGTCCGCGCGGGCGCTGCGTCAGATGGGCGCCCACGAGGCGGCCGCGAGCCGCCGGGCCGGCAAGGAGCTCGTGGACCACCTGACGATCGCGCTCGTCAAGCGCACGGCGCTGAGCGCGCGCGGGGGCCTGATCGATACCAACTATAGCCTCCTCAAGGAGCTGGTCGACTCCACCACAGTGGAGTTCGCGGACATCGCCTTCGTGCAGGTCCTCGACGAAGAAGGGCGGGTCGTGGCCGACAGCCGAAAGGGCGCGCCCGAACGGGACGATCGCGCTGACTTCGGGCGCAAGGTGAGCCGGGCGGCGCCGAACGAGATCGTCACCATGGACTCCGCCACGGATCCGACCCTCCGCATCTTCGGCGTCCGCCTCGCCGGGGCGGCCACGGAGCAGTCGTCGCCCGGCCAGCTGCGCCTCGGCTACTCGATGGGACGATTCGAGCGCAGGCTGAGCGAGTCGCTCGCGGCCGGCGAGGCGCACGCCACCGCGGCCATCTCCGACATGATGCTGGTCGCCGGGACGTTCTTGCTGCTCGGCATCGCGCTGGCGTTCTTCCAGTCGAGGCGCATCTCGCGACCCATCACCCGCCTCACCGAGCAGGCAACCCGGATCGCCGATGGCGATCTGACGAGCCGCGTCGAGATCCATGCGTCCGACGAGATCGGCAAGCTGTCCCGGGGCTTCAACCACATGGCCGATCGGATCGCGGCGCTGCTCGACGAGACCGCGCAGAAGGCCGTCTTGGAGCGGGAGCTCGAGGTGGCGCGCATCATCCAGGAGACGCTGGTCCCTCCGTCGGAGGTCTTCCAGGCGGGCGCGCTGCAGCTGGCCTCCCATTACCAGCCGGCCAGCGTCTGCGGCGGCGACTTCTGGACCTACCAGGTGCGACCCGATGGCTGCACCATGCTGGTCATCGGGGACGTCACCGGCCACGGGGTGCCGGCCGCGCTGATCACCGCCGCGGCGGTCGGTTGCCTGGAGAGCATCATTGCAATGGGGCAGCAGATCGAGCCGCCGATCCGGATCCTGAATGCCCTCAACCGGGCCATCTACGCGTCCGGCCATCGCCAGCAGCTCGTCATGACCTGTCACGTCGCCGTGCTGGACCCGAAGACGGGGCTGCTCCATTACGCCAATGCGGCCCATACCTTCCCGTACGTGATCGGGGAGAACCACGAGATGAACGTGCTGGGATTTGCCAGCGCCAGGCTCGGTGACAGCCTCGAGGCGACCTTCAAGCAGCGCAGCTACCAGCTCCAGCAAGGTGATTACCTCGTCTGGTACACCGACGGCGCGTACGAGTGCTGGAACAGCGAGAAGGAACAATGGGGCGACCGGCGTTTCCGGGCAGCCCTTCGCAAGGGCCTCACCCAGGAGCCCAGGGGCCCGCGAAGCCTGCGCGACAGCCTGCTGGCCGACATGAACGCCTTCACCCAGCAAGAACCGCTGGCCGACGACGTGACGCTGCTCGTCGGGCGCTTCATGCCAGCTGCCTGAGAAGAGGATCCGCGCGTCCTCGCCCGGCGCTGCGCGGGGTACGATGGCGCTCGTGCAGTCGAGGGATCCTGACGGGGAACGGACCATCCTCCTCGGTCCGGCCCGCGCGGACGCCACGGGGCCCACGGCGGCGGTGACGGGCTCCGGGGCGGTGGGCAAGAGCACCCACGCCGGCACCAGCGCGGCCGCGCACGAGGCCATGCGCTCCGAGGAGAACGACCGCGCGCGCGGCTTCGGCCTGGTCATCGCGCTCGTGGCGGGAGCGGCGCTGGCCCTTCTGCCGATGCTCGAAGGCCCTGGCTGGCTCAAGGCCCTGGACGGCACCGCCAAGGCGTCCGTCCTGCTGTGCGGCCTCTGGACCCACGCCCGGGCGCGCCGCGGCCGCTACGACGACCGCGCGGTCAAGGTGTTCGGCGGCACGTGCATCGCGGGCGTGACCGTCATCAGCTACTACCTCGGCGTCTTCTCGCCGACCGTGCTCGCCGTGACCACCGGCATCGCGTTCTTCAGCCTGGGCGCGAACGCGCGCCTGGCCATCATCCTGCCGGCGGCGGTGCTCTCGCTCTGGATCGCGACGGCGCTCCTGGTGGTGGCCGGCGTGGTGCCCGACGTGGGGCTGGTTCGCTGCGCCGCGCTCGCGCCCTCGACGCGCGTCTTCTTTCTCGTCATGGTTCCGCTCGTGATCGCCGTGACGGCCTACCAGGCCCGGCATAGCCGGCAAGCCACGCTGCGCGCGATCGAGCGGTCGAACGAGGCGATCCGGTCCATGCTGCTGCGCGAGGCGCAGCTCGACGAGGTCAACCGTGAGCTCGCCGCGGTCCGCGCCGCCGGCGTGGGCCAGGAGGGGCGCCACACGGGAGCCCGCACGGACCGCTGGGTGCTCGGCGTCGTGGTGGGCCGGGGCGCGATGGGCGAGGTGTACGAGGCGCGCGACCTGGAGGGCAGCGGACGCGCGGCGATCAAGGTCCTGCACGCCGGGCTGCGGGATCAGCGCGACCTGGCCGTCCGGTTCCAGCGCGAGGGCGCCGCCGCGGCGCGCGTGCGCTCGCGCCACGTGATCGAGGTCTACGGCTCTGGGGAGCTCGAGCCGGGCGTGCCCTACCTGGCGATGGAGTTCTTGACGGGCGTGGACCTGGCGAGCCTGCTCCGCGCCGAGCACGTGCTCGCGCTGCGCGACGTGGTTTCCATCGTGTCGGACCTGTGCCGCGGCCTCGACGCGGTGCACGCGCAGGGCATCGTGCACCGCGATCTCAAGCCGGCCAACCTGTTCCGCGTGGAGGCGCCGGGCGCATCGCCCACCTGGAAGATCCTGGATTTCGGTGTCGCCAAGGCCGCCGAGTCGGACAGCACGCTCACGCGCCAGGGCATCGTGGGGACCCCCGACTACATGTCCCCGGAGCAGGCCAAGGGCGGCGCCGTGGACCTGCGCTCCGACGTGTTTGCGCTGGGCGCCGTGGTGTACCGCGCGCTCACGGGCGCGCCTCCGTTCGCGGCCCCGGATCTGCCCGCGCTCCTTTACCAGATCGTCTACGCGAGCCCGCCGCGTCCGCGGGCAGCACAGCGCGACCTGCCGGCAGACGTGGAGCACGTCCTGGCGCTGGCGATGGCCAAGCGGCCGGAGGATCGGCTGGGGAGCGCCCTGGAGCTCTCGGCGGCGCTGGCCGCGGCGGCCGCCGGCACGCTCGATCCGGCGCTGCGCGCGCGCGCCCGCGGGCTGGAGAAGGCGTGGCCCTGGGGCGAGGTGGCGGCAGGAGCGCGAAGGTCTTCCCCGCCACGCTGACTCGGCAGGCGGCGCGCGAAGTTGCGTTCGGTGCTCTAGACTCGTGCCAGTCGAGATGAGCGAGGATCCTCCTGGCCAGCCGTGTGGGCGCGTGAGCCGGTTCCGCGCGCGCCTGCGCGAGACCTTCTGCGAGGCCGACCCGCGCTCGCTGGGCCTTCTGCGCATGGCCGTGGCGACGGTGCTGCTGGTGGACCTCGTCCGCAGGTGGCCGACCCTCCCGCACTGGTACACGAACACCGGGCTGATCCCGAATCACACCCTGCTCGCGTGGCCCCCGCAGCCGCACATGTTCTCGCTGTTCTTCGGCGCCTCGTCGGCGCTCGAGGCGAGGGTCGGCTTCGTGCTGTGCGGCCTGGCGTACCTCGGCCTCCTGGTCGGCTACCGCACGCGCCTCTTTCACCTGTGCTCGCTGGTCGCGCTCGGGTCGCTGCACACACGCACCGCGTTCGTGGAGGACGGCGGCGACCTCGTGGCGCACAGCCTCGTCCTGTGGACGTTCTTCCTGCCCCTCGGGCGACGCTTCTCGGTGGACGCGGTCCTGGCGTCGCTTCGCGAAAAGCCCGAGCACACCCCGGCGGAGCTCTCGGCGCGGGCGCCGCGCGACGACGCCCCGGTCCACGACCTTGCGGTGCTCGTGGTGCTGCTCCAGCTCGGCGTCATCTACGCGTTCGACACGCTCGGCGCGTACCTGCCGAGATGGTCCTCCCGCGCGATGAGGGGGGCCACGCTCGCGATCGAGGGCAGCGCGCCCTTGCTGATCTTCTCGCCGTGGGGGCGGCGATGGACGCGGCGGCTGGCGCTCGCGCTCCTGCCGGCGATGCAGGTCGCGGTCGCGATCCCGCTGGCGCTCGGCATGCTCACGCCGAACCTGCTGGCCTTCTACCCGCTGCTCCTGTCGCGGCAAGACTGGGACGCCATCACCGGCTGGCTGCGACGACGACGGCCCGCGCTGCGCGTGTTCTACGACGTCGACTGTGGCTTCTGCTTCCAATGCGCACGGCTGCTCGCGCGGCTCGACTGGCTCGACCGACTCGAGCTCCTGCCGAACGACGACGAGGCCCGGCTGCCGAAGGGGGTGGACCGCGCGCTGACCGAGCGCACCCTCGTGGTCGAGGACACCGAGTCCGGGCGCATCTCCACGCGGCACCACGCCTTCTATGCGATGTCGCGCGTCTTGCCGTGGGTGGGCCTGCCCGGTCGCCTGCTCGTCCTGCCCGGCGTGTCGCAGCTCGCGGGGCGCGCGTACGACGCGGTCGCAGAGGCGCGGGCGCGTATCTCCACGTTCCTCGGCATGCCGGCGTGCGGCGTGCCGTGGGCAGCCCCGGCGCCGGCCGAGGCGCCGGCCGACCGACCACTCACCCGCGCGCTACGCAGGGGGGCACGGCTCTGCGATCGCGCGGCGCTCGCCTTCCTGGTGGCCGCGACGGCCACGCAGATCCTCCGCGAGAACCGTGCGGTGCTGGGGGGGCTCGAGCAGCTCCCGCAGCCCACGATCTTCGCCGCCGCGGTCGAGTACACGCGCACGTTCCAGGGCTGGTCGAAGCTCGCGCCCGAGGTGCGCAACCAGGACGGCTATACTGTGGTGGATGCCGTGACCAGCGACGGCCGGCACGTGGACCCGCTCCTCGAAGCGTTCTCTCGGGACGCCGCGCTGGCGGGCTCGCGCCTGGGGCGATCGCAGCCCTTCGACCGCTACTCGGCGCGGATCAAGGACAGCGGCCCCTACCACCGCGCTCTGCTCGAGTGGATCCTGCGCTACCCCGACCGCACCGGGAACCCCGCCGACCGGATCACCTCGTTCGAGGCCTCGTACGTGGAGCCCGGGGTGGCCGGGGGCGAGCGCAAAGTGACCCGGTTCCTTGGCGGACCTGAGGCCCCGGCGCGGCCCGGCAGCGCTACCATCGCACCATGAGGCGAGGGGACGTGACCTGGATCGCGGCAGCCGTGCTGTCGATCGCGGCGTGTGATGCGAGCAAGAACGGCGCGGCACGGGCAGCGGGCGGCAGCGGCAACGGCGGCGCGGGGGCCACGGGCGGCGCGGGCGGCGCGGGCACGAACGGGGACGCGGGCACGAACGGGGGCG
>JAHFDS010000578.1 GCA_023248855.1 Myxococcales bacterium
TCGCCCGGGCGAGCGGGACCCACGCGGCGCGCTCGCTGGCGAGCAGGCGTGCCGCTGCCTCGGCCGGCGCCGTCATGGCCTTCTTCACCTTGCGCGGGAGCGCGCGGCCGATCTCGCGGGCAAAGCGCTCGATGATCGCCGCGTCCGCACCGTCGTCGCCGAAGCCCTTGACTGCGCACGCGATGAGCGCGGAGACCAGGATCTCGGGACGGATCGGGCCGAGCGCCGGGAAGAGCGCTGTGCCTGCGAGGTACGTGCCCACGGCACGGCCAATCAGGAAGCGACGGATGCCGGGTGGCGTGCTGGCGAAGTGCCCGCGCAAGAGGATGCGCGGCTTCTCGGCGGGTTGCACCTCCACGCCCTCTGCGGCCGTGGGCACCGCCTGCACCTCGAGGTCGACCACGCCGAGACGCAGCGCGACCTCTCGCACCCAGGCGTGCGCTGGCTCGGACGTGGCCACGCGCTCACCTTTCTGCGGCGCACGGCCGCCGCAGGCGGGCAAGGCTTCGGCGACGAAGTCCTGCGTGAGCGTCATGAGCTCGTGCACTGACGGCGGGAGGGCCCGGGCGGCCACCAGGCGCTGGTAGCCCACCGGGCCGAGCCCCCTACCCTCCTCGGCGGAAAGCCGGCGCGGGACCCCGGGCGAGCGGTCGCCGAGCGCGACCAGCACGTCGGCGGCGGCCCCAGCCCCGGCGGAGTCGCCCCCGCCCGCGAGGGCGTGCTCGAGCCCGCGATACGCGGCCAGGAAGAACGGATCCAGCTTCGCGGCCTGGCGGTAGTGCTCCGCCGCGAGATCGAGGCGGCCCGGCGGCACGAGGTAGACACCGGCCAGCGCACAGCGAAGATCCGCGCGATCGGGCGCGTCCTCCAGCGCGCCACGGAGCTCCTCGAGCGCGGCCCCGGGACGGCCGAGGCGCTCGGCAAGGACGTGTGCGAGCGCCATGCGGACGGGCGCCGCCCGCCCCGAGAGGCCGCCGCGGGTGCTCGCGTAGTCGGCCGCGCGCCGCGCCGCCTTCTCGAGCACGCGCGCCAGGCCCTCGGGTTGCGGATCGTCGATGTACAGGGCCTCGAGACGCTGGTACGCGCGATCGTCATCGGGGGCCTGCACCAGCGCGTCGATGAGCGCCGACTCGGCGCGCGGCCGATCCCCGAGCGAGCTCGACGCATGGTCGGCCAGCTCGACCAGGAGCGCGAGGTGCTCGTCGCCCTCGGCGGCGTCGGCGAGGCGACGGAGGTCCGCAGCCACCGCGCGCGGATCACCCATCTCCTCGTGGATCGAACGCGCCAGGCGCAGCACGTCGGGCTCGTCGCCGTACGCCTCGAGCAGCTTGTCGAGCACCCCAAGCGCCGCCGGCTGATCGCGGAACCGGCGCCAGAGCAGCTCGCATAGGCCTCGCAAGGCGGCCAGCCGGCCGCGCGAGTCATCGGTCACGCTGGCGGCGCGGTAGGCGTCCACCGCTTCCTGCCAGCGCTCCTCGGCCTCGCACAGCTCCGCCAGATCGAGCCGCGCCGCCTGATCGGTAGGCAGATCCGCGAGCAGCGCGCGCAGCGTCGTGATCGCGCGCCCGCGATCCCCCAGCCGATCGCGCTCGACCGCGGCGAGCTGGTGACGCAAGCGCGCGCGCGCCGAGCTCGCCCGTGTGATCGCGATTCGCCGCTCGTAGAGCGCCGCGAGGGCATGCCACTCCTGGGCGCGCTCGAGGATCGCGACGAGGCGCTCGAAGGCCTCCGGGTGATCCGCCCGCAGGGCGAGCACGCCCTCGAGCGCCGCGCGCGCCCCCTCGAGCGCGCCCAGGCGCTCGGCCCGCACCCGTGCCAGCTCGAGCAACGCGGCCGCCTTCCCGTCCGGGCTCAGGCGCGCCGAGCACTCGCGCGCGAGCACATCGGCCAGATCGCTCCAGCGGCCGTGCTGCGTGTAGTAGCTCGCGAGCGCCCGCAGCGAGGGCAGGTGTCGCGCGTCGAGCGCGACCGCGAAGCGCCAGGCCGCCTCGGCGTCCTCGCCCTGCGAGGTGCGCGCACGCAGCGCCCCGAGCCGCCCGAGCAGTGCCACGCGCCGCTCCTCGGCGGGCTCGACCACGATGAGGCGCTCGGTGAGCTCGGCCAGGCGCAGGTCGTCACCCTCCGCCATCGCGGCCGCCTCGAGCGCCCACAGCGCCTCGCGCCCGTCGCGATCGAGCTCGCGCGAGCGCCGGTACAGCGCAAGCGCCTCGGCCCCCTGCCCGGCCCCGTCGAGCTCGGCCGCCGCCTGCCGCAGCAGCGCCGCCGCGGTCAGCGCGTCGCCCGTCGACTCCGACAGCTCGAGCAGCGTACGCGCGGAGTCCACCGCCCGCCCGGCGTCCCGCTCGAGGCGCGCCTTGGTCCAGCGCGCCCCCGCGTCCTCGCCGAGGCGATCGATGGAAGCCTCGAGGGCTGCGAGCGCGCCCCGCATGTCGCCCAGGCGCACCTCGCGCAAGGACGCCAGGAACAGGCGCAAGTGCGCCGCGTCCACGGGCGCCTCGTCCTTGAGCAGGCGCTCGATGCGCTCGACCGCGAGCCGCCACTCGCCGCGCAAGAGGTGCAGCCGCACCAGCGCGCGCCAGGCCCAGCGCGCCGTCTGTGGCTCCTCGAGGCAGCCCTGGTAGGACGACAGCGCGCCGAGCTCGTCGCCGAGGTGCCGCTCGCGGATCTCGGCCAGGCGCAGGAGCGCGAGTGCCCGGCGCGTGCCGGTCGCCGATTGTGCGGTCTGGCCGTAGAGCTCCGCGAGCTCGCCGAAGCCGCGGCGACGCTCGTGGATGCGCGAGAGCGCCTCCGTGGCCGCGTGGAGCGTGGGATCGAGCTCCCTGGCGCGCTTGAGCTCCACGCACGCCTCGGCCTCGCGGCCGGCGCGCTCGCCGAGCACGAGGCCGCGCTGCAGGTGCAGCGCCGCGCGTTCGAGCGGCGTCTGCGCCGCGCCGAGCTCCGCCCCCAGCTGCTCCACGAGCTCGTCCCAGCGGCCGAGTCGGTGGCAGAGCCGTCCGAGGGCGCGCCGGGCTGGCAGGTGGTGCGGGGCCCGCTGCAGCACCGCGACGTACACGGCGCGCGCGCGCTCCGGGGATTCGAGCGGTCCCTCGCAGAGCTGTCCGCTCTCGACCAGGAGCGCGAGCGATTCGGCCTCGTCGGTGCACAGCTCGGCCTCGCGCCGCAGCGCTCCCAGCAGGCCCTCCCAGTCGCCGGCCGCATGCAGCAGGCTCCGCCGCTCGGCGCAGAGCGCGAGCTCGAGCGACGGCGCCGTCATCTCCTGAGCCAGAAAGCGCAGCGCCCTCGGCGGGTCCCCGAGCCGCTCGTCGGCGATCCGCGCCGCCGCCAGCAGGCGCAGCGCCCGCCGCGCCGGATCGCGCGTCACCTGCGCACCCCGCTCGAGCAGGTCGACCAGGCCCGCGAAGTCCCCGTGCTGTCGCAGCAGGCGCTCGAGCGCGAACGTCGCCTGCGCGTTCGACGGATCGATCTCGAGCACGCGCCGGTACTGCGCCACCGCGCGATCGGTCTCGCCCAGGCGCGACTCGCACAGCGCGGCGACGTCGAGGTGACGCAGCGCGCGACGCTCGGGATCCGACAGGAGCTCCACCTCGCCGAGGTGCATCTCGACCACCTCGGCCCAGCGCCCCTCGCCCTGCAGGAGGCGACCGAGCGCGGCCAGGGTGGGCCGATCGACGGGCCGCAGGACCAGCGCCGCGCGAAGGGTTGCCGCCGCCGCGTCCGGGCGTCCGGTCCTGCCCTCGAGCTCGCCCAGCTCGCGCAGCGTGAACACGCGCTCGTCGCGATCGAGCGACCCATCGAGCCGCGCGCGCAGCGCCGCCTCGACCTCGGCGGGCTTGCCGCCCTGCCGTCCCAGCGCGATCGCGAGCTCGATCAGCACCGGATCTGCCGGTGCGGCCTCGAGCGCGCCGCGCAGGCACGCCCGCGCCCGCCCGGGATCCCCGCCGTGATCGTGGTAGAGCCGCGCCGCCTGGCCGAGCTCGAACGCGCGCACCGCCTGGTCCTCGCGCGCTGCGCCCTCGTAG
>JAHFDS010000168.1:0-11724 GCA_023248855.1 Myxococcales bacterium
CCGAGCCGCTCGGGCGGCGCCGCTCGGCGATCGCGGCCGCCGCACCCGGGGAGAAGGTGATCTGCGCCGGCGCGACCGTGGGGGGCGGAAGCTCGGTCACCTCCTGCGAGAGCGGGGCGAGGCCGGGCCCCTGCAGCGTCGCGCGGCTCTCGGGGCTGGCGCTCGGACGACAGCGCCAGCGCGGCAGCTCCTCTCGCAGCAGGCGCTCGCGCTCCTCGCGCTCCTTCTCGATCGTCTCGCCGTAGAGCGCCCGCAGGAACGCCTCGACCCGCTCGGCGTCCGTCGCAGGCGCGATCTTGCCGAGCTCCTCCGACACCGCCCGCCGCATCTCGTCGGCGCTCGTGTAGCGATCCTCACGTCGGGGCGCGAGCGCCTTCATCACGACGGCGTCGAGCGACGCCGACACCACCGGGGAGCGCTTCGACGGCGGCACGACCTTGGGCGAGCGGACGACCGCGATCGCGCTCACCGGGTCGAGCTCCGTGACCGGGAACAGCTGCGTGCCGCAGAGCAGCTCCCAGAGCACGATCCCGAGCGCGTACAGGTCCGTACGGGCGTCGGCGTCCTCGCCCCGCGCCTGCTCCGGCGCCAGGTAGGCGTAGCGGCCGTACACCACGCCGGGCGCGGTCTTCTCGACCTTGAGCCGCGAGCGCGCGAGCCCGAAGTCCGTCAGCTTGATCTCCCCGAAGTACGAGAGCAGGACGTTCGGCGGCGAGACGTCGCGGTGCACCAGGCCCAGCTGGCCGTACTCGTGCGCGTAGGCGAGGCCCCGGCAGATCTCCCGCACCAGGTAGAGCGCGACGTCGAGCGGAAAGCGCATCTTGCGCAGCGCGCAGCGGTTCCAGACCTCACGCAGGTTCTTGCCCTCGACGAACTCCATCGCGATGTAGAGTTCGGGACCAGCCACCTCGCCGGCGTCGAAGACGGTCACGAGGTTCGCGTGCTGGAGCCGAACGACGACCTTGGCTTCATCGAGAAATCGCGCAGTTCTGCTGCGATCGCCCTTCTCCTGGAGAACCTTCTTGATGACGCAGAGCTTCTCGAAGCCCGAGGCTCCGCCGGCCGCAAGGAAGATCTCCCCCATCCCACCGCGCGCGAGGGGCCGGAGGAGCACGTACTTGCCGAACTCCCTCGGGAAGTCGGCGGACATGAGATCGCAGGATGATAGCAGGTGGTTGCCCCTCCCGGTCGATGGATCGATGGTCCCCGGAGCGCGGGAGCGGCCGGGCGCGGCGATGAGGAGGTCCGCTCGGGTCCCTACCGCGCCTTCTTCGTCACCACGATGTGGCCGTGGCTCGCGCGGTCGGGGTATCCATAGCGGAAGGGCAGCTCTCCGCCGCCGTTTTTCGCGAACAACGCGACCAGGTCCGCGCCGTCCCGGTCGTTCCAGCTGCCGAATTTCTCGGGTCCCTCGTAGCGGCCGAAGGTGTCCTGCGAAAAGCCCTTCTCGGCCGCCTGTCGCGGGGCCGGGCCGGTGTCGTCGGAGATCATCCAGGGGGCAGCCGCGAACAGGTACTCGCGGATGCGCGAGAATCCCTTCGACCAGAGCAAGTGGCTCGCGGCCTTGGTCATCGCGGCGACCGTGCCCTTGTGCTCGAGATGTCGCAGGAGCGACGGGTCCTTGCGGAGCGCGTCGTCGTGCAGGTTCACCGCGAAGTGGCGGAGCAGCCGCATCGGCGCGGTGGGAGTGCCGCGCGCTCGGAACTCGAGCTCGACGTGCAGGCGCGCGCCTTCGCGTCCGAGCTCGGCGTCGGGCAGGTAGCGCAGGTGTCCATCCGGCAAGAGCGCCACGTAGCGCAGGCCCTCCGGCTCGAAACCGAACACGGAAAGGGCCACGAGCGAAAACGATAGCTCGCCCGGCAGCGCGCTCGAGGTCTCCTTCTCGAGGTTCTCGGTCTTGGAGTGGGCCTTTCGGAAGAAGCGCTCGAGGTGGTCGCGCAGCATCGCGAGCGCGGGCGCAAGCTCGGCAGGCGTGCGCTGGGCGAGCGTGCGCAGATCACCGGCCGGCTCGAGGGAGATCGTGGTGATCTCGGTGGCGTCGGGGAAGGTGGCCAGCGCCGAGAGCAGGTCGCCCCCCCCAAACGGGTAGACCACCCAGGGCGGCAGGTCCTTCGGCCGCAGCTGCGCGAGCACCGGCGTGGCCACGGCGAGCCAGTCGCGCTTGTAGCCGTCCACGAGCGGCGCGAGCAGGGTGCAATGCCGCTCCACTACGGCCTGCCACGGGACGGGCACGGGCGTCTCGCCCTGACAGGCCGCCACGCGGAGCAGGAGGCGCGCTTCTGGCAGCAGGTCGCGACCATCGGCGGGGGCGTTCGCCCCTGGCGCGACCGGGCGTGGTGCAGGCGAGACCGCGCAGGCCAGACTGGCGAGCGAGAGGGCGAGCGTCCTTTCCAGCACGCCTTTTTCTAACACGTGCGGTGAGCCGCCAGAGCGGGCGCAAGAGCGCGGGATCGGCGCACTCGCGCGGCTTCGCGGTCCGAGGTACGCTCCCAGGTCCGATGTGGGCCGAAAATGGCCCTGAAAAGGAGCTCCGAATGAACCGCCTGTTCTCCGCCTGGCCCTTGGCCGCCATGCTTGCCGGGGCCCTCCTGGTTTCCACGAGCGCGCTTGCTGATGACAACAAGTGCACCATCGCCACCAAGCCCGAGAGCGTGGTCGGCAAGGCGTGCGCCTCGGGCGGGCGCAAGGAAGCCAAGAAGCTGATGAAGGAGATCGTCAAGAAGGCCAAGGAGAAGGGCACCAAGTTCCAGTGCGACGGCTGCCACAAGAACATGGACAGCTCCATGGAGCTGTCCAAGGACGCCAAGGCCGACTTCAAGAAGCTGCTCATGGCGGCGGGGGTCTAGTCGCGGTGGCCCGCTAGTCGATGTCGGTGGGCGTCTCGTCTCCGAGGAAGAGGTCTTCGGTGGGGGTGAGCTTGAGGCGCCAGCTCGAGCGCAGGAAGATCGAGGTCGGGCGCTCGGACAGGAGGCGCCGCAAGGCGCTCGGCGAGGTCACCTCCGGAGGGGTTCCGATGGGTGTCGTGCCGACGCGCCACTTCGGAGCCGAGCGCCGGGGCACGCCCGCCGGCCGCAGCGGGCTCACCGGCTCGCGCCGGCCACGAACGACCGGGCTCATCGTCGGGAGCACGGGGGCCGCAACGACTGCCGGCAGAGGGCGGGCGCGCGCCGGCCGCGACGCCAACTGCGCGTCGCTGCGCTGCGCCTCCAGTGCCCGTGCGACGGCCAGGCACCACACCACGAACAGGCCCGGCGCGTGCGAGAGCAAGGTGGTCGGGATGCGCTCGGGATGACCCGAGGTGAGATCGACCAGCGCGGCGAGCCCGCGCAGGGCGGCGAGCGTCGAGAACCAGGCCTGGCCGCGCCGCGCGGCCAGGGCGACCGCCCCGTCGAGTAGCCCCGCAGAGAGGAGCACCAGCTGACCATCGCTGCCGAGGCTCACTTCGAGGAGGGCCACCGCGAGCGTGAGGAGACCGAGTCGTCCGAGCACGCCCGGGTATCGGCGTCTCCCGCGCCGGGTTGCGTGGAAATGTCCGTGCGCGAACGATTCCCATCAGACGCTGGTGGCGCTCACCCTTCTGACGAGCGACCCTAGCGCACACTTAGCGCACCGCGAGCTCCAGGCGCTCGAGCTCCTTGATGCGGTCGCGGAGCTCGGCGGCCCGTTCGAAGTCCAGCAGCTCGGCGGCCTTGGACATCTCCGCCTTGAGCCTCAGGATCTGATCGGCCAGGTCATCGAGCGAGGCCAAGGCGCCCGGCTTCTTCCGCTTCTTGCCCTTCTGGGGCGCGCCCGGCAGCTCGGGCAGCTCCACGTAGTCGCGTTCGAAGACGCTTCCGCGCAGATCCTGGATCTTGCGGGTGATGCTCTTGGGCGTGATGTCGTGCGCGACGTTGTACGCTTGCTGGATCGCGCGGCGCCGCTCGGTCTCGTCGAGTGCGCGGCGCATCGAGTCGGTGACCCGATCGCCGTACATGATCACGCGGCCCTCGAGATTGCGGGCGGCGCGGCCGCAGGTCTGGATGAGGGCGCGTTCCGAGCGCAGGAAACCCTCCTTGTCCGCATCGAGGATCGCCACGAGGGACACCTCCGGCAGGTCGAGCCCTTCGCGCAGGAGGTTGATCCCGACGAGGACATCGAACTCGCCGCGCCGGAGATCGCGGATGATCTCCACACGCTCCATCGTGTCGACGTCCGAGTGGAGGTAGCGCACCTTGACGCCGAGCTCGGCGAAGTACTCGGTCAGGTCCTCGGCCATGCGCTTGGTGAGCGTGGTGACGAGCACTCGCTCGCCGCGCTCCGCACGGAGGCGGATCTCACCGAGCAGGTCGTCGACCTGGTCCTTGACCGGGCGCACCTCGATGGGTGGGTCGAGCAGGCCCGTCGGCCGGATGATCTGCTCGACGACGACGCCTTCGGTCTTGCCGACCTCGTAGTCGCCGGGTGTGGCGCTCACGAAGATGGCCTGCTGGATGCGCCCTTCCCATTCCTCGAACCTGAGCGGCCGGTTGTCGAGCGCGCTCGGCATGCGGAACCCGAACTCGACCAGCGTCTCCTTGCGCGAGCGATCCCCGCGGTACATCGCGGCGATCTGCGGCACGGTCTGGTGGCTCTCGTCGACGACCAGGAGGTAGTCCTTCGGGAAGTAGTCGATGAGCGTGGGCGGCGGGTCGCCCGCGGCGCGCCCCGAGAGGTGCCGTGAGTAGTTCTCGATGCCCTTGCAGTGGCCCATCTGCTCGAGCATCTCGAGGTCGAACATGGTGCGCTGCTCGAGGCGCTGCGCCTCGACGAGCTTCATGCCACCCTTGAGCTCCTGCAACCGCCCGCGCAGCTCTTCCTTGATCCCCGTCATCGCGCGCACCAGCGTCGCGGCCGGCGTGACGTAGTGCGAGGCTGGGAACAGCTTGACCTCGGGGAGGTCCCGCAGCACCCGGCCGCGCAAGGGGTCGATCTCGGCGATGCGATCGATCTCATCGCCGAACCACTCGACGCGCAGGGCTCTCTCCTCCTCGTAGCTCGGGAAGATCTCGACCGTGTCCCCGCGGACCCGGAACGTGCCGCGGTGGAAGTCGAGGTCGTTTCGCTCGTACTGGAGCTCGATCAAGCGCCGCAGCACGGCGTCGCGCCGGACCTCGACGCCGCGCGTGAGCTCGACCGTCATCTCGAGGTAGGCCTCGGCGGCGCCGATGCCGTAGATGCACGACACCGAGGCGACGATGATGACGTCGCGGCGCGTCAGGAGCGCATACGTCGCCCCGTGGCGCATGCGATCGATCTCGTCGTTGATGAGCGAGTCCTTCTCGATGTACGTGTCCGAGGCGGGGATGTAGGCCTCGGGCTGGTAGTAGTCGTAGTAGGAGACGAAGTAGTGAACCGCGTTGTCCGGAAAGATGGACTTGAACTCGCCATAGAGCTGCGCGGCGAGCGTCTTGTTGTGCGCGATGACCAGGGTCGGCCTTTGCACCTTCTCGATCACGTTGGCGATCGTGAAGGTCTTCCCCGAGCCGGTGATGCCGAGGAGCACCTGGTTTCTGGCCTCGGCCTCGAGCCCCGCGAGCAGCTCGGCGATGGCCTTCGGCTGGTCGCCCGTGGGCGAGTACTCGCTCTGGATCCGGAAGCGCCCCGACATCGAGCCCTCCAGTGTAGAGCACGCCGACTAGGCGTGGGCGAGGGAAGCGTGTGCCCATCGAGGTGACCTCGCAATCGGGCCGTCGCAGCGAGATCCCTCGCGGACGCGTCGATGTCACGCGCCCGATGTGGACGGTCGGTCTGGTCGTCGCGAACCTGCTCGTGTACGTCGGAATGGAGATCGCGTCGGTCAAGGGCGGCGGGCGCCTCTTCCACGAGTTCTCGGCCGCGCTGCTCGAGCGCTTCGGGGCCTGGTACGCGGGGGCGCTCGCCACCGGTGAGCCCGAGCGGCTCCTCACCGCGATGTTCCTGCATGGCGGCTTCTTCCATCTGATCTGCAACCTGGTCGCGCTGGTCCAGGCGGGCAGCCAGGCCGAGGAGCTGTTCGGCCGGCGGCGGTTCGCGCTGCTCTACGTCTGGTCGGGCGGGATGGGGAGCTTGGCTTCGGTGCTCGGCCACGGGCACGCCGACGTGCCGTGGACCGCGCTGCCGTTCTCGATGCAGCCGCACGGCGTGGGCGCTTCCGGTGCCATCTGTGGCATCTTCGGCGGCCTGTTCGCGCTCGAGGTGCGTCGGCGCGGGCTCTCGTCGGGGCTGCGCCGGGCGCTCGTGGTGTTTGCCGCCTATGCAGCCGTCATGGCGCTGCTGATGCCTCGCCTCGATCATTTCGCACACGGCGGGGGCTTCGTCGCCGGCTCGCTCCTCGGGTCGGTGCTGGCCGAAAGGCGGAGCCCGGGGCCTCTGCCGGCCTGGGCGTTCGCGCTGCTGGAAGCGGGCTTGATCGCGCTGCTGGCGACAGCGGCGGTGCTCCAGGCGGTGCGCGGGTGAACGAGCCCAAGCGGGTCCTTCGCGGCTTCTACGGCATCGCGGACCTACCCGCCGACGCCGGGACCGATGCAGCCCGCGCCCTCGGCGAGCGGCTCGCAGACGCGGGGGCTTGCATCGTGCAGCTCCGGCAGAAGGCGGCCGACGCGGGCCTGATGCTGGAGAACGCGCGGGCACTCGCCACGATCCTCGATCCCCGGGGGATCCCGCTCTGCGTCAACGATCGGCTCGACGTGGCGCTCGCCGCCGGGGCCTTGGCCTGTCACCTCGGACAGCAGGACCTGCCGCTCGCGGCAGCGCGTCGGATCGCCGCGGGTCGCCTATGGCTCGGCGTGTCCACGCACTCGCGTGCGCAGGCGGAGCTGGCGATCTCGGGAGGGGCCGACTACCTCGGCTTCGGTCCGGTGTATGCGACGACCGGCAAGGCCGATCCGGACCCGGTGGTGGGCCTTTGCGCCCTCGCCGAGGTCTGTGCCCTGGCCAGGGTGCCCGTCGTGGCGATCGGCGGCATCACGGTCGCGCGGGTCCCCGAGACAGTGGCCGCGGGCGCAAGCGCGGCGGCCGCGATCGGCGCGGTCCTCGGCGCCGAGGATCCTGTCGCGGCCGGGCGCGCCATCAGGGACGCGTTCGGGCGTGGCCGGCAGGCCGAAAAGAGCGTCTAGGACGAAGCGCAGAAGCGCTTGTTGCGCGCGTTGCGCTCGAGCTCCTGGAGCTTGGTGCGGATGGCCCGTTCGTGCTTGCCGTGGGGATAGCGCTTGAGCGTCTCGGACAGGAATGTCCGGGCGTCGCCGCAGTACTTGAGCTCCAGGAACGAGAGCCCGATCTTGAACATGGCATCCTCGAGCACCGGGCTCCGCGCGTAGCGGTCGATGACCTTCTGGTACTCGCCGATCGCGGGCGCGTGCTTGCCCTGGCGGGCGTAGCTCTCGCCGAGCAGGTACTGGGCGTCCGCCGCGCGGCGGTCCTTGGCATAGGTCTCGGTGAAGCTGCGCAGCATCTTTCTGGCGTCGTCGAAGCGACCGGCCTCGATCGCGCGCTGGCCCTCCGCGAACAGGCTGTCGGCGTCGGCGGGCAGGGCCTGCGCGACGGGCCGGTTGTCGATCGTACGCGCCGTGGCGAGCTGACGCTGGATCTCCTCCAGTTGATGCGAGATCTCGTCGACGCGGCCCTGGAGCGCAGCCAGCTCGGTCTGCGTGCGGGTGATCTGCAGGCCCGCGTCGGCGGTGTTGCGCTCGAGCAGCCGCGTCGCCTGCTCGGTCGCTTCACGGAGCTTCTGCAGCTGATCCTTGGCCTCGCTGCTCGCCTTGGCGAGATCGCGATCGCCGCTCTCCACGCGCTGCTCGAGCGCCTTGAGGTCGGCGCGAACGCGCTCGAGATCGCCTGAGGTCGCGCAGGCCGAGCACGCCGCGACGACCAGCACGAGGAACCTTAGGGCCACCGGACCTCCACGCGCCGATCGCGCGCCCAGCTCTCCTCGTCGCGGCCGCTGGCGTCGATCTCCCCGCGGGGCAGGGTGCGCATCTTGGCGCCGGGAACGCCGAGGCGCTCGAGGTAGTCGCGCGCCGCGATGGCCCGGCGCTCGGACAGCGCGAGGTTGTACTCGTCGGTGCCGCGCGGATCCGTGTGACCGACGAGCTGCGCGCCCACCGGGCTCCGCTTGATGCAGTCCGCCATGCGCTGGAGGTCGTTCGTGCTCTTCGGCTCGAGCGTCGCCTGATCGAAGCCGAAGTAGATGGAACCCAGGGCGCAGTCCGGAATGCCGTTTCGCGACACCTTGGTGTCGGCCACGCAGCGGCCCCCGATGCAGTCCATGTTCTGCGGGCAGTCCTCGTCTCGATCGCAGCCCCCCGGGCGCAGGCACTTGCCGCCGCGACACTTGCCGTTCGGCCCGCACTCGTCGTCGGCTGCGCAGGCCTTGCACTCACCGTTGATGCACGACTTGCCTTCGGGGCACTGGGCGTCGTCGGCACAGGCGTTCTTGGCGAGCTTCGGCAGGGCGGCGCAGGCGCCCGCCTTGCATTCCGAACCCTGCGGACAGTCGGCGTTCTGGCGGCACTGGCGGCACTGGGTCTGGACGCAGAACTCCTTGGCGCGGCAGTCCTCGTCGTTCTCGCAGGCCGGGTACTTGGGCTTGCACCCCACTGCCAGGAAGCCGAGGAGCAGCACGCACAGGACGCGTGTAGGTACCTTGGCCCCTTCGCACATACGTGCCAGGAAAGCTACGAGGGACGCTGAGGCGTGTCAATCGCCGAGGCCAGCGTCTGGCCCTTGCCCCGACACACGATACGGTTTACACGTCCGCACTCCCTCCGTCGACGATGGCGTTTTCGCTCCGCATCCAGCCAGACCTCGCTAAGCGCATCCTCGGCATGGCCATGCCCGTGGTCTTCGCCATGGGCCTTCAGACCATCCTCAACCAGGTGGATCACATCCTGGTCGGTCGGCTGCCGCTCGAGGAGGCGACGGCGGGACAGTCGGCGTTGCAGGCCTCCCTGGTCATCCTCTGGCTCGTGGGTGGATCCCTGTCCGCGATCTCGGTGGGGACGCAGGCCATGACCGCGCGACGCATGGGGGCGGCCTCGCACCACGAGGCCGGTCGGATCTTCTCGAACTCTCTCGCCGTGGCGACCGTGACCTCGCTCGTGGCGGCCGGGGTGTCGTGGATCCTCGTGCCCCACCTGGCGCCCATCTTCATGAAGGAGCCCTCGGTGGTGGCACTCGGCGTGCCCTACCTCAAGTGGCGCATGCTAGGGGTCGTCTCGATGGTGACCACTGCCAGCTGCAAGAGCTGGTTCGACGGCATCGGACGGACCCGCCTGCACCTTTACGCCGCGATCGTCATGAACGTGGTCAACTTCGGGCTCGCCTACGGGCTGGTCTTCGGCAAGCTCGGGATGCCTCGCATGGGCGTCGAGGGCGTGGGTGTGGCGTCGATGGTGTCGTCGTTCGTGGGCCTTTTCATGATGCTCGGCTTCGCGCTCGGGCCCCGCGTCCGTCGCGACTACCACATCTGGCACGCCTCGAACCTCAACGGTCGGATCATGAAGGAGATCGTCAAGCTGTCGGCGCCGGGCGGGCTCGCGACCGTGTTCGTCATGAGCGGCGTCTACATCTTCTTCTGGATCGTGACCGAGCTCGACCTCCGTGCGGGGCATGGCCCGCTCTACGCGGGGGCGACGGCCAACGTGATCACGATTGCCCTCCTGACCTTCATGATCAGCCTGGCGTTCGGCACCGGGACGGCCACTCTGGTCAGCCAGAGCCTCGGCGCCAAGCGCCCCGACCTCGCCGCGGACTACGGCTGGGAAGCGGTGAAGATCGGTGTCTACTTCTTCAGCGTGGTCGGGATCGTCGTCATGGTCGCGCCCGCGTGGGTGCTATCGCTCTGGACGCGCGATCCGAGGGTGGTCGAGATCGCGATCCCGATTCTGCGGCTCGTGGGGCTCATGGAACCGTGCATCGTGGCCGCATTCGTCCTCACGCAGGCGCTGTTCGGTGCCGGCAACACGCGCTTCGTGATGGTGGTCGAATTCGTGCTGCACTTCACCTGCCTGGTGCCGCTCGCCTATCTGTTCGGCCTCGTGCTGGGGTTCGCGATCCTGGGTGTGTTCGCCGCCGCGGTCATCTACATCGTGCTGCTCATGGTGCTCATGGGCTGGAAGTTCCGCTCGGGCGACTGGAAGGCGATCCAGATCTAGCGGCGGGCGAGGCGGTAGCCGACGGCGAGCACGATGCCCACGGTGGCGTGCCCGAGCAAGAGGTGGAGCGGCGCGTCGAGCGGGCAGCGCACGAAGAGCACGAGGTTGCCGAAGGCGGCGGCGCTGGCGGCGGCGAGCAGAGCGCGGGCGCGCGCGGCGTGGGCGGCGCGATCGGCGAGGCGCAGCAGCACGAGCAGCGAGAGCGCGATGCCGACGCCGACGCCAAGGCAGTGCAGCGCAAGCGGCAGGAGCTCGGCACCGAGCCCCCGGCCGGTCCACGGCCCGGTGTGGACCTCCGGCAGGAGCGCGAGCAGGATGGGCACGAGCAGCGCAGCGCCGATGAACGCGTGCGCGCGCGCGATGGGCGGCGCTCGGCGCGCCAGTGAACGAAGCGACAGCGAGAGACCGAGGACGCCGCAGGCAAGGAGGGAGAGCACGAGGGCGACCAGACGCCCGCGCGGGTAGGCGTCGAGCTCGCGGTGCACCGATTGGGTGCCGGCCTGGACCAGCCAGGCCGAAAGGACCAGCAGGCAGGGTAGCGCGCGCAGGACCAGCGGGCGCTCGCGCAGCCAGGCGACAGGGCCCCGCTCGCGCGCCAGCGCCTCGTCGAGTCGCTCGCGCAGCGCGGGTGGGGGGGCTGGCGTCGCGGGTGGCTCGAGGGCCGTGCCGCCGTCGAGGGCGCGCTGGCAGTCGCGGCAGGCCTCGAGGTGCTCGAGAATGCCCGCGTCCTCGCGCCCCGCCGCGAGGGCGGTTCGCGTGTCGGAGCAGCTCGTCATGAGGCAGCCTCCTCACCTGGCACGGCGGCGCGGCTGTCGGGAGCCGCGTCGGCGAGCTCCTCGCGCAGCTTCTGGTAGCCGCGGTGGGCCCGCACCCGCACGGCCCCGGCGGAGGCGCCGACGATCTCGGCGACCTCGGGGAACGACAGCCCCTCGAGCCAGTGCAGCTCGATCACCTCGCGCTGGTCGGGCGGCAGCCGGTCGAGCGCCCGGCGCACGCGCGCGCGCTCGAGCTCGTCGGCGGCGTTGCCCCGCGGATCCGCCAGCTCCTCGATCGGCCGTGGAGACTCGCCGCGAAACTTGCCGCGACGCTGCAGGTCGCGGCGCAGGTTGAGGGCGATGGTGACCACGAAAGGCCGCAGCCGCGCGCCGGCGCGGAACTCGAAGCGCGCGCGGTGTAGCTGCAGGAAGGTCTGCTGGACCAGGTCTTCGGCCTCGCTCTTCGAGCCGAGCCCGCGCGCGCACAGGCGCAGCAGCTGCGGCGCCAGGCGGTCGAACAGCACGCGAAATGCAGCGGCGTCGCCCGCGACGTACGCGGCCATGAGCTCCTCGTCGGTTCGCTCCGGCGCCACCGGGCGCAGGTTCGCACAGCCCGGCCCCCAGGGAAACGGGGCTACCATCGCCGGCGTGCGGTCGCGGCTCCTCCTCGTCCTCGCGCTCCTCACAGGGGCGTGCCTGCCGGCGGAGGTCAAGCGGCTCAATGCGCTCGGCGATGCGGCCACCCTGCAGCACCGCTACGACGACGCGATCGTCGCGTACGAGGCCTCGCTCAAGCTGCGCCCGGGCCAGCACGCGGTCGA
>JAHFDS010000168.1:11734-16124 GCA_023248855.1 Myxococcales bacterium
GCGGCAGGGCTACGTGTGGCGCATCTACGGCCTCGTGGATGGCGCCGAGCCGGCGCTGTCCGAGCTCGAGGACGCGTGGCTCATGCTCTCTCGGTTGCCCTCGCTCGGGGTCGAGCGCGCGCGGGCAGCCGAGATCCAGCGCGACCTCGGGGGGCGCTTTTCGCGCCTCGAGGCGGGGCTGCGCGGCAAGACCGAGCCGCACCGCTACTTCGGCGCGCTCGATCGCATGCAGCACGCACGGCCGGATCGCGCGGTCGGCGCGGCGCGCGCGTCGGTGGGCGCGAGGCTCGAGGCCATCCATGCGGCGGCGATCGGGCCCGCGGAGCAGGCGGGCCACGCGGGCCACGCGCTGCTCCAGGCGGCGGCCGCGGCACGCTTCTCTCCGGCCCCCGCGGTGCGCTGGGCCGAGGTCGCGCGCAGACAGGGGGCGCTCCGGCGTGCCCTCGCCGAGCCGATCACGCTCGTCATCAGCGGATCCCGCGGGGGGACGGGCGAGGGGGCGCTCGCGGCGCACCTGCCCGAGGCGTTCGTGCGGGCAGGAGGTGCCGAGCTGGTGCTTGAGCTCGCGACCCGGTCGCCGCAGCCGAGCGAGCAGGTGACGCGGGATCGCGCGTCATCGCCGTGCCAGACGGGTACACGTCGCGAGCCGAACCCCGAGTGCCCGGCGCTCGAGACCCGCGCCCGCGACGCGACGCGCGATCGCGACACTGCGCGACGGGCCCTCGAGGAGGCGGGGCAGGCGTGCAAGGGAGGCAAGGACGCTGCCAGCTGCGCCGGCAAGGTGGCCGAGGCCGAACGCGCCCTGCGCGAGCAAGCGGAGGTCGCCGACAAGCTCGCCCACGCGGCCGGCCGCTGTCCGCGCACGATCGAGGTACCGGTCTACCAGACCTTCTTCTACGAGCGGCGCACCGTGCACCGCAGCGCGGTGGCCACGGCGAGCCTGCGCCTCGGGGAGCGGGGACGGGCGCTCGCGGGCCGTGAGCTGGTGCAGAGCGCGGAGGCGAGCGACCTGTGGAGCGACGGGCTCTCGTGCGCGGGCATCGCGCCGGATCCGCTCGAGCTCGCGCCCCTCCAGGCGTTCTCTGCGCGCGCGGAGCAGGCGCTGGTCGAGGACGCGCTCGCCGAGCTGCGTGCCCGGGCGAGGCAGCGTGCGGAGGCCCTGGCGCGACAGGGCACGAGCCGCGAGGGCCGGCTCGACGCACTGGTCCGCGCCCGGATCGTGGATGGCGAGCTGCCCATGGTCCGGGCCGCGCTCGGGGCGGCGGCGGCGGAGTGGCTCGGCGAGCCGTTCGGCCTCGAGGACGCGGTCCGGCGGGCCACCCCGGTCGAGTGATCCCCCGCGGGGAGATCGGGTAGCCTTCGCGCATGCGCAGAGAAGACATCCTGGGCGCCTGCGGGCTCGGGCTCGAGACGGCCGGCGGGTATTGCGGTGAGTGGCTGGGCGGCGGCGACGCGCTGGAGGTCCGCACCCCCATCGACGGCAGCGTCCTCGGGCGCGTCCGGCAGTGCACGCGTGCGGACTACGAACGCATCGTGGCGCGCGCGCACACGGCCTTCGAGCGCTTCCGGCTCGTCCCGGCGCCACGCCGCGGCGAGATCGTGCGGCAGCTCGGCGAGGCGTTGCGCGGCAAGAAGGCCGCGCTCGGCGCGCTGGTCACGCTCGAGATGGGCAAGATCCGCGTCGAGGGCGAGGGCGAGGTGCAAGAGATGATCGACGTGTGCGACTTCGCGACGGGACTGTCGCGACAGCTGCATGGATTGACCATGCCGTCCGAGCGCCCGGGGCACCGCATGCTCGAGCAGTGGCATCCGCTCGGCGTGGTCGGCGTCATCACGGCCTTCAACTTCCCCGTCGCGGTGTGGAGCTGGAACGCCGCGCTCGCCCTCGTGTGCGGCGACGCGGTCCTGTGGAAGCCCTCGCGCAAGACGCCGCTTTCGGCCCTCGCAGTCACGCGGATCGCGGCGCGCGTGCTCGAGGAAAACGGCGTGGACCCGGCGGTGGCGAGCCTGTGCGTCGGCCCCGATGCCGACGTGGGCGAAGCTCTGCTCGCCGATCGCCGCATCCCGCTCGTCTCGGCGACCGGCTCCTGCCGCATGGGGCGGCGCGTGGCCGAGGTGGTGGGCGCACGGCTCGGGCGCACGCTGCTCGAGCTCGGCGGCAACAACGCGCTCATCGTCATGCCGAGCGCCGACCTCGACCTGGCGGCGCGCGCGGTGGTCTTCGGCGCCGTCGGCACGACGGGACAGCGCTGCACCAGCACGCGGCGGCTCATCGTGCACGAGCGGGTGGCCGACGCGCTGGTCGAGCGCCTGGTGCGCGCCTACGGCCAGGTGCGCATCGGCGATCCGCTGGCGGACGGCACGCTGATGGGGCCGCTCGTCTCGAGCGAGGCGGCCGACGCGATGCAGCGCGCGATCACCGTGGCGTGCGCCCACGGGGGCCGCGTCGTCCACGGCGGCGAGCGGCTCGAGGGGCCGGCCCACGCGGGCGGCGGCTGGGTGCGGCCCTGCATCCTCGAGGCGCCGGTCGGCCTCGCCATCGTGCGCCAGGAGACCTTCGCGCCGATCCTGTACGTGCAGCGCGTGCCCGATCTCGAGGCCGCGATCGCGCTGCAGAACGAGGTGCCGCAGGGCCTGTCGTCCGCGGTATTCACGCGTGACGTCAACGAGGCCGAGGCCTTCCTCGGCCCGGCGGGCTCCGATTGCGGCATCGCGAACGTGAACCTCGGGACGAGCGGCGCGGAGATCGGCGGGGCCTTCGGTGGCGAGAAGGACACTGGCGGCGGCCGCGAATCCGGCTCGGACGCGTGGAAGGCCTACATGCGCCGGCAGACCTGCACGATCAACGGTTCGGGTGCCCTGCCGCTCGCACAGGGCATCGTGTTCGAGTAGGGCAAAAGAGAGCGGGGCGACCACCCCAGGGGTTGGGTGGCCGCCCCGCGAAAGACTGCTCGAAGTCGGCTACTCGGGCCTGTAGCGTCCGCCGCGCACGGGGGGCATCATCGGATTCGAGCCATCCCCGCCGGTGACGAGCATCTGGTTGCCCGCCCAGCAAGCGCGCTGGCCGCTCCGCGGCTCTGCCGCATCGATGACCGACATCGTGACCCACCGATCCTGCACGGGATCGTAGCGACCACCGGTCGGCAGCGCGGCGCCCGACGCGTCACGACCGCCCCAGACGATCACCTCCGAGCCGGTCCACACGGCCGAGTGGCCGATGCGCGCCGTGGGCGCGCTGCTCGTCGTCACGGCGCGCCAGGCATTGCCGCCGCCCATCATGCCGCCATTACCGCCCTGGCCGCCATTACCACCCAGGCCGCCATTGCCGCCCACGCCTCCCGCGCCTGCGCGCCCACCCATGCCGCCGGCGCCTCCGAGGCCGCCATTGCCGCCCATTCCTCCAGCACCACCGCCGCCACCCCGGCCCCCGGCTCCACCAGTGCCACCAGTGCCACCAGTGCCACCAGTGCCACCAGTGCCACCAGTGCCACCAGTGCCATTGCCGCCGACGAAGAGCGCACCGTCTCGGTAGAACGCGTCCATGATCCCCTTGCCGCCCCAGACGAAGAGCGCATTGCCGGTCCAGACGCCGACGTGGCCCGTTCGCGCCGTCGGTGCGCCCGCCGTCGGGATCGGGCTCCAGGTGTCGCCCGCGGGCTCGTACCGACCGCCCGTGGCGAGCGGCTGCCCATTTGCGCCCTGACCGCCCCAGATCACCACCTGGCGGCCGTTCCAGGCGTCGACCTGGCCGTGCCGCGCGTCCGGGGCTCCGGTCTGCGTGACTGGCAGCCACTCGTCACGCATGAGGTTGTAGCGCGCCCCGGTCTTGAGGGGTGTGCCGCCCGTGCCGACGCCGCCCCAGATCACCATCTCGCTGCCGGTCCACACGGCCGAGTGCTCGCCCCGCGCGCTCGGTGCTCCCGTGGGATTCGTGCCCGCCCAGGTATCGGTCACCGGGTCGTAGCGCGCGCCGTCCCTGTAGAAGACGGCATTGGCAATGTTGGCGCCGCCCCACACGATCATGAGGCGGCCGGTCCACACGGCGCTCTGGTGCTGCCGCGCACCGAGGTTGACCGGCGGCGAAATGGGCCGCCAGGTGTCGGTGCTCGGACTGTAGCGCGCGCCGTCCGCGAACGTCTGCCGGTCGTTGCCGCCGCCCCAGACGATCATCTCGCTGCCCGTCCAGACCGCGGTGTGGAAGTGGCGCGGCGAGGGTCCGCCAGTCTCCGCCATCACGCTCCAGGTTCCGGGTGGTGGAGGCGGCGGAGCATCCGGAGGTGGGGCCGCCGCGTCGGGGCTGCCGCCGGCCACGCCGCCATCGGGAACGTCGCCTGCGCTGCCGCTGCCACCCGCGGTGCCGCCCGCGGCGCCACCCGCTGCTCCGCGCCCG
>JAHFDS010000579.1 GCA_023248855.1 Myxococcales bacterium
TGGCGACGCGCGGGCTGCTCGCGTTCGCCTTCTTCGGCACCGAGGCGTTCGTCCCGCTCGGCGCCGGCGAGCTGCGTGGCGCCCCCCCCTCGCAGGCCGGCCTCGCGCTCACCGCCGCGGCCCTCGGCTGGATCTCGGCGGCGTGGGCGCAGGATCGGCTCGAAGCCCGGGGGGGAGCCGAAAGTCGCCCCCGCCGCGTCGTCACCGGCTTCTGCATCCTCGCGCTCGGCATCGCCGGGGTCTCCGCGGGCCTGCTCACCTCGGTGCCGTTCTTGCTGGTGCCGCTCGGCTGGGGCGTGGCCGGGATCGGCATCGGGCTTTCCTACAGCGCGGGGGGGCTGGTCTGCATCGCCGCGGCGCCGCCGGGCCAGGAGGGCGAGGTCTCGGGCCAGCTCCAGCTCGCCGAGTCGCTCGCCACGGCCGCCGGCACCGGCCTCGGTGGCGCGCTCCTCTCGGCCCTCGCCGCCACGGGCCATCCGCCCCGCGAGGCGCACGCCGCGGTCTTCGCCGTCACGCTCCTGGTCGCGCTCGCCGGCGCTCGGATGGCCGGCAATCTGGCGCCGCCGAAGCCTTGAAGCGGGCGCGCCCGGAGCTGCCCGACCCCAAAGGGGCCAACAATGCCTTGCGCCAGCACAAATGCATGGCGTAATCGCGTCGACATGATGTGGCTCTTGGCGATCGGGATCGGCGCGCTCCTGCTCCTGCTCCTTCGGGTCCCGCGGCGAGCCCTGGTGCTCGGCTGCGTCTTCGCACGGCGGCTCTTGCCCCTCTTGGGGCGGAGGATCTGGCGGCGCGATTCGGCGTACACCATGGCACGTGCGGTTCGCCTCGCCTTCGAGGATCTGGGACCGGCCTACATCAAGCTCGGGCAGATGATCGCGTCGAGCCCCACGGCATTCTCCCAGGCAACCACCGACGAGTTCGCTCGCTGCATCGATCAGGTTCGGCCCATCCCCGTCGAGCACGTGTGGCGAACCCTGCGCGAGGATCTCGGCCCGCTCACCGAGAGCGCCTTCGCTCACATCGACGAGGTGCCGCTGGCGTCCGCGTCGATCGCCCAGGTCCACGCCGGCAAGCTTCGCGACGGCACAGCGATCGTCGTCAAGGTGCAGCGGCCCGGCATCCGCGGGCGAATCGAGCAAGACATGGCGCTCATGGGGGTGCTGGCGCGAATCGGCATGGCGTGCAGCGCGATCCTGCGAAGGGCCAACCTCCTCGGCATCGTCCAGGACTTCCGCCGCACCATTCGCGAGGAGCTCGACTTCGACCTGGAGGCCGGCAACATCGATGGATTCAATGCGCTCCTCGAGCGCGAATCGCTGCTGTCGCTGGCCTGCGCGCCGCGCGTGCACCACGAGCTCAGCACCGCGCGCGTGCTCACGCTCGATCGCTTCCATGGCGTGCGCATCGACGACAAGGCTGGCGTCGACGCGCGGGTCGGCGACGTGGAGGACATGCTGCGCGCCACGAGCGAGGTGTTCTGGAGCTGCATCTTCCTCGGCGGCTTCTTCCACGGCGACATCCACGCCGGCAACATCATGGTCCTCGACGACGGCCGCCTGGGTTATCTCGACTTCGGGATCCTGGGGCGGTTCTCGGATGATCACCGCGCCGCGCTGGCGGACTGGGTCGGCGCGCTGGTGTCGGGAGACGGCGAGCAGATGGCGCGCGCGATCCACGCGATGGGCGCGGTCGGCGCCGGCGTCGACTGGAACGCCTACGTCAAGGACGTGACCGAGGCGTTCCTGCCGCTACGCGCGCTCACGGTCGACCGGCCCGACATGCTCGAGCAGTTCATCCCCAAGCTGCTCGCGATGGCGCGGGTCCACGATCTGCACCTGCCGTCGCAGTTCGTGCTCATCCTCAAGCAGCTCACCTATTTTGGCCGCTACGTGACCATCCACGCGCCGCACTTCAACGAGAACCTCGATCCCAAGGCGCAGCAGACCTTCGTCAAGATCTTCCTCAAGTTCAACACCTGGCGGCAACGCACCGGCGCCCAAGCGGTCGAGATCCGCCCGTCGGCCTGAACCGGCGCGGTCACTGCCGGTACTTGGTCAGGGGCAAGGCCAGCTTCTCGATCCAGCGGTAGAGCTGGCGCGGGTGGGTCTCGAGCAGCTGGGCGGCGCGCACCACGTTGCCCTGCGTGGTCGAGAGCGCCGCCTCGATCTCGGCCGCATCGGGCACGCCGTTCCTTCGCGGCCGTCCGAGCCCGGGGTCGGTGACGGGCTCAGTCTGCGGGTCGAACGTGGGCAGGTGCTGCTCCTCGATCGCGACCTGCCCTCGGTCGGCCAGGATGGCCGCGCTGCGCAGCGTGGTGCGCAGCTGCCGCAGGTTGCCCGGGAAGGCATCCGTGAACAGGATGCGCGCCGCCGCCGGCGTGATCGAGGCGCGGTCGATGCCGGCCTCGCGCAGGAGGTGGGCGGAGAGCTCCCCCAGATCCTCGCGACGACGACGCAAGGGGGGGATGCGCGCGACGTACCCGGCCAGCCGGCGCAGCAGATCGCCGCGGAATGCCGACTGATCGGCGAACAGCTCGCGATTGGTCGCCGCGATCCAGCGCACGTCGACGGTCTGTGACTCCGCGGCGCCGAGCGGGGTCACGCGGCCATCCTCGAGCACGCGCAGCAGCTTGGCCTGCGACGCCGTCGACATGTTCGCGACCTCGTCGAGAAAGAGCGTGCCGCCGTCCGCGCGCACGAGCTCCCCGGTGCGTGCGTCCGCGGCGCCCGTGAACGCCCCTCTGCGATGCCCGAAGAAGGTGGCCTCGAACAGGCTCTCCGGGACGGCACCGCAGTCGACCGGACAGAGCTGGCCGGCACGCCCGCTCAAGCGGTGGACCTCCTGCGCGACGAACTCCTTGCCCGCGCCCGTCTCCGCCAGGATGAGGACGGACTCCTTCGAGGCCGCGATGCGGCGGAGATCGCGGAGCAGCACCGCCACCTCGGCGCAGTGCGTACGCGTCGGCCCGAGTCGCAGCTGCGCGCTCGGGACCTCGAGCGCGCCCACCTGCGCGGCATCGACCACGCGATAGCACAAGAGGGATCGGCCCATCTCGATCAGGTCGCCGCTCAAAAGCGCGTGCTGCCGGACGCGCACGCCATTGACGAACGTCCCGTTCCTGCTGTGGCCCTCGTCGCGCAGGGACCACCCGTCGCCTTGCCGCTCGAGCACCGCGTGCGCCGCCGACATCCAGGCATCTGGCATCCGGATCTCGGCCGGCGCGGAAAGACCGAACGGCTTGCCATCGCTGGCGCGACCGACGGTGATGGGCGACGGGATCGCGTCGATGCGGAGGCTGACGGTGGCCTGCGCGAGCAGGTCCTCGTAGCCCAGCACGTAGACGAGGAAGCACGCCCGCCCGCGGGCGCGATCGCCCTCCTCCAGGTTCGGCATGGTGCCGGCGGGCTTTCGTGGCGTCATGCGAAGACTCGAGTCTATCGCACCTGTCGTCTGGCAGAGCGGTCCACCCTGTCCGAGACAGTGTCAGAGCCGGGTCAGAGCAGCCGCGGCGCTCGGCTCGCCATCCCCTCGATATGTGGTGTCCATCGCGTGGCCCGGGGGTTGCTCAGGAGCCTCTTCGGGTCCGCAAGAGGAGGCACGAAATGAGGAGTCTGGTTATCGCGACGCTCTCTCTCTCCATCCTGGGATCGGGCGGCTGCGGCGCCGACCCGGCCGACCTCCCGTCGTTCGAGGACGAGGGCATGTCGTTGGCCGCAGTCACCGAACCGGGGTCGCTGTGGTGCCTGCCGAACGAATTTGGCAGCCTGCTGCCGTGCGCCGTCGCCCACGGCAATGGCGACTGCAAGGCGGGATAAGTCTGCGCCAGGCCCCCCGCCAGCGGGGTGGAGCGCGGCTTTTGTATGCCCGCGCGTCCCCCCGTGCGCTGCACCGCGCTGAGCGCGTGCCCGCGCAGCACCTCCTGCCGCCCGTTTCCCACGCCGGCGCCGGAAGGAAGCGGCGGCACGGGCGGCAGCACGACGGGCGGCACCGGCGGCAGCACGACGGGCGGCACC
>JAHFDS010000580.1 GCA_023248855.1 Myxococcales bacterium
AGAAGCTCGGCAAGTGCGAGGCCGCCGCGCGCACGGCGCGCGCGGCCCTGGAGCGTTCGCCGCTCTGCGACGACGAGGAGGGCTACGGCAAGGAGCGCGGCAAGGTCGAGGCGCTCGAGGCCCAATGCCCGGCGGCGCCAGCTGACGCGGGCGTGCGAGATGGGGGAACCCGGGAGTGACGCCCGAAGGCGGTGGCTCGCCTGTGGGGATCAGGGCGAAAACAGCGGCGTCAGCACGTCCGCGTAGCCGATGGCGGCGGGCCGACCAGCCCTGACCTCATGCCCGCTCCTCCGCCTCGGTGCGCCAGACTCACTGACGCATCTTTGCCAGCCCTCCCGGCGCGAGGCGTGTGGGCCTGAGCACGGCTATCGCGGATCACCCGCCGGCGCCGCCGCCGCCAGCGCCGCCGCCGCCGGCTCCGCCATCGAGGCTGCCGGTAGAGATGCTCACCTTGACGTTGATCTTGACCTCGAACCGAGAGCTCGTCGGTCTGCCGTCATGGTGGTGCAGGCGGCAGATCAGCGTGTGCGGACCTGGTGGCGCGGAGCTCGGGATCTTTACCTCGGCCTGGGTGCTCGCCGTGACGAGGATGGGCTCCCCGTCGACATTGTCGAGGTAGATCTGGAAGTGGGCGGCGACGTCCACCCGGTTCGCCGGCGGCTGCGCGCTCGGCTCGATGAGCAGGACGCGGCTGTCCACCGTGAGGTTCAGGGGGACCGACATCCCGGCCTGGACGTTGTTGACGTCGACGCTCGAGGTCACGTCGACGTTGACGTGGTCGAGATCGATGTTGGCCGTGCCAGAGACGTCATTGTCATGGATGTTCGCTGTACAGCTCGCGAGGGTGGCGGCAATGGCAATCCGGATGAGGCTGGATCTCATGGCTTCCTCCTGGCACTTGGTGTCGAATTCTGCGGAAACGTCGGTGCATTGGCCGTGCCATTTCCTCCGGGCAACTCGGCGCCCGCAAGAGCTCTTTGAGCCACGCCTGCGGGCACCGAGCGGCGTTGCATTGCCTGAATCTGGCAAGGCGTGTCCGCCGCACGTCGAGATCTGGCAATCGCGGTGCCGCGCGCGTCAGAGCGGCGTGGTAGATCGATCGGGTGGACGCGTATCTGAGCCTCGTGCGTGAGGTGCTGGAGCAGGGCACGCGCAAGGAGAACCGCACCGGGGTCGACACCCTGTCGACCTTCAACTGGAACTACGAGGTCGACCTCGCGCGCGGCTTTCCGCTGCTCACGACCAAGTCCGTTTCGTGGAAGAACATCGTCGTCGAGAACCTGTGGTTCCTGTCGGGCGAGCGGCACATTGGCCTGCTCAGGAAGCACGGGTGCAAGTTCTGGGATCCGTGGGCCGACGCCGACGGCTTCGTGCCGAGCGCATACGGCAACTTCTGGCGACACTTTCCGGTTCCCGGAAAGGGACCAGCTCCCGGCGGGGAGTCGGATCAGGTGGCGTGGGTGCTCGAGGAGGCGCAGCGCAACCCGATGAGCCGCCGGCTCGTGATCTCGGCGTGGGCGCCCGGCAACGCGCAGACGAGCAAGCTGCCGCCGTGCCACGCGCTGTGGATCCTGAACGTCCAGAACGATCGGCAGGGGCGGCCGACGCTCAACCTGCACCTGACCCAGCGCAGCGCCGACGTCGCGCTCGGCGTGCCCTACAACGTCGCGGGCTACGCGCTCCTCCTCGAGCTGTTCGCGCGCTTTCTGGGCCTGCAGCCCGGGATCTTCGCGCACACCCTTGTCGATGCACACGTCTACACGTGCAAGCCGGACGGGCAGATGGCCGAGTACGACCACGTGCCGGGCCTGCGCTCGCAGCTCGAGCGCGCTCCAAGGCCGCTGCCGCGGCTGCGCATCGACCCGGCGGTCCGCTCGCTCGTCGACATCCGCCCGTTGCTCGAGGCCGACACGGCCACCGTCATGCGGCACTTCGTGCTCGAGGGTTACGACCCGCACCCGGAGATCAGGTTCAAGGTCGCGGTGTGATCGGCATGATCGCCGCCGTGTCGCCCCAGGGCGTCATCGGGCTCCACGGGCAGATCCCCTGGCGGCGGCCTGCGGACCTGCGCCGCTTCAAGCGCCTCACGGTCGGCACGACCGTGATCATGGGGAGGAACACCTGGAACGAGCGCAAGCGGCCGCTGCCGGATCGGCGCAACCTGGTGGTCACGCGCACGCCCATCGACGGCGTCGAGTGTTTCCCGACGCTGCGCGAGGCCGTCGCGGCGTGTAGCGGCGAGATCTGGCTCATCGGCGGCGCCGGCATCTATCGCGAGGGCATGGAGCTCGCGGACGTCATCGACCTCACCTACGTGCCCGATCACGTGCACCACCCGGACGCCGTCCACTTCCCGCCGATTGACCTCCTGCGCTTCGAGGCTGGCCCGCGCGAGCCGCACCCCGACGATCCCGAGCTCGCGCTGCAGCGCTTTCGCCGGCGCTGACCGGACGATGCTGCACGTCGTCACCTCGAACCGCACCGAGGCGCTGCTCGACGCGCTCTCGGCGCGAGTGCGAGCGGAGCGGCAGGGCGGCGTGCGGGCGCTCGAGCCGGTGCACCTCGTGGTGCCGACGTCCACGCTGGAAGCGCACGTGCGCATGGGGCTCGCCGAGCGAGTCGGTATCGCCGCCAACTTGCGCGTGCACTTCCTCGAGCGCCTCTTCGGCGCGCTCGCCGACGAGGGTGCGTTGCTGGGACGCGCGGCGCTCGAGACGCTGTGCCTCGACGCGCTGTGCGATGACGACGCGCTCGCGCACCCAGATCTCGAGCCGCTCGTGCGCTGGCTCGACGCGGCCCCCGACGGGGGTGCGCGTGACGGCAGGCGGGTCGAGCTCGCGCTCGAGCTCGGACGCCTCTACGCCGAGTACGCGAGCACCCGGCCCGAGTGGCTGCGCGACTGGCGCGAGCAGCCGGTCTCGGGCGGTGACAGCGAGCGCATCCAGCGGCGCCTGTGGAAGCACCTCGGCGGCGCCGGGGGACCGCTCGAGCGCCTGGCCGCGCTGCGCGGCGTGCGCCCGCTCCTGCTTTCCGAGCAGCTGGCGCAGCTACCTCGGGCCCTGCCGCGCGCGCTTCACGTATTCGCATTTTCGTATATGTCGCCGCTGTACCACCGCGCCCTGGCCACGCTCGCGCAGCGCACCGACGTGGTGGTCTATGCGCCGAACCCCTGCCGGCAGTTCTGGATGGCCCGCGATCCGGGGGTCGACGCGACGCTCGTCGGCGCGTGGGGGCGGCCGGGACGCGAGCACCTGGCGGCCCTCGGCGCGCTCACCGAGTGGACCAGCGAGGACTCGTTCGTCGAGCCCGAGCGGGACGACGCGCTGGCCTCGGTGCAACGGGCGCTGCTCGATCTCGCGCCGCTCGAGGGCGTTCGGCCCGACGAGAGCCTGGGCCTTCTCGCCTGTCCCAGCGTGCGCCGCGAGGTCGAGAGCGTCGCCGACGAGATCTGGGCGCTCCTAGGCGCGCACCCGGAGCTGCCTCCGCGGGAGATCGCCGTGCTCCTGCCGTCGGCCGTGGCCGAGGAGTATCTTCCGCACGTGCTCGGCGTATTCGCCGAGAGCCACGGGCTGCCCTGCCACGTGGTGGACCTCGACCCGCCGTCGGCACGGCCGCTGCTCGAGCTGGCGCGGCTGCTCGTCGAGCTGCCCCGCTCCCGCCTCACGCGGCCCGACGTGCTCGCGGTGCTGGGCCACCGGGCGGTGCGGCCCGCGCTCGGTGGCGTGGCCCCTTCCGACCTCGCCGCGACGGTGGACGCGCTCGGCATCTTCCAGGGCGCCGACGTGAGCGCGCTGGCCGGCACCTATGCCGCGGACGCGGCGCGTCTACACTGGGATCAGGGCCTCTCGCGCCTCGCGCTCGCCGCGCTCGTGCCCGCGCGCGGCGTCCTGCCGACGCCTGAAGGGCCGGCCGAGGTGCCGCCGAGCTCGCTCGACGAAGACGTCGCGCTGCGCCTGTGCGGGCTCGCGCGGGCGCTGCTCGCGGAGGCGGGCGCGCTCGCCGGGGCGCACCTGA
>JAHFDS010000169.1 GCA_023248855.1 Myxococcales bacterium
CCGCTGCCGCCAGCGCCCGCTCCACTGGCGCCCGCGCTGCCGCCCGTGTCCGGCTGAGCGGCCGCGCACGCGCAGCACAAGAAGAGGCCGAGGATCGGATTCCCGCGCAACCTGCGCATCGTAACGCGAGCACGAGCCAGCACGAGGGTGAACGGTGGGGGTATGCTGGGGGCGTACATGGTCACGCCCGACGATCACCTCGCGCACGTGGTGGCGTTCGCCGGCGGCAAAGGGGGGGTCGGAAAGTCCCTGCTCGCCGCCAACGTCGGCATCTTCCTGGCGCAGCTCGGAAAGCGCGTGATCCTGCTCGACGCGGCGCTCGGCGGCGCGAACCTCCACAACTGCCTCGGCGAGGAGCGGCCCAGAAGGAGCCTGCAACGCCTGCTCAACGGCGAGGTCTCGAGCGTGCGCGAGTGCCTGGCCGAGACGCGGATCGGCAACCTCTCGCTGCTCGGCCTCGACTTCGACGACGCCGCGTGGCAAACACCCAAGCCCGCGCGTCGCCACCGCCTGCTCGAGGAGATCCGCCGGCTCGACTGCGACTTCCTCGTGATCGACCTCGCGCCGGCGACCAACTGGGCCGGCCTCGATCTGTTTGCGCTGGCCGACTGCGGCATCGTGGTCACCGTGCCCGAGCCTCCTGCGGTCGAGGCCACCTACCGGTTCATCCTGTCCGCGTTCCTGCGGCGAGTGCGCCGCATCGAGGGCATCCCGCAGCTCCTGTCGCGCGTGCGCCGCGAGGGCGGCGCTTCGCCGGGGCCGCTCGAGCTGCACCAGCGCGCCCACGCAGAGGGCCCCGCGCTGGCCGCCGCCGTGCGCACCGAGATGGCCGCCCTGCGCCCGCACGTGGTCGTGAACATCACGCGCTCGCGAGCCGACCTCGATCTCGGCACCCAGCTGCAGAGCGCCGCCCGGCGCGTGCTCGGCCTGCCGGTCGACTACTTCGGCTACGCCGAGAGCGACGACGCGGTGCTGCTCGCGGTGAGGAAGCGCCGGCCCGTGGTGGTCGAGCACCCCGAGTCGAAGTTCGCGAAGAACACCGAGCGCATCGCGCGCCGCATCCTGGCCGATCAGGCCGACCGGAACCCCAGCACGTGGGTGCCTCCCTTGCCGGCCGAGCAGACCCACTACGAGGTCCTCGAGGCCGAGCCGGGCGCGAGCGAGGAGGAGCTCCGCCGGGCGCACCGGCGCCTGCGCGAGACCTTCGACGACGACGCGCTCGCGGTGTGCGGGCTGTGCCCGCCCGAGCGGCTCGAGGCGATCCGCGCGCCGCTCCAGGAGGCCTACGACGTCTTGCTCGATCCGGTGCGCCGGCACCGCTACGACGTCGAGCGCTTCCCCGAGGGGCAGCCGCGCCGGAAAGCGCCCCCGCTGGCCCGCACCGGCGAGTTCGAGCAGCGCTCGATCTCCGTGGTCACGATGATCCCGAGCGCGCCGCCGGGCACGCCCTTGCCGATCCTGCCCGCCGAGCGCGCCGACAAGCCCGCGGGAGTGCCGCCGCCCGAGCCCGAGATCGCGGCCGACGCCGAGTTCACGGGGCCCCTCTTGCGCCGGGTACGCGAGGCCCGGGGCGTCGAGATCGAGGACATCGCACAGCGCACCAAGATCAGCGCCGCGCATCTGCGCGCCATCGAGGCCGAGCAGTACGACAAGCTCCCCGCGCCGGTCTACGTACGCGGCTTCGTGGTCGAGCTGGCCAAGGTCCTCAAGCTCGACCCTGCGCGGGTGGCGAGCTCGTATCTGCGGCGCCTGCCGCCGCGCGACGATCGCTGAAATCGGCAGGATGGCCAATGCCAGGGACGGCGGGTGCGGAACTGCCGTTGCGACGATGTGGGCGCGCGGATACGATAACTGGCCGGCCCATGCGCTGCGCCTCGGTGCTCGTCTTGCTCGCCCTCGTCACCGCGTCCGGGACGGCCGGCGCACAGGATGCGGCGTCGCCGGGCGAGGTGCTGGACGCCGTCGCGACGCTGCGCGCGGGGGGCCGGCGCAAGCTCGTGATCGGCCACGGCCCCGACTCGAGCCTATTCGCGTTCTTCGTGATCGACTACGAAGCGGTCGGCAGGCAGCTCCAGCAGACGCTCGAGGCGAAAGGGTTCGACGTCGAGCTCGAGGGCGCATCGGGGCAGGACGATGGGGCACTGGTCGGGCTCGGTGCACGGGCCAACGCGACCGTGGTCGTGCACGTCACCGTGGAGCGGCGTGGCGGGGGCAGGGTATCGCTCGCGGTGGTGGTGGCCGATCTCAGGGACAAGCGGGTCTTCACGCACTCGGCCAGCTTGCCCGATCCAGGCTGGTCGAGGTTCCGTGGCCTTCCGCTCTGGATGCTGGCTGGCCTGGTCGTCGTCGGTGTCGGGATCCTCTTCGGGCGGCGATTCGGCAGCGGCAGCGTCCTGGTGCGCGCCCAGCTCGAGCGCACCCTGACCGACCCGCTCTTCGTGGTGCGCGTGACCCGCGGCGATCTCGGCAAGACCCTGCACCTCGGGCCGGACGACGAGATGATCCACGCGCTCGAGGAGGCCCAAAGCGAGAGCGGCGCCGCCCGGCTCGGCGGCCAGGTGACGCTCGAAGGCCTCTCTCCCGGTGAGGCCAGGGTCTATGTGTACGGGGGCTACCGGATAGGCCGCGAGCTGGTCCACCGCACGACACAGGTGCGAGACGTGCGGATCCGTCGTGGCGCGCAGGTGCGCGTGGAGCTCGACCTGGTCCCGCGAGATGCGCCCGTGCGCGTGCGCGCGCCACGCAACGCACGCGTCTGGGTCGACGACCAGGAGGCGCGGGCGCAAAGGGCGCTCGACCACCCCGTCGCGTTCACGCTCCGCCGCGGTCGCCACGTCGTCCACGCCGAGCTCGATGGGCGGCTGGCCGAACAGGCGCTCGACGTCGGCGCCACGCCGGTGGCCGTCGAGTTGCTGGGCCAGGAGAGCGACCTGGCGCTGCTCCAGCCCGAGGCGCTCGAGATCGCGGACGATCCGTTCGTGCCGCCGCCACGATCGGCCGCACCCGCGCGGGAAGCGTCGCTGCTCGACCTCGATGCGCCGCCCGGCAGCAGCGCGCCAGGGCAGGCCAGCGTGGGCGCGGGCTCGATCGGCGACCCGTTCGGCATCGAGATCGGCACGCTGCAAGCGACGCATGCGCAGGCCGGCGCCGCCGTCGCACCGGCCCCGGTGCCTTCGCCGCCGCCGGGGCGCTACGTGCTGGTCAAGGAGCTCGGCCGCGGCGCGATGGGCTGCGTCTGGCGGGCGCGGGACACCGTGCTCGAGCGCGACGTGGCGCTCAAGGTGATCGGCGAGGACCTGCGCACGAGCGAGAAGATGGTCGAGCTGTTCTTCAAGGAAGCGCGCGCGCTGGCGGCGCTCAACCACCCGAGCATCGTGCAGGTGTACGACTTCGGGCAGATGCCGGCCCTGTCCGGCTCCGGCCAGGACTACTTCATTGCGCTCGAGCTGGTCGAGGGGCAGTCGCTCGAAGACGTGCTGGCCGAGCGGGGCCGGCTGTCGCCGCGTGAGGCGCTGGACGTCATGATCCCGGTGTGCGACGCGCTGCAGTACGCGCACGATCGGCGCATCTTGCACCGGGACATCAAGCCGGCGAACATCCTGCTAACCGCGCGGGGCGCCAAGATCATGGACTTCGGCCTGGCGCGCGTGATGAACGAGGCGGTGGTCAGAAAGACGCAGGTGTCCGGGACGCCGCTCTACATGTCGCCCGAGCAGATCAAGGGCGAGAACCTGGATTTTCGCTCGGATCTGTACTCGCTGGCCTGCACCTTCTTCGAGATGATCACCGGCCGGCCGCCCTTCGACGACGAGGGCGTGCTCTACCACCACCTCACGACCGCACCGCCGACGCCGTCGGGCCGGGGTGCACCGGTCACCGAGGACCTCGACGCCATCGTCGTGCGCGCGCTCTCCAAGGAGAAGGCGCAGCGGTTCGAGTCGATCGGGGAGTTCAAGGACACCCTCGTCAAGGGCCTTGCGTGAGCCCCACTGGTGATCAGGGGCAGGCGCCGGCGGGCACGTCGAAGCGGAAGATGTAGTTGTCCTGTCCGGCCCCGACGAACACCGGATAGCTCTTGCAATAGCGCGTCATGCCCGCGTCGTCGCGCAGCTCGACCACGAGGTCGTAGGGGCCCCAGTCGATCAGCTCGACCAGGCGCTGGAGGTCGTCGGGGCCCGTCGGCGTGTGGCACGCGCCCTCGGCCGCGCCATCGGTGGCCTGGCCCGGCACGGTCATGCCGCCCGTCATGGTGTCCTCGGTGCGGGTCATGACGACCTGGCCCCCCCTCGACAGCTTGAGGCGTTGCTTGGTGACGGGCATCGTCGCCATCGCGCAGGCAGCGGCGCCGCCGATCTTCTCGACGCGGAACTTGAGCGAGCCCTTGTAGGTCGTGGCGAACGAGTCGAAAGGAAAACCAACCTCGACCGGGGTGTCCATCATCGCGATCGCGGTGACCGTCTTGGTCACGGGCGGCGCGAGCATCGTGCGGCCGCCGTGCCCGTCGTCCTCGGTCAGCGTGGCGGTGATCGTGTACGACCCGGCCATGCCGACGTCCACGAGGGCGCCCACGGCCGCCGAGCAGGCCACCTCCGTGTTCATCGGCGCCGGGCCCTGGAGGTCGAGCTTGACAAAGCCCCGCCGTCCGGGCGTCAGGACCTCGCTGCAGCTGTCGCCGTCGAAGCCCGAGCGCGTCATGGCGAGGTCTCCGTTGACCTTGGCGGTCACCGACAGACGCGTCGGCATGCTGAGCAGGAACTTGCAGTTGCTGCCGCAGCTGCGGGCCGGATCGGGGGGATCGCAGTCTTCGTGCCCCTCGACGCGCCCGTTGCCGCACACCATCGTGCCGCCGCCCGAGCCACCCGAGCCGCTCGCGCCGCCGCTGCCGCCGCCGTCGCCACACGAGGCGAGCAGCAGGAGCAGGCCGGCACGGAGCGCGGCGCGCGGAGCCCTCCTCACAGCACCACCTCGAGGCCAAGATATTTCCGCACCGTGAAGTACTCCTCGCTGCACGAGTACCCGAGCAGCTCCTTGAGTCGTTGCTTGGGTGCCGGTCCGCCCGGCAGCTGCGGCTCGGCCGCGATGGCCCGCGCCGCCACCTCGAAGTCGTTGCAGAGCAGAAAGCCCGTACGTGACGCGGTCTGATCCGTGGCCACCACCCAGTGCTCGAGATCGACGCCATCTTCACCGGCGCTCGACACGAGCTGCGACGCCAGTGCCCCGACCTGGGTGAGGACCGGCGCCGGCAGGGTGCGCCGGAGCTGGTCGGCCAGGCCCTGCGCCTCGGCATCGGTGGGCGCCTGCGCCGCGACGCCGGTGACGTACAGGACGGCCTCGAGCGCGCCCGCGAGCCGCTCGGCGCCGCCGAGGGCATAGCGGAGGATGCGCTCGGGCTTGACCAGCGAAAGACGCCGCGCGAGCTCGTACACCAGCTCGCGCTCCTTGGCCTTGTCCACGATGCCGCCCGCAAGCACCATCGCCGGGACCACGATGCCCTTGTCCTGCGCCACGTGCAGCGTGATCGCGGTGGGCTGCTCGGGACGCAGGAACAGCTCGGGCGCGGGCGAAAGCGCCAGCGTCTCCGATACGTAGCGGTAGAGCTGCGCGCCGATGCGCGGGTCGGAGTTGGGATCGTTCTTGTCCTTGCGCCGCAGGCCCAGGTTCTCGTGCTTTTGCGCCGTGGTCGCCGAGATGGCGCTCGCGGTGGCCGCGAAGATGCCGTCGAGGTAGGCGCTCTCGCCCGGGTGGACGACGCATTGCCGGAGCAGGTCGCTGGTGAGCGGGCGCTTGGCGGTCACGAGCCGCTGCGGCCGGCGCTCCTCCCAGAAGCGGCGTTCCTCCGCGTCGGCGCGCTTCAAGAAGGCCAGCGCGCCGCACACGCACCACATCTTGTCCCACTGCTTGGACTCGGCGTAGAGCCGGCGCAGGGCCTGGTAGGACGCCAGGCGATCGGGCTCGCGCTGGAGCAGGTGCTGGTGCTCGGAGATGGCCTTGTCGGCGCGATCCGGGCCCGCCTCCACGTAGAGCGCGGCCAGGATCTCGCGCCGCACGAGGTTGTCGGGGTCCATGCTCTCGGCCACCTCGAGCGCCGCGATGGCCGCCTCGCGATCACCGAGCCGCTCGAGGCTGATCTCCCCGAGGTCGTTCCACAGGCGCAGCTTGAGATCCTCCATGCCCTGCTGGGGCAGGCGCTTGAGCATCTTGCGGTACGCACGCGCGAGGCCCCGCCAGTCCTGCTGGTCCTGCAGCAGGACGACGAGCGCGTCGAACGCCTTGTGCATGTCGGGCGACTCGTCGAGGCACTGCGAGAACAGCTCCGCGGCGGCGGCGCCATCGCCGAGCTCGTCGCGCGAGATCACGGCGGACGCGTAGAAGTACTTGCCGCGCTTGGCCGCGTCGCCCTCGAGCGACACCAGCTTGGAGATCACCTCGACCGCGTCGGTCCAGCGCTTCTGCGTGGTGTGCAGGTCGAGCAGCTTGTGGAAGAGACGGCGTCGGAGGGCGTCGGGCAGGCCCTCCGTGCCGAGCGCCACCTCGTAGGTCTCGATCGCGGCCGCCGGATCCGGCTTGGCCTCGAGATCTGCGATCTCCTCGAGGCGCTTGGCGCGTTCCTCGCCCGTGGACTGGTCGGCCAGCTGCAGCTTCGCCGAGCGGGCCCGCTCGAGCTGGCCGTGCGTGCGTGCGAGCTCCGCGAGGGCCTCGAGCACCTGGCGATCGCCGGGTACCGCGATCAGGGCCTGCTCGAACGCGTGCGCGGCCGGCTCGACGTGCCCCGTCGCCCCCCGCGCCTGGCCGAGCTGGAAGTAGACCTCGCGCCGCTCCGCGCCGACGAGCGCGGCATCGTGGTGCAGGATGAGCCGCTCGAGCGCGGCGCCGGCCTGCGCCGCGTCCTGCGGCATGAGCAGCGAGGCCATCCCGTACAGCGTCTCGGCGTCGTTGGGATCGAGCTCGGCGGCGCGCTGGTACGCGCGCAGCGCCTTGTCGTTGCCGCCGAGGCGCTTGCAGGTCGAGCCGAGCGCGGCGAGCAGGCGGGTCGCTCGCACGGGATCGGCCTTGGTGTCGATCTTGCGGACCAGCACGTCATAGAGGGGCTCGAGCTCGGCGTAGCGTCCCGCGCGCTCGTGCAGCGTCGCGAGCTGGGTGGCCGCCTCCACGTGCTCGGGGTCGAGCGCCATGACGCGCGCGTACAGGCCCGCGGCGCGGGTCTCATCGCCGAGGTGCTGCTCGGCGAGCACCGCCGCCTCGAACAGCAGGCGCGTCTTCTCGAGGCGGTTGCCGCTGTGGCTCTCGGCCTCGACCAGGAGCTTCTCGGCTCGGAGGAAATCGCCGCGCTGCCGGTACAGGGCGCCAAGCCCGATCATGGCCCCGACGTGGGTGGCGTCTGCGGCCAGGGCGCGCGCGTAGCGCTCCTCGGCCCCGGGGGCGTGGCCGGTGCGCGTGGCCAGCTCGGCCGCCTGCGCCAGCAGCGCCGCCGCCCGCTTCGGATCCGACGACTCGAGGGCGGCCGCCTGCCGGTCGAGCGCCTCGATCGCGCGCTCGCCCTCGCCGGTCTGGAGGTAGAGCCGCCCGAGCGCCGCGGCCGCGTCGCCGCCCGCCTCTTCGACCTGACGCCAGGCCTCGATCGCGCGCGGCGGATCACGCAGCTCGCTCTCGTACACCTGCGCGATCGTGGTCGCGAGCGCCCTCCTGCCCGCGGCATCCGGCGTCGTCGCGAGGCGCCGCCGGAGCAGGTCGATCACGTCCTGCCAGCGTCCTGCTCGACGGTAGAGGCGCTCGAGGACCGTGGGCGCGTCCGCGTCGCGCGGGTCGAGCTGGAGCACCCGCTCGAGCGCGGCCGCCGCGCGCTCGAGCCCGCCGTCGCGTTCCTCCCACTCGACCGCCATGCGCCGCAGCACGATCACGCGCTCGCTCTCGGTGTCCACCGCGTCGGCCAGCCGACCGAGCGTGGCGAGGTAGGCGTCCACGCGCCCCCCGCGGTCGTACAGGCGCTCGAGCAGGCGCAGGGTCCCGACGTCGCGCGGATCCTCCTCGGCCAGCTTCTCGAGCTGCTCGATCGCGCCGGCCAGGTCGGCCAGCTTCTCGGCGTGGATCTCGGCCGCCTCGCGCCGGGCTGTGCGGGCCTCGGCGGGATCCATCGCGATCGCGGCGCGCCGAAGGAGCAGGGCCACGAGCTCCCGCCAGCTGCCGCGCTTCCTGTAGGCGCGCTCGAGGTGCGAAAAGGGCTCCCGCGAGCCGTCGTCGGCCTCGAGGGCCCGACGGAACGCCTCGATGGCGTGGTCCTGATCCCCGGCCAGCTCGTGCAGCTGGCCGACCTCCGTGTAGAGCTCCGCCCGGCGCGCGCTGTGGTCGGCCCGCTCGACCTGACGCCCGAGCAGCTCGACCAGCTCGCCGGTGCGACCGGCGCGGCGCAGGGCGCCCGCCAGGAGCTCCTCGAGCTCGATGACGGCGGCGGTGTCGTCCGCGCCCGCGGCCAAGGTGATGGCCTGTCCGAGGGCGCTCACGGCGTAGTCGGGCTGGCCGAGACGCTCGTCGTAGATCCGGCCGAGCCGGCCATAGAGGCGCGCCGACAGGACGCGGTCCTCCTGGGCTGGTGCGATGTCCGCGAGCTCGGCGGCGAGCTCGTTCCAAAGGCCCGCGGCATCGGCGAGGCGCTCTGCGTCGTCGTAGAGCGCCGCCTCCGACGGCACCTCGCGCAGCGCCGCGGTGAGCGCCGTGAAGCCCCGCGGCAGGTCACCGAGCTGCTCCTCGAACACGCGCGCCACGGCGGCCAGTGTGTGCGCGCGGTGCGCTCGCTCCTCCCCGTCGGCAGGCGGCAGGTCGAGCTTGCCGAGCAGGAGCTCCGCGACCTGCTCCCAGTCGCCCTGGGTGCGCAGGCGCTCCTCGAGCCGCAAGACGGCGTCCTGCACGTCCGGCGCGTCTGGCTCGGCCGCCAGCCAGCGCAGGTGTCCCTCGAGGTCGTCCTCGTCGAGCGCGGGGCGCGCGAGGTGGCCGACCGCCTCGCGGAGCTCGGCCACCGCCGCCCCGATCTGGGCGGCCGGCTCGCTGCCCGCGAGCTCGCGGCCGAGCACCCGCACGCGATAGCGGGCGTACAGCTCCTCGGCCTCGATCGCCCCGGTATCGGGAAGAAAGGCATAATGGTCCTCGGTCGCTTCACCCGCGTGGACGAAGAGCCGGTCGAGCAGGAGGCCGAAGTCCTGATCGCCGCTCGAGAAGCCGAGGAACACGAGCGAGCGCTCGCGCGCCAGCTCCTCGGCGAACGAGCGCAGATCGGGCGCGCCGGCCAGCGTGCGCTCGAAGTCCTTGGACGAGTAGGCGAGGGTCTCGGGCCGGGCCAGGTCGCCCAGCACCTTGAGCACCAGCCGCCCGCGCGCATCGCGCCGCAGATCGCGCCCGTCGAGCGGCGTCACCACGGTCGGGGGATCCCGATCGGGGCGCGTGAGGGCGCGCTCGACCAGGTCATCGCCGCCCGCGGTGACTGCGATGCGGAACGGGAGCTCCCCGAGCAGGCGCAGGGCCGCCGGCAGCTCGACCGGCGTCGCGAGCTGGGCGCGCACCTCCGTCGCCATCAGCTCGTCGCCGAGCCGACGCTGGATGTACCCGGTCGCCACGAAAGGCCGGCCGATCTCCAGGAGGTGCCGCAGCTCGGCCACGCGCTCGGCGGGCTCGCCCGCCTGCTCGAGGCGGTCCACGAGCGACAGCAACACGCCCTTCCAGGACGGTAGACCCGCAACTTGACGCAGCCCGGCACCGAGGCAGAGCACGCAACGACCGGCGCGCACGCGCTCGATCAGCGACTCGGGAAGCTCGATCATGAACCCTCCGAGCGCGGGGTCTTACCATAAGAGAGCCGACGGCCGACAGCGGACAGCGGACCGTCCGGCCCGGAATCGGTCTCGGCCGGACCTGTAGGCTGCCCTTGACGTCGCCTCACCTGATCTCGGACACTCGGGCGGCTCTGATGAAACTGCTCTGCTCGCGGTGCAACCTTTCGCTCAACGCGAAGGACGAGGACAGGGGAAAGGCCTTCCAGTGCCCGATCTGCCGATCGCCGCTGGTCGAGGCCGGTTCCGAGGGCCGGAAGTCCGAGGCGCCGCCGGTGGTTGCCGTCGAGTGGGCCGCGGGCACCCTGGATGAGCTCGTCCTTCTGCTGGGGGCTCAGTCGATCTCCGGCATCATCGAGGTCCACGCGCCCGACAAGAAGGGTGAGGTGCGCATGGTGGCCGGGGGCATCGACGAGTCCACGATCGATGGCCTCACCGGCGATTCGGCCTACGAGGCGCTCGCGGCGTTGCCCGGCGCGCGGTTCCGTCTCGAGCCGAGGCTGCCGAACGAGAGCGGCAGCCTCGAGACGACCGGCGAGGACCGCGGGGATCTGAAGGTGCGTCCGCTCGCCAAGTTGATGCGGTACTGCGACGACATCGTCCTGACCGGGACGCTCGAGGTCTGGCGCGGCACCGAGACCTGCGCGATCGAGTACCGGCGCGGATCGATCGAGCGGACGACCGTGGGCGGCATCGACGCACCCGAGAAGCTGTCCGAGGTGATGCAGTGGCGGGCCGGAAGCTACCGGATCCGGCTGCCGACCCCGAACCTGCCGGCGCAGGTGCCCACGGACGTCAAAGAGGCGGCCCGACAGGCCAGCCAGGGGCGTAGCGGCGCCGTGGTCTCGGCGGGCCCGCCGGTCGCGACCTCCGCGGTCGATGGGCCCATTGTCGGCCGCACGACGATCGACATGCACCAGCCGATGGCGACGCCGGATCGCATGGGCAAGGCGACGGTGATCGGCATGCAGGCTCCCGAGATCTCGCGCGGTGCGCCGGCCGCAGCGCCGGCCGCGTCGGCGCCCCCTGCGACCGCGGCGCCCGTACCGGCGGCCACCGGGACGGCTGCCCCCACACCGGCCGCGCCTGTGGTCTTGCATCCGGCGACGCGGCCCGCCGCCATGGGGAGCACGATCGTCGGCGTCCCGACGGCCGAGGTCATCGCGGCGGCCAAGGCGGCGATGGCGGCGCCCGTGCCCCCGGCGCACCCGGAGCCCAAGGCGGAGGCCAAGGTCCCCGAGCAGAAGGCGACGGAACCCGCCAAGAAGACCGAGCCCGAGCAGAAGGCCGAGCCCGCCAAGAAGGCCGAGCCTGCCAGGAAGGCCGAGCCCGAGCAGAAGGCGGAGCCCGCCAAGAAAGCCGACAAGAAGACCGAGAAGAAGGCCGAACCGGAGCGCAAGAGTCGGGCCCCGCAGGCCAAGAAGGACGAGAAGGTCAAGGACAAGAAGGAGCCCGCCAAGAAGGAAGACGCAGTTTCCAGGGCGGAGACCGCCGACAAGGCGGTCAAGCGGTCGAGCGCCGGCACGAACGTGGTGATCGCCGTGGCCGCCGCGGGCGTCGTCGTCGCGTTGTGGTTCCTCGTCAAGATGTTCAGCGGGCAGTAGTGTCCCGCACGACCTCCACGACACGAACGGCTATGGCCGACCGCGAGCGGCCCTAGAGGCGCGATGCTCGGCGACATCGCCGCGCTCTACCGTCAGAGCCGAAAACCCAGGGACCTTGTCTGGAACAGCTACGCCGCCCGGCCGCTGGCGGCGGTGGTGCTCTACTTCGTGCGCGGCCTGCCGGTCACACCGAACCAGATCACGTTCGGCTCGCTCGCGGTGTTCGTGGTCGGCGTGGGCGTGCTGGTGCGCTGGCCGTCGTTCGTGGGGCTCGCCGCCGGGGCCGCGACGATCCAGGCTTCCTACATCCTCGACTGCGTCGACGGCCAGCTCGCCCGGCTGCGCAACACGAGCACCCCGGTCGGGGCGCACCTCGACTTTCTCATGGACGAGCTCAAGGCCTTCTTGCTCGTGCCGGCTGTGGCCGTGCATGTGCAGCTGCGCGTCGCCGACGGACAGGCGGGCGCGCTTCGTCGGCTGGTCCCGGCGGGCTGCTATCCGGGCTGGCTCGACGGCGCGTGGCTCTACGTCGGCCTCGGGGGCCTGGTCGTCGTCGCGAGCGCGATCAGCCTGACCACGTTCGTGCGCCGCCCCGAGTACACCGGACCCAAGACGCTGCCGCACTCGCAGGAGGCGCCCCGGCCGGAAAGTGGCAGCCTGCTGGTGCGGATCGTGCGCCTCGTCGAGGCGACGGGACGCCTCGTCATCCACTACCCGAGCTACATCCTGGTGGTCGCTGCGCTCGACGCCCCGGACGGGTTCCTCCTCCTGTACCTGGCCATGAACGCGGTCTACGCTGCACGGACGATGCTGGGCGTGATCGCCAAGCTCGCGCGGCGCAGCATGGAGGGAGCCTCCGCATGAGAGCCATCATCCTGGCCGCGGGGCGCGGCCGCCGCCTCGGCCACAACACCAACGCCATCCCGAAGACCATGGTGCCCGTCGGCGGCCGGCCGATGCTCGAGCGCCAGCTCGAAGCGCTCGCCGGCGCCGGCATCGGCCGCGACCGCGTCCACGTGGTCCGCGGCTACCTCGGCGAGGTCCTCACGCGCGCCTATCCAGACTTGCACTACTTCGATAACCCCGCCTGGGAGCGCAACAACATCCTGGCGTCGCTCATGCACGCGGCGGAGGCGTTCGACGACGAGGTGGTCTTCTCGTACGCGGACATCGTCTACGCCCCCGAGGTGGCGCGCACCCTGTGCGAGGCGCCGTCCTGCGAGGCGCTCCTGGTGGTGGATCGGCGATGGCGAGACACCTACGAAGGTCGGGATCAGCATCCGATTCCCGAGGCCGAGCTGGCGCGGGTGGAGGCCGGCCGGGTCACTCGGGTGGGCAAGCGCGCGGTGCCGGCCGACGCGGCTGCAGGGGAGTTCATCGGGCTGGCGCGGTTCGCGCGGGGCACCCTCGATCGCATGCACGCGGAATGGCAGCGCCTCGTCGCCGCGGGGGGGCTCGACCAGCCGTTCGGCCTGTCCCCGCGCCTCGAGGTGGCCTATCTGTGTGACATGCTGACGCATTTGATCGAGCAGGGCCTGGAGGCACGCCCGCTCTACATCGACGGGCGCTGGCGCGAGGTGGACACCGAGCAGGATCTCGAGCGCGCCCACGAGGCCGTGCGCTAGCGCCGGATTCCGGAAGCGGATCCGCCCCCTTGCAAGCACCGACAGGCCGTGCTAGTGATCCGCCAACATTTTCGGTCGCAGCACTGAAGGTGGGCTCCGGGCCCACTTTTTTTTTCCCCCGGTCAGGTCGTTTTTTTCTTCTTGGGAATCGGTTTCGGGAGCCAGGTACACGAGTAGATCTCGGTCTTTTGCGTCGGAGGGAGCTTGAGCGTCGACATCCAGCAGTTGCTCTCGGTCTGTGAGCCGGCCGCGGCCGCCATCGGCTACGACCTGGTGGATCTCGAGTTCCAGCGCGAGCCGCAGGGCTGGGTGCTGCGAATCTACATCGACCGCCTCGCGCCTTCCGCTTCCGAGCGCGCCGCCGCGGACCGCGGGCTCGCGGATCCGGTCGGCGTGGACCTCGACGACTGCGCCCGGGTCTCGCGCGAGCTGTCGGCCGTCCTGGATGGTGCGGATCCGATCGAGGTGCCTTACCACCTCGAGGTGAGCTCGCCCGGCCTCGCCCGACCGCTCCGCCGAGAGCAGGACTTCCAGCGCTACTCGGGCCGCCTGGCCAAGGTTCGCCTGCGCGATCCGATGGACACCGTGGGCGGCCCCCGCAAGAACTTCGCAGGCATCGTCCTCGGCGCCGAGGATGGTCGCGTCGCGGTCGACTGCGACGGTGTCTGTTTCGAGTTCCCGCTCGCCTTCGTGCACAAGGCGCACCTCGATCTGGACGACGCGCTGGGCGCGGGCGGCGTCGCGGGTGAAGAAAAAGCCAAGGCCAAGGGGCGCAAGCCGCCACGCGCGCACGCCCGTTCGGGCGAACCGCGCGAGGTCAAGCGCGCGAGCGAGCGGTAGTCGAAGGCAATCGGAAGGGAAACGGGAATGCAGGCAAACCTCAGCATCGTCCTCGACCAGGTCGCCAAGGACAAGAACATCGAGCGCGAAGTGCTCGTGCAGACGCTCGAGCAGGCGATCCTGGCCGCGGCCAAGAAGGTCTTCGGCCTGCACCGCGAGATCGAGGCGCGCTTCAACGAAGCGACCGGCGTCGTCGATCTATTCCTCGTGGTGCTGGTGGCCGAGACGGTGGTGACGCCGGGTCGGGACATCACCGTCGAGGACGCGCACCGGGTGGATGACGGTGCGCAGCCCGGCGACGAGCTCTTGTTCCAGATCTTCTACCGCGAAGAGGACATGGAGCTCGCGGCCGAGGAGGAGCGCAAGCACGGCCGCATGCTCGACCTGCACGACACGGTCAAGCACTTCGGCCGCATCGCCGCCCAGACGGCCAAGCAGGTGATCATCCAGCGCGTGCGCGAGGCCGAGCGCGAGAACATCTACAACCAGTACAAGGATCGCAAGGGCGAGCTCATCAGCGGCATCGTCCGGCGGTTCGAGCGCGGCAACATCATCGTGGACCTCGGCGGCGCCGAGGCGATCCTGCCCGTGCGCGAGCAGGTCCCGCGCGAGAGCTACCGCGCCGGCGACCGCATCGTCGCCTACGTGCTCGACATCGACAAGGCGGCCCGCGGGCCGCAGATCATCCTGTCGCGCGGGCACCGGCGCTTCATGGAGAAGCTGTTCGAGATGGAGGTGCCGGAGATCTACGAGAAGATCGTCCGCATCGAGACCTCCGCCCGGGAGGCCGGCGCTCGCTCGAAGATCGCGGTCAGCTCACGGGATCGCGACGTGGATCCGGTGGGGGCGTGCGTCGGCATCAAGGGCTCGCGCGTGCAAGCGGTCGTGCAGGAGCTGCGCGGCGAGAAGATCGACATCGTGCCCTACGATCCGGATCCGGCACGCTTCGTGTGCAACGCCATCCAGCCGGCCGAGGTGTCGCGCGTGCTCATCGACGCAGAGCGTCACACGATGGAGCTCATCGTGCCCGACGAGCGGCTCTCGCTCGCGATCGGCAAGAAGGGCCAGAACGTGCGCCTGGCGTCGCAGCTCACCGGGTGGAAGATCGACATCCACTCGGAGAGCAAGATCCGCGAGCAGGAGATGACGGCCAAGGCCGCCATGACGGAGATCCAGGGACTGACGCTCGACCTCGTGGAGACGCTGTTCAAGCTGGGCTGGCGGTCGCTCGACGATCTCATCGACGCGCAGGTCGAGGCCCTCGGCGCGGTGCCGGGCCTTGGCGGCGTCGAGGCGGCCAAGCGAGTGGTGGCTGGCGCGGCGCGCGTCAAGGGTGAGCTGGTCGAGCGCGCCAAGCGCGCGGCCGAGGTGGCGGCGGCCGAGGCGGCCCAGGCGGCTGAAGCGGCCAAGGTGGCGGCTGCAGCCGAGGCGGCGGCCGCAGCCGAGGTGGCGGTCATGGCGGCGACGCCACCGGTCGAGCCAGCACACGGCTAGACGACGGATGAAGACGAGTTGAAGGAGAGGACCTGCTTGGGCTGCAAGAAGATCGATCAGCGTGACGCGATGGTGCGCCTCATCCGAGGCGTGGCGGGCGTCGTGCGCATCGATCCGAAGCGCTCCGCGCCGGGGCGCGGTGCCTGGGTACATCCGCGTCGCGGGTGTGTGCAGGCAGTCAAGGCGGGCGGGCTCTCGCGGACGTTTCGCCGCGAGACCCGGATCGAGATCGACCTCGTCGAGGGCTTGCAGCGCCTCGGAATCGCAGTAGATGACGTGGGCACCACGGGAGCATCCGTCGGCGCCGCGACCGGAGGATCGGGAACACGATGAACACGGGTGAGCGTACGCAAGCAGTGACCGCGGCAGCAAAACAGCGGGTCTACGAGATCGCCAAGGACCTCGGGGTCGAGCATGGCGACATCCTGCTCAAGGCACGCGCGCTCGGCGTGGAGTCGGCGAAGAACAAGATGTCGGCGCTCGAGCCGCAGGACGTCGATCGGATCCGGCGGGCCTTCGACCGCGAGCGACAGGAGACGCTGATCGAGGAGCGGGTCGGCTCGACGGTGATCCGTCGCCGCTCGCGCAGCGGCGCGGCTCCGGCGGCTCCTCGTCAGCCCACCGCGGCGCCTGTGGCCGCGCGAGCGGTGGTCGAGGCGCCCAAGGAGCGCGCGCTGACGCCGCCCGTGCCGGTCGAGGTGCGCGAGGAGCGCGCG
>JAHFDS010000581.1 GCA_023248855.1 Myxococcales bacterium
GCCGCTCCGCCGGCCGTCCCCGCGCCCGCGGTACCGCTGCCGCCACGACCTGCGGCGCCCGCACCGCCGGCTCCGCCTGCGGCACCCGCGCTGCCTCCTGGATCTGCGCCGCTGCAGGCGGCCAGGAGCGAGGTCAACAGAACCCATCGACGCATCGGAGCCTCCAGTTTCTCGCGAGCTTGCGCTCGTTTCGCGCTCACTGGTGCAAGACAGAGGCCGCGGGGCCGACAGTCCCCAGTGCTGCATCCAGGATGACTGGAGCCTCTTGACCCCACTCAGGCGGGGGCGTGCGCGTGGTGGGAAGTCCCGTTGCTGATCTTCTCCTGCTCGGCCGCCGCGAGCGCGTGCGCCCGCTCGACCTCGGCGGCCATGCGCCGCATCCAGATGTACGCGTACATCTTCCAGTCGGCGCGGAAGGACCAGAGCGGATACGAGAAGCTGGCCGGTCGGTTCTTCTCGATCACGAAATGCCCGAACCAGGCGCAGCCGTAGCCCACGAGCGGCGCACCCGCGAGCAAGAGGGGGTTTCCCGTCATGGCGAAGCCCCCGAGGCACATGAGCGCCCCGGTCGAGCCCACGAAGTGGAGCGCACGATTCATCGGATGGCTGTGCTCACGCACGTAGAACGGCCAGAACTCCTCGAACGACTGGATTCGCTCCGCCATGCTCGACCTCCCGTGGATCTCGCGTGAGTCTACCTCAGCCCTTGTCGGGGGCGGGGCTCGGCGCCGGCTGGTAGATGGCGCCCCCGGCGCGGCGGAACTCCTCGGCCTTGCGCTCGAGCCCCTCCTCGACGACGCGCTCGGTTCCAACCCCGCGCTCCTCGGCCAGGCGCCGCACGTCGTCGGTGATCTTCATCGAGCAGAAGGCGGGCCCGCACATCGAGCAGAAGTGCGCCTGCTTGGCGGCGTCGGCGGGCAGCGTCTCGTCGTGGAAGTCGCGCGCCGTGGTCGGATCGAAGCCGAGGTTGAACTGGTCGCGCCAGCGGAACTCGAAGCGCGCCTTCGAGAGCGCGTCGTCGCGCTCCTGCGCCCCCGGGTGCCCCTTCGCCAGGTCGGCCGCGTGCGCCGCGATCTTGTACGCGATGACGCCGTCCTTGACGTCCTTGCGGTTCGGAAGGCCGAGGTGCTCCTTGGGCGTCACGTAGCAGAGCATGGCCGTCCCATGCCAGCCGATCATCGCGGCGCCGATCGCGCTCGTGATGTGGTCGTAGCCGGGCGCGATGTCGGTGACGAGGGGCCCGAGCGTATAGAAGGGCGCCTCGTGGCACCACTCGAGCTGCAGGTCCACGTTCTCCTTGATCTTGTGCATCGGCACGTGGCCGGGGCCCTCGATCATGACCTGCACGTCGTGCTTCCACGCGAGCTCCGTGAGCTCGCCGAGCGTCCTCAGCTCGGCGAGCTGGGCGGCGTCGTTGGCGTCGGCGATCGAGCCGGGGCGCAGGCCATCGCCGAGCGAGAACGACACGTCGTAGGCCTTCATGACCTCGCAGATGCGCTCGAACTCCGTATAGAGGAAGTTCTCCTTGTGGTGCGACAGGCACCACTTGGCCATGATCGAGCCGCCGCGCGAGACGATGCCGGTCGTGCGGCGGGCCGTCAGCGGGATGTGCGCGAGCCGCACGCCCGCGTGGATCGTGAAGTAGTCGACGCCCTGCTCGGCCTGCTCGATCAGCGTCTCGAGGAACATCTCGATCGTGAGGTCCTCGGGCCGGCCCTTGGCCTTCTCGAGGCACTGGTAGATGGGCACGGTGCCGATCGGCACCGGCGCGTTCCGCAGGATCCACTCGCGCGTCTCGTGGATCTGCTTGCCCGTGGACAGATCCATCACCGTGTCGGCGCCCCAGCGGATCGCCCACTGCATCTTGGCCACCTCCTCCTCGATGGACGAGGAGAGGGCGGAGTTGCCGATGTTGGCGTTGATCTTCACCAGGAAATTCCGGCCGATGATCATCGGCTCGAGCTCGGTGTGCCGGCGGTTGGCGGGGATGATGGCGCGGCCGCGGGCCACCTCGGCGCGGACGAGCTCGGGCTCGACCCCCTCGCGGATCGCGCAAAAACGCATCTCCTCGGTGATCTCACCGCGTCGCGCGTAGTGCATCTGCGAGAAGTTGCGGTCGCCGCGGGCCACGCGCCGCGCGATCCACGGCGCGCGCAGCGCTGGCAGGCCCGCGCGCACATCGTGCCCTTGCGGGCCCGAGGTGTCGTAGACGCGAACCGCTGGCTCGCCACCCTGGAGGCAGATCTCGCGCGCCGGCACCCGCAGACCCTCGACCTCGAGGTAGACCTTGCCGGACGATGGGAAATCCTCCTCGATCGGGGGCATCGAGACCATGCCCTCGGTTGCGGCATCGACCGTGCCCAGCGATCGCGGGGCGGCCCCGCTCGACCGGGTGCTGCCGTCTCCGTTCGTACCTGCGCTCACGACGTCTCCTCTAGGCCCGAAGGTGTAGCGATCCTCACCTCGGAAGGCAAGGCGGGGCCAGCGGTGTGCGACATGCCACCGCGGTGTCTGAATTTCTTGACAGCCAGCTAACCAATGAACTAGGAAGTGGCGTTTTATAACGCCCTGGCGAGGGTGATCGGGGTCTCGCCAGCGTCACCGTCTCGGAGGAGGAAGCTCATGCGGAAAGTTTGGTTGGTTTCTCTGGCGATGGCCGCGCTCACGGCTGCGGCTTGCGGCGGTGAATCGGCGGGTGGAGCAGGCAGCGGAGCTGCCGGCCGCCGTGGTACGGGGGGCAGCGGCAACATGGGTGCGGGCGGGGATTCCGGGTCGTCCGGCGGCGCAGGTGGGTCGGCAGGGACGGCGGGCGGCGGCGCGGGCGCTGGTGGGGCGGCTGGCGGCGCGGGCAGGGCCGGCGGCGCTGCCGGTGGCGGAGGCGACGCAATGTGCAAGTACATGCCGGGCTTCCGTGAGCCCCGCGTGATCGGCTTCGCCGGAGCCGGCGGCGCGGGCGCGGGCGGCGCGGGCGGCGCGGGTGGCGCGGGTGGCGCGCCCATGGTCACGGAGTGTCCGGTCGACCAGGCCGTCAACCCGAGAGCCTGTCAGCCGGCGGCTTGCCAGCCTGGCGAGAAGTGCGACATCTACACGTTCACCGAGGCCTCGGGCATGCCGGATCCGGCGACCATGCTGCCGACCGGCTGCCTCGACGCGAACATGGACAGCCAGCCGGACGGCACCTGCGAGTTCGTGTTCGGCTGCGTTCCAGCCGGCATGGCCACGACGGGCCAGGCGTGCACGGTCGACATGACCACCGGGGCGGACAACTGCGAGCCGGGCGATGCCTGCTCGAACGCGACGTCCACCACGGGAGCCACGGCCAAGCTCATGTGCATGGAGATGTGCCCGCCGTCGAACGGCGACGCCTCGTGTGCGCACCTCGCGACGGCCAAGGGCCTGCCGGCGAGCGCGACCCACTGCTTCCGCGGTGGGTTCTTCCGTGGCACGAACGTGAGCGCCTGCACGGTGCCCTGTCAGCTCGGCGACAACAGCTGTCCCCCGGGCTACGGCTGCAAGATCCTTCGTACGCAGCAGGAGTTCATGTGCTGGGGCGTCGGCGCGGTCGCGGTCAATGCCTCCTGCATGGGCATGGGCACGAACGCCTGTGGAGCCGAGGCGACCTGCGCGCTCAACAACGCGGACGACCCCAACTCGCCGGCGTTCTGCCGCCAGGATTGCAGCGCCACGAAGATGTGCCCGCCGATGTTCACGTGCCGGCCCATCATGGGCATTCGTGACGGCGGCGGCACCTGCCAGCCGATGTAAATCGGACCCTCACGGTCCACGGATAGTCGAAGTCAAAGGGTCCCTGGTTCGCTGCCAGGGACCCTTTTTTTTCGGAGAGCATCTCGCCAGCTCGGAGCAAGGGATAGAAGGAGCGCCCACGTGAAGAACGGGCTCTGGGACAGGTTCCTGGTCATCGCTCTGATGGGCCTCGCCCTGGATTGTGGTAGCGACCCGAGTGGCGGGGGCTCGGGCGTCGCAGGCCGGGGAGGCGCGG
>JAHFDS010000582.1 GCA_023248855.1 Myxococcales bacterium
CCGAGCGCGCCGAGCTCGGCGGCTCGCCGGAGCACCGCCAGCCGCGCGGCACCCAACGCCCGGCCGGCGTCCGCGCCGCGGTGCCAGGCGACGGCCAGCGACGCGCCGACGAGGAGCAGGAACAGCCGCGACGGCAGCGCGAAGGTCCAGCCGAGGAGCTCGAACGCGCGCCCGTTCTTGGCGGCCGCCGCTGTCCACGCGTTCGAGACGTGCGTGTGGATCATGAGGACCACGGCGAGGCCGCGCAGCACGTCGAGCAGCTCGAGGCGAGCGCGCGAGGGGGGCATGGGTCGCATGCTACTGCACGAAATCTGCACCAACGTTCCACGCGCGGGCCACGTGGGGTCCGCCATGCTCGATCCATGACGACCACGCTGGCGGTTCCATCGGGTGTCGAGCTCGCACGGCTCGGCGAGCGGCGCACCTGGGTGCGCGACCTCACGATCATCGGCGGGCTCTCGGGGGCGCTCGCGCCCGCGGCCGTCGGGATGATGCCGCCGGGCTACGTGTTCCTGGCGGGGCTGTTCGGCGCCGGCAGCGGCGCGGTGGTCGGGTGGCTCGCGTCCTCGATGCTCTCGAGCGCGCGCGTGCGGCGATGGCCGGTGGCCGGTCTCCTGGTCGGGGGCATCGGTCTCGGTGCCCTGTGGGGCGCGATGACGGGCCTTGGCGCGGCGCTCGGTCTCGGCCCCTTTGGGGGCGGCGGGCTGGCGCTCCTCTTCCTGTCGGCGCTGCTCGCCGCGGTGGCCGGCGCCCTCCAGCTCGGCTGGTTCTGGCTGCCCTACGCCATCCTGCGCGCGCGGGGCGGTCGCACCTGGCCGCTCGTGCTGTTCGCCTCGCTGCTCGCTCCCGGGCTCGGCTGGGCGGCGCTTGGCGCCTTCTCCCTCGTCCTCGGGCATTAGGGCCCCGCCGGGTGTGGGGCCCGGCGGGGCTCGGTGGCGCAGGGCAGAATTGAACTGCCGGCACAGGGCTTATGAGACCCCCGCTCTACCGACTGAGCTACTGCGCCTTGTTAAGCAATATTAGGTTACTATCGTCACGCTCGTGATTCGCCCGGGACCCTCTGTAGCCATACTGTAGCCAAACGTACCGGTCTTGTGCCTCAGCGCGGCCCTTCCGCGCCCAGATCGATGCGGAGGTGTGCGTAGTCGGAGTCCGGGAAGAGATCCGGCCTCAGGTGCGCATAGCGCTCGGTGACGACGATGCTCGAGTGCCCCATGATCTTGGAGAGCTTCTCGATAGAGCCGCCACCGAGAACCCAAAGCGAGGCGAATGTATGCCTCGTGCAGCAGTACCAAGTCAAGCAGGGGAGCTTGCACGCCACGAGGACCTTCTTGAGGTGGCGGTACAGCGTGTGCGGCCGAATGAACGTCGGCGGGCTGCCTGGCCGCCCGCCGCGACCCTGGACCCTTGGCCGAAAGAGCTGGCCCTCTCCGCCGCTACGTTCTTTCCACTCGGCGAGGATGGGAGCCAGCGTGTCGAGGACAGGGACCACGCGACCGTCGTCGTCCTTGAGCGACACGAGCTCGCCATCCTGCACCTGTTGGCGCGCGTGGATCCGGCGCTGGCCGAGGTCGATGTCGCACCACTGGAGGCCCAGCACTTCGCCCGTCCGCAGCCCTCCGAACGCGCCTACGGCGAAGGCGACGTTGATCGGCTCGGGCAGCGCCTGATAGACGCGCCGCACGTCCTCGAGACGCTCCAGGAAACGCATCGATGTCGGGTCGTGCTTTGACCGATACAGTCGCCGAACCGAGCGCGGCAAGGCGCGGATGGGATTGCCCGGCGCGAGCTCACGCTCGACGAGATCCGTGAACAGGCTGGAGAGGAGCCGCACGCAGTGGCCGACCGTGGTCGCGCTCAGGCCCGCAGAGAGCTTGGTCTCGACGAACGATCGGAGGAGCGCCACGTCGACGTCACCGGGCCGACGCTGGCCGAAGTGGGCACGGAGGTGATTCTTCCAACGATAACGATCCGTCTTGGCTGCGCGGTGGGTCTTGGCGCGCCTATCTAGCCAATCCTCGGCGAGCGCGGCCAGGATCGGCACGTCCTTCGACTCCTCTGGCAATCCTGCGCGGCCCGCGGCGATGTCAGAGACGATCTTGGCGCGAACCTGCTCGGCCAGCTCGCGGGTCTCGTAGCCTCCGGAGTACCGGCGCCGACCCCTTTCGCGCCACGACACGCCCCAGTTGCGTGGCCCGCGCTGATAGACCGTGCCCTGGCGGTGCGCCCGCTTCCTTGCCTTTCGCGGCATTCGTATCACCTCACCACATCGTGAACCCGGCTGTCACGCGGTTAGCGCGCGGGCCGGCGCGCCAGCTCGGCGAGCCTCGCGACGTCCTCCCCGCGTACAGGCGTGATCGCGCTCAGATCCACCAGCACGCGAGCGCCGATCCGCACCGTCGCCAGCTCGCCGGCCTTGATGCGCCGCCGGACCGTCGGGATGCTGAGGCCGAGTCGGCGCGCGGCCTCCGACACCGATGCGAGCGCGGGCGGCAGGCGGCGAGCGATCCCTTCCACCTTCTCGCCGAGTTCATCGAGCCGCCGCGCAAGGGCGTCCAGGATGCGCGGGCTCTCTGCGAGCGCGGCAAGCAGGGCGCCGAACTGGGATGCCGCGGTGTCCTCGGGCCTCATGGCACTCCTCCTGCGGTCGATGTCCTTCGGCACTCCGATGGTCGGGAGGCCTGGTCTGCCGGCACGTTCAGGGTCCCATTCGGATTCCGCCGGCCAGGTGGTCGCATCGTCCCGGGGAACGCACTCGGGGGCGGGTCGATCCTGGTGGTCCGGCCCAGCGAGGTCACGACGCACCTTTGTTCTCGGAGCGCACGCTTCCGCGCGCCTCGAAGGGCATCTCCATCGTGAGCTCCTCGAACGGCACGCGCGGCTCGAACCGGATGAGCCGCTCCCGCATGCCGCCCGGCGCCCGCTCGAATGTCACGTCGTGGCCCGCCGCGCGCAGGTGCGGCATCATCTTGCGAACCTGCGCCGCCATCGCGCGCCCAGTGGTCGGCCAGCTCCGGCTCTTGCGCACGGCCTCGCTCACGCGCTCGGAGATCTCGGCCAGCAGATCTCCTGCGGTCGCCTGCGACGGCCCCCGCCGGGCGTGGCGGAGCAGCGCGGTAGCGATCGGCGAGGCCTCGAACGCGAGCTCGCTCTTGGCCGCCCCGTTGGCCTCGTACACACGCAGGAACGCGCCCCGCGGGACCCCGAACGCCGGCTCGGCCGCCGTGGCGAGGCGCGCGAAGTCGGCCATGCGAGGCAGCTCCACGTGCGTGTGCTCGAGGTTGCGCCGCGCTTCGACGGCGACGTCGAGGAGCGCGCCCAGGATGCGCGGGTGCGCCCGCGCGAGCTCGGCGAAGATGGCCTCGCGCGTGCGGCGTCGGTGCCGCGGGATGTGCGGGATCTGCAGGACGATCGTGCGCTCGAGCAGGTCGGTCTCGCCGGCGAGCTCCTGGATGCCGGTCAGGATGACCGGTCGCCAGGCGTGGATCAGCACCTCGTCGCTGTTCGTGTAGAGCTCGCGTGTGCCAATTGCGCCGCCGGTGGACATGCGGCACAGGGCGTTCGAGAGCCAGTCCGGCATCTTGCTCAGGTTGTCGAAGGCGATGACCCAGGAGTTGAGGGCGGTGATCATGAGGTCGCGCAGCCCAGAGGGCTCGGCGCGCAGGAGGCCCGCGTTCGGGTCCACGAGGAGGTGGAGGATCTCGGCGAGCGTGGACTTCGCGCCGCCTTGCTCGCCGTGGATGCCGAGAAGGGGGTACGGCCCCATCGGGCAGATCGCGGCGAGCAGCCAGGCGCGGACGAGCAGCCAGTCGTCCTCGCTGGCCAGGTTGAGCAGCGGACGGAGCTCCTCGAGGCTGCCGCCGCGCTCGGGCTCCGGCAGCGCGTACATCGACCGGGGCTTGCGGAACCGTGCCGGAGGAGCAGCGATGACCCTCCAGCCGCTCGCGGTGATCTCGACGGCACGGCGCTGCTCGTCTGTCAGGAACAAGTACCAGGCG
>JAHFDS010000170.1 GCA_023248855.1 Myxococcales bacterium
CCCGGCGCCCCTGATCGGCGGGCTGCACCAGGATGGCATCGCCCACGCGCTCCGCGAGCGGATCGCCTTCGCCGACGCCCGCGCCGACCACGCCGAGGTCGATGCCCGGGGTGCGCCCGAGCGTCCGGCGCGCCGCGCGGCGCTCCCCGAGGACGGCCACCACGACCTCCGCGCCTTGCTGGCGCAGCGCGCGCACCTGGGCGGCCGGATCGGCGCCGGCGACGAGCACGCCGACCTTGACGCCGCCCGCGACCGCCACGCGGTCCGCGCTCGGAAGGGACAGCGGCGCCGGGCTCGATTCGCGCGTGATCGCGAGACCCCGCTGCCGGGCCACGTCCGCGAGCAGCCGCGCGCGCAACGCCTGCTGGAAGCGCTTCTTCGGCTCGAGCTCCTTGGGCCAGAGCATCGCGCCGCCATCGACCCACAAGACCTCGCCTGCGTCCTCGAGCAGGCGCGCCGTGCGCGCGAGGTCGCCGAGCGGATCGCTCGTGCAGCCGCACGGCTCGACGGTGCCCAGCATCTCGGCCGTGATCGCCAGCGAGAAGGCGCGCGCCCCCGGCGGGGTCGGCGCGAAGGAGGAGGCCTCCTGGCGGGCCGGAAGCGGCGCGGGGGTTCCCCGCGCGGGGACCTCGCGCGGAGCCGCGCAGGCGGCCAGACCCAGGCCGAGAAGCCACCCCCTGTGCAACACCCACCGAGCCAGCATGACGCCTCCCATCAGCCTCGCCGGAGCAAGAGCGACTCCGCGAACAGCGCGGCCAGGAGCAGCGCCGCGAGCGTGTGCCACAGCTCGAGGCGGCGCGTGCGCGGCCGGGCCGGCGCGACCGTGGTCGACATATCTGCCTTTGCAGATGAGACCGTCAGGTCGCTCTCGGCCGCGTCGAGCGCGACCATGAACGACAGCTCGGGCCGATCCTTGCCGTCCACGCGCACCCGGTGCAGGCCCGGGAGATCGGTTCCGCCGAAGCTCGCGCCCCCGGCGCTCGACTCGATCGTGATGCGCTCACCGTCCGGGCGCTCCACCTCGACGCGCTTTCCCGCCGCGTCGTCCCCGAGCGCGAGCTCGCGACGCGCGCCCACCAGCACCGGCGCGTCCGGCTGCTCGAGCGGGGAGCGGGCGAGGTGCCTCGCGGCTTGCTGCACGAGCGGCAGGTAGCCGGGGCGAATGGGCAGGTCGTTCCAGTCGAGGTCGATCGTGGACGCGAACGCGAGGACATGCCCCTTGCCGACGTCCCGCTCGAAGAGCAGCGGCGCGCCCCCCGAGAGCCACACCAGCGCGCGCCGAGCCGGGTCCTTGGGCGCGGGCAGAAACAGCACGTACTTGCGGAATCCCGCCTGGCGCAAGCTCTCGGCCTCGGCGTCGAATGCGGTCGAGAACAGCGGGTGGGTGCGGTCCACGCGCGCGACGCGCTCCCCGGCGCCGTTCTCGGTGCGCACACCGCTCGGTGCTTGCGGCAGGAGCTGCGCGAGCGGCCCCGCGAGCGAGACCGGATCCGCCGCGTCGCCGAAGCTGAGGAAGAGCCCTCCGCCGCGCTCGACGAACGAGCGCAGCGCGGCCACATCCCCGCCGCCCAGGGCCTTGGGGTTGCACACGAACACCACGTCCGCATCGGCCAGGCGCCGTGGCAGCTCACCGAGCTCGGCGATGGTCGTGACCTGCATGCGCGAGCTGGCGTCGTCCCCCGGGCGCAGCGCGGTCTCGAGGAAGTGGAGCTCGTCCTCGCGGCGCACCGACCGCGGATCCCCGTCGAACAGCAGGACGCGCACGTCACGGCGCAGCTCCACACGCAGGCCGCGGCGATCGTCCTCGGGCAACGCGTCGGACGGGATGCGCACCTCGACCTCGTGCACGCCTGGCTCGAACGACAGCGAAAACCCCTTCTCCACGCGCCGACCCGCGTCGCCTGCGGGCAGATCGAGAAGGCCGCGCGCCACCACCTTGCCGTCGACGACCAGGGAGGCTTCGAGCCCGGCCTCGGCCTTTCCCGAGCCGGCCACCACGGCCACCACACGCGCCCCGCGGCCGCCCGCGTCGGGCGCCGGCTCGATGCGCAGATCCACGATCGCGTGGTTTTTCGGCGGCTCTCCGGCGGGCGCGACCACCTCGACCGCAAAGCCCCCGACCTCCGCCGGGGGCGCGGCCTTCCACGCGTGCTTGCTGCCGTCGGTGACGACGAGGATGCGCCGCGACGCCGGCGGGCCGGACGCCGACTGCGCGAGCAGCGCCGCGGCCCGCTGGACGGCCGTGTCGAGATCGCTGCCGCGGAACGTGGGTCTTGCGTCGTCGAGCGCGCCGAGGATGCGCGCGCGGTCGGTGTCGAGCCGGAAGGCCGGCGGGGTGACGTGGTACGCGCCGGAGAGGACCGCGAGCTCGGCCCCCTGGGGCAGGCTACGCACGCCGTCCTTCGCCAGCCGCCGGATCGCCTCGAAGCGCGCCGCGCCCTCCGCGACCGCTCGGGTCGACAGCGAGTCGTCGAGCACGATCACCGCGGCGGACACACCGCCGAGGTCCGCGGAGCCCTCGGCCGACACCACGGCGAAAGGCCGCGACAGGACGAGCGGGATCGCGAGCGCCACGGCGACGCGGGCCAGCAAGAGGAGGAGGCGGCGGAGCTCGAGGCTACGCGCGAGCTTCTGGTTCGTGCGCAGGAGAAAATCGACCGCGGCGAACGGGCGGGGCTGCGCCCGCCTGCGCCCGTAGAGGTGCAGCGCGATCGGCACGCCGATGGCGAGCACGCCGGCCAGGAGCGCGGGAGACAGGAAGTGGATCACGCGCCCAGCACCTCGGCGAGCGCCGCCTCGATCGGCCGGGCAGTGGACAGCAGGTGATACCCGACGTCCTCGTCGTGGCAGCGGGCGCGAAAGCGCGCGATGAAGGCCTGCATCTCGCGCTGGAAGGCGCTCCGGGCCGCGCGCGCGTCCACCAGCAGCTTGCGCTCGTCCTCCATCGACTCGAACACCGACAGGCCCTCGAAGGGGAACTCGAGCTCGTCGGGGTCGAGCACATGCAGCACCATCACGCGGTGGCGCCGCGCGCGCAGGCGCAGCAGGCCCGCCAGGATGCGCTCGGCGTCGTCGAACAGGTCCGACAGCAGCACCACGACGCCGCGCCGCCGCGCCGCCTCGCCGAGCTGGCCGAGCGAATCGCCGAGGTCGGTGCGACCGTGCGGGTGGACGCCCTCGAGCGTGCGCGCGAGCTCGAGCGCATGCGCGATGCCGGGCCGCGGCGGCACCCACACGGTGCCCTCTTGCCGGGCCACCCACAGGCCCGACGCGTCGTCCTGCGCGCCGAGCTGGTAGGCGAGCGTTGCCGCGAGGAAACACGCGTAGTCGAGCTTGGGGGGCGTGCCGGTGCGGCCGTACGCCATCGAGCCCGAGGCGTCCACGACGAAGTATCCGCACAGCTCGCTCTCGTGCTCGTAGCGACGCACGTAGTAGCGGTCGAGCTTGGCGAACGCCTTCCAGTCGAGGCGCCGCAGGTCGTCGCCCGGCGTGTAGACCTTGTGCTCGGCGAACTCCACCGATGAGCCGTGCCGCGTCGCCCGGTGGTGACCCACGCGAGCGCCGTCGAGGCTGCGCCGCGCGCGCAGCGACAGGTGCCCGAGCCGCGCGAGGATGGCCGGATCGAGGTAGCGGAGCACGAGCGCCTTCCCGCGCCTACGGCTGGACGCTCTCGAGCACGCGCGCCACCACGTCGGCGGCGCTGATGCGCTCGGCCTCGGCGCGAAAGCCGAGCACGATCCGGTGCGCCAGTGTCGGCCGCGCGAGCGCGCGCACGTCCTCGATCGAAGCTGCGAAGCGCCCATCGAGCACCGCGCGCGCCTTGGCGCCGAGGATGAGGTCCTTGGAGGCCCTCGGCCCGGCGCCCCACGCGACGTAATCGCGCACGAACGCCGGCGGCGCGTCGCCCGCCTCGCCCTTGGGCCGGGTCGCGCGCACGAGCTTGACCGCGTAGCGCACCACGTGGTCGGCCGCCGGCACGCGCAGGACCAGCCCCTGGAGCTGCAGGATCCGCTCGGGCCCGAGCACCTTGTCGAGGCGCGAACCGAGCGGCGAGGTCTGCTGCTGCACGATCGCGACCTCGTCATCGACCCCGGGGTAGCCGACGTCGACCTGGAACATGAAGCGATCGAGCTCCGCCTCGGGCAAGGGATACGTGCCCTCCTGCTCGATCGGGTTCTGCGTCGCGAACACCAGGAACGGCCGGCCCACATCGTGGGTGCGCCCGCCTGCGGTCACGCGGTGCTCCTGCATGGCCTGCAGGAGCGCCGCCTGGGTCTTGGGCGGCGTGCGGTTGATCTCGTCGGCCAGGACGAGGTTCGCGAACACGGGCCCGCGGAGGAAGCGGAACGAGCGTGCGCGCGTCACCGGGTCTTCCTCGAGCACATCGGTGCCGGTGATGTCGCTCGGCATGAGGTCTGGCGTGAACTGGATGCGCGAGAACTCGAGGGACAGCACGTCGGCCAGGGTCTGGATGAGCAAGGTCTTGGCGAGGCCCGGCACGCCCACGAACAGGCAATGCCCGCGTGCGAACAGCGCCACGAGCAGCTGGTCGATCACGTCGCGCTGGCCGACGATGCGCTTTTGCACCTCCGCGACCAGCGCCGCGCGCGCGCGTGAGAGATCCGCGACCAGCGCACGGTCATCGGGCTCTGCCGGCGCCGCTTCCGCCGCCGTCGTCATGCCACCATCGATCATCGAGTCATCCATATTAGGCCAGGTCTCTCTGTCAGCCGCCGCGCAATCGCTTGCAGGCCGCCGCCGTGCGCGCAAGCCGGGGGGCATCGCCGAGCGCCCCGTAGACGCGCTCGAGCCCGCAGTGGACGGCCGGGTCGAACGGATTTTGCCGCAGGGCCGCCTCGAAGAAGGGCCGCGCCTTGCCGAGCTCGCCAGAGGCGATCAGCGCCTCGCCCATCGTGAGGTTCGGCGACGAAGCCTCGGGCATCGCCTCGAGCGCCGGAGCGATGGTCCGGATGGCGTCCGCGGGCTTGCCGAGGTCGAGCTCGAGACGCGCGAGCTTGGCCGCCACGTGCGGGTGCCCGGGCGCCGCCGAGAGCGCCCGCCGGTACTCGATCAGGGCCGAGGGGATCCGGCCCCGGGCGCGCAGCATGCCGCCCAGGCGCGCGTGGCGCTCGGCGGCCTTGTCGCCGAGCCTGCCCACGTCTTCGTCGTCGTCCTTCTTGCCGCGCCGGCGAAACCGCAGCGACTCGAGCGGCCCCTCGTGCGCGGCGGCCTTGCGCACGAGGAGCGCCTTCTTCCACTGGCGCTCGAACTCGGAGAACGGCGCGCCGAACACCTGCCCGACGGCGCGGCGGTCGTCGGTGCCGGTCGCCATCCGATCGATCGCCCGCGTGATCGCGCCCGGGCCGGCGGACTTCTCGAGGAATTCGACGGCGGTGAACACCTCGGCGAACGCGAGCGCCGCCTTCTCCTGCGTCGGGAGCTTGGCCATCGAGGGATGCATCTCGTCGAACGTGACCAGGTGCCCCCTCTCGCTGGCGCGCTTGAGCAGGTGCTCGAGCGCCCCCGGCAGGGCGCCCCCCGCCGGACCGCGCCAGCGCCGCTCGAAGTACTTGGCGATGCCCTCGTGGAACCAGATCGGCACCGTGTTCTTCGAGCGCGCCGTGACCACGAAGTGCGTGTACTCGTGCGCCAGCGTGTCCATCCAGCCGTAGCCGCGCACGAGCGCCGCCGGCGAGGTGATCATGAGGCGATTCCACTTGCACAGGGCGATGGTCCCCGAGGCCTCGATCTCCTTCTTGGTCAGCGTCGACACGCGTGCCAGGTCGTCGGTCTCGCGGTAGATCTCGACGCGGATCTTCTCGTCGGGGAAAAAACCCAGGTCCTTGCCGATGTTCTGGCGCGCCGCCTCCAGGGCCTCGAGCACCCAGGGCGCCAGGATCTCCTCGCTGCCGCGCGGGTACCGCACCGTGAAGTGCTCGCCGTCGAGCTCGGCAAAGCTGCGCGTGACGTCCGCGGTCGCCGACACGATCGACTGCAGCGTCCGCCACGACGCCGGCGTGTGCTCCCTGGCCTGCCCGAGCGCGCGCTCGAGCAACCCCTCCGCGCGCCCGTAGTCGCCGTCGAGGAAGGCCTGGTAGCCGCCGAGGTACGACGCCACCGGATCGTCGGGCCGATCGCGCACAATGGCGCTGACGATCGGCCGCGCCGCGCCGATCTGCCACTGGTCGAGCATCGCCAGCGCCCGGACGGCCTTGTCGTCGTCGCCCGCGCGGGCCGAGGCGTCCCCGGACGCCGCCACCATCACCGTCGCGCTCAGGATCCGGGCGCGAAGCCTCATCGAGCGATCTCCTCGTAGTAGCGCTTGACCTGCCGGCGGTAGCGCTCGGGCGCGCGGTCGGCCTCCTTCATCGCCTCCATCAGCTCCGCCCGGAACTCGCGCGGGCCCTTCCACTGCTCCGCGCCCGGGATGCGCACGACCTCGTCGCGCGTCCCCTGCCCGCCCTCGCGCCCACGCCCGCCCGGCTGCATCTCCTGCTGGAGCTGCTGCTTGATCCTGCCGAGCTGCTCTCTGGCCGCGTGCTGGTCGCCCACCGCCGGCTGCGGCATGCCGCCGCGCAGCCGCCCTTCGGCGCTGCGCATGGGCTCGCCCGCCTTCTTCAGGTTCTCGCCGACGCCCTCGAGGCCCGGCGCCGGCGCTTGCTTGCCGAGCTGCTCGGCGCGCTCCGAGAGCTTCTGCGCGCGCTCGCGCAGCGCCTGCTGCTGCCCCGCGATCTGCCCGAGCCTTTTCCGATCCTCACCCGTGAGCGATTCGCCCGGCTGCGGCAGCGCCTGCTCGAGCTCGCGCACCAGCTCCTCGGCGATCGGCTCGGCCTCGCCCAGCTTCTCGCGCGCACGCCGCGCGTCGGGCCGCATGCCGAGCGCCGAGTCCTCGTCGAGCGACCGGCCGAGCTCGGCGAGCGCGCCGCGCGTCTGCCGCGCCTGGTCGAGCGCCTCCTGGAAGTCGCTCATCTGCAGCGCGCGCTCGAGGTCGGCCGCCCGCTTGAGCGCCGTCTCCGCCCGCTCGCTGTCCCAGCTCGGAACCCCCGGCTGCGCCTCGCGCAGCTTCTTGCGCAGCCGGTCCCCCTTCTCGCGCAGCTTGGCGATCGCCTTCTCCGCGCGCTTCTGCTCCCCGCCCTCGCTCCTTGCGCGCGCCTCGTCCATCACCTTGCGCGAGGCCTTCTCGAGCTCCTCTTGGTCGCGCTCGAGATCCGCCACCTCGCTCGCGACCTCCTGCATGGCCTTGTCCTCGGGGCCGAAGCGCTCCGAGGACAGGCCCTTTAGGTCCTGACCCGCCACGCTCGCGAGCTGATCGAGCTGCTTTCCGAGCTCGTCCAGCTTGCGCTGCGCCTCGGCGTAGTCCCCCTTTTCGAGCGCCTGCTTGATCTGTGCGAGGGCGTCCTCCGACTCCTTGGGCACCTGGCTGTTCAAGAACTCGTCGGGGACCTCGCGCTTCTCCTGGAGCTTGGCGATCTGCTCCGCCAGGCGCTGCATCCGCTCCTCGATCGCGGCCACCTCCCGCGCGATCTCCTGCTTGAGCGCGGGATCCTTGGTCGAGGCGGCCCGCGCGAGCAGGTCCTTGAGGCGATCCCGCGCCGCCTGGGCGTCCCTGGCGAGCGCCGCCAGGTCCTCGAGCCGGCTGCGTGACAGCAGATCGTCCACCGCGATGGCGTCGCCCTCGAGCGCCGCCACCCGCTTGTCGTTCGCCTTGCCGATCTCGCGCGCATGGTCACCGGCGCGCGCGCCGAGCTCCCGCTCCGCCCGCTCGAGCCCGCGGTGCCGGGCGGCGATCGCCGACAGGGTCGCGCGCCCGCTCTTGCCGAGCCCCTCGCCCGTACCCGCCTCCACGGCCAGCTCCGCGATCGGGCGATCGCGCTCCGCCGCCGCGAGCAGCGCGGCCGCCTGGCCCGGCGGCGCCTCCAGCCGATCCGCGAGCCCGCCGAGCAGTCGTTCGCGCAGCGCCGCCAGCTTCTCCAGCTGATCGGCGCGGCGCTCCTGCTCGCCGACCACGCGCACCGAGAGCACGCGCGATTGCCCTCGCTTTCCCGCCGGCTCGTCGTTGTCGAGCGCGCTCACCCAGTACGTGATCCGCGCCCCGCGCGGCGCGCCCAGCGCGGCGACATCGAGCACCGTGGTGCCCTGCCGCTTCCGCTCGCCGCCCGGCCTCTCGAGCACCCGCGAGTGCTCCTTGCCATCGGGCAGGCGCCAGTGGAGCGCGATCTCTGCCAGGCCATAGTCGTCGTCGACGTCGTAGCCCACCTCGACCTGGGTGGCGACCTCGAGCTCGAGGTCGTCCTCGGGCGCAAAGGCGTCCACGCGCGGCACCCGATCGAGCTCGGCGTCGAGGCGCCGCGCGCCCGGCTCCTCGAGCGTACGCCCGGTGCGACGCTCGAGCGCGAAGCGGTAGGTCAGGCTCTCCTCGAGCGCCAGGGACAGCACGACGGAGTCGGCGCCTTTCGCCCCGTGCACGGCCTCGAGGATGCGCTCACCGGCGGCGCCGCCCGACAGCACGACGAGCACCCGGCCCGCCGGCCGCAGCGCTCGCCCGCTGATCGTGAGCCGCGTCCCCCGCGGCGCCGTCACATCGCCGACGGCGTCGGCGATCGTCCGCTCGGGCAGGCCCGTGTGCCGGGGCGGCACCAGCTGGATCCGCAGATCCCCGACCAGCGGACCGTCCGCGATCTCGCTGCCCTCGAGGCGTCCGCCCGAGGTCAGAAGCGCCTTCGCCCCCCGCGCGAGCGCGTCGCGCGCCAGCAGCATGACCGGCACCGCCGCGGCCGAAGCCACCACCAGGACCAGGGCCGCGAGGCGCGCCGGACGGGCTGGCACGAGCGTGGGCAGAGCGATCGCTTCGAGGCGCACCCGTGTCTGTGCAGCCAGCGCGGACACGAGCGCGGCCGAAGCCCCGCCCGGCGCGCCCTGGAGCTGCACCGTCGACAGCAGATCGCTCGCGATCTCGGGCGCGCGCGCGCCGAGCGCCCGCGCCAGCTCGGGCGCTGCGCGTCGCGGGCCGCGGAGCAAGACGCGCCACACGAGGGGGCCAAGCGCGGCGAGCACGAGCAGCGTCGTGGCGCCGACGCGGAGCCAGCCGCTCGGCCCCAGCGTGCCTGCCAGGAGAAGCGCGCCGAGGGCACTCCAGCCGGCCGCCGCCAGGCCGTAGCACAGCGCCTCGAGGGCGCGAACCTGTGCGACGCGCCGGCGAAAGGCACCCAGTTGAGCTCGGATCTGCTCGAAATCCTGCAAGATTGGGCCGACCGGACGGGCTCAGGATAGCAGAGGTCTGGACTCGGGCAACGCCGCACGGCGGCCTGGAGGAGGGGCGCGTGCGAAGGTCGTCCGGGACGCACGGTCCGTGATCGAGAGTCAATGGTTCTTCGACATTCCGCCGATCTTGAAATTTTCCATTGACGGTTCCAGGCAAGCTGGCATACTGAGATCAACTTAGCGGGCGGATCCCCCCAGTTTGCCGACCCCCCCTCCGGCGCTGGAAATCGGGATCCGCCCTTTTTCTTGGCCGCGATCCGAGCGAGTACCTCGGCGTCGGTCGCGGGACCACCGAGCGCCGGCTGCGCGTGCTCTAATGTTGCGATGCGTAGGCGCGGCTTCGCGCTCGCGGGCGCCGCGCTCGCTGTCTTCGCCGCCGCCTTTCCGGGCGTGGGTGGCTCGCTCGCGCGTGGGCCGGCGCTGCGCAAGGCCTCGGAGCGGCTCGCCCGCGCGGTCACGGCCCAGGGCAGCCGGCTCGGCCTGGGCAGGCTCACGCTGACCGGCGTCCGCGCCGAGGGCCTGTTCCGCGCGGGCAAGCTCGAGGTGGGGCTCGCGCTGTGGCCGCTTCTGGCCGGCCGGCTCCAGGTCGAAAAAGTCCTGCTCTCGGACGTCGACATCGAGCTGCAGCGACGCGAGCGCGGCCCCCGGGGCGCCTCCGGGCGCCTCCCGCACGTCGTGGTCGAGCGCGGGCGCGCGCACGTCGTCGACGAGGCGCGCGGGCTCGAGGTCACGGTGGGCCGCTTCGACGCCGACCTGCCCCCCGACTCCCCCGGCTCGGCCACCCTCGAGGAGATCAAGGTGCAGACGACGCTCGGACCGTCGGCCGGCGCGAAGCAGGTCGAGCTGGCCTTCCCGTCCGGGCCGCGATCGATCCCGGCCGTGACCGTCGAGGGCGGCCGCGCCGCGATCTGGCGTGGCCTCGAGCTCACCGGCATCGCCGGCACGGTCCGTCCGACCGACGGCGGCACGCTGGCCGTGGCGCTGCGAGGCGGCTACCTCGGCTCACCCGGCGAGCTCTGGCGGGCGACCGGTGACGTCGAGCCGCGCGCGCGCACCGCCGCGATCGACCTGTCCGCCTCGCGCTTCACGCTCGACCGCATCGGGCCCGTGCTCAAGGAGGGCCTGCTCGTAAACCCCCAGCTCGCTTCGGTGGACGCCGAGCTGCGGCTGCGCGCCGAGCCCGCCGCGTCCGGAGGGCTTGCCATCTCGTTCGACGGCAAGCTCGACGCCGCGGGCCTGACGGTGTTTCACGAGTCTCTCGCCGACGAGCCCGTGCCCGACTTGACCGTCGCGAGCCAGATCCGCGGCAAGCTCGACACGAGCCGAAGGACCCTCGCGATCGACGAGGCGATCATCCGGAGCCGCGGCGCGACCGCCCTGGTGAGCGGCACGATCGACGGCAGCCGGAAGCCCGCGCGCTACGAGGGACGCCTGCGCATCCCGACGCTGCCCTGCCGGGCCGCGCTGGCCGCGCTGCCCGCCGAGATCTTCCCGAAGATCTCCGGATTCAAGCTGGACGGGAAGTTCGCCGTGGACCTCTCGGTGGTGATCGACAAGGCCGATCTCGACGCGACCGGCATCTACGGCGCCGTCGGCATCGACGGGTGCAAGGTGCTCGCGGCGCCCGACGCGACGAGCGCCAAGCGTCTCGACGAGCCGTTCGAGCACACCGTGCTCATCAAGCCCGGTGAGGAGCTGAAGTTCACGATCGGCCCCCAGAACCCGGACTTCGCGCCGATCGCGGAGATCTCGCCGCACGTCGTGGCCTCGCTCCTGACCACCGAGGACAACGGCTTTTTCAAGCACCGCGGCATCGTCCCCTCGCAGATCCGCGAGGCGCTGCGCAAGAACGTCGAGCGCGGCTACTTCCGGCTCGGCGCGTCGACCATCACGATGCAGATGGTCAAAAATGTCCTGCTCGCCCGCGAGAAAACGCTGGCGAGAAAGCTCCAGGAGCTGTTCCTGACCTGGTACGTCGAGCGCTCGCTCGACAAGGACCGCATCCTCGAGATCTACCTGAACGCCATCGAGTTCGGTCCGCGCATCTACGGCATCGGGCGCGCCGCGCGCCACTACTTCGGCAAGAAGGCCAAGGACCTCACGCCGCGCGAGGGCGCGTTCTTCTCGAGCATCCTGCCGTCCCCCAAGCGGCGGTACGTCCACTTCTGCAACGGCGCGCCGAACGACCGCTGGGAGAAGTACCTCGACCGCATCCTGCGCCGGATGTTCGAGCGCGGGCGCCTCACCGACGCGGAGCTACAGGCGGCGCTCGCACAGAAGCTCAGCTTCGATCCGGCCGAGCGCGGCACCGAAAAGGAGTGCTTCGCGCGCATGAACGAGCTCATCCCCAAGCTCCCCGAGCCCGACGTCCCCGACGAGGACGAGCTCGACGGCGGCGACGGCGGCGGCCCGAGCGTGGGCGGCAAGCGCGGCAAGAAAAAGCACCGCAAGCGCTGAGCTGGTGGGGGCGTCGGGCCGTCGGAGTGGCCGACGCCGCTCGTTCAGGGAGCGGGCGCGGGGACCGGGTGCGCGAGGCCGAAGATCCAGATGGCGACGTTGAAGTAGATGACCAGGCCCGCCACGTCGACCAGGACGGCGATGAACGGAGCCGAGGTCACGGCGGGATCGAAGCCGAGGCGCTTGAAGACGAGCGGCAGCATCGAGCCCACGACCGTGCCGAGCACGATGACGCCCATGACCGAGCAGGCCACCACGAGCCCCACGCCGGTGGTGTTGCCCATGCCGACCGGGAACGGCGCCACCGCGCGCAGAAAGCCGATCGCCGCCAGGATCCCGCCGAGCACGAGCCCTTGCGCGAGCTCGCGCGAGAGCACCCGCAGCCATTGCTGGCTCGTCACCTCACCCACCGCGAGGGCACGCACGAGCAGGCCCGAGCTCTGCGAGCCGGAGTTGCCGCCCGCGCTGATGATGAGCGGCACGTAGATCGACATGACCTCGACGGCCTTTTCGACCCAGTGGTAGCCGCGCAGCGTGTAGGAGGTGAACATCTCGGCCACGAACAGGACGACCAGCCAGGGCAACCGGCGCCGCACCAGCATCCACACGCTGGCCTGCATGTAGGGGTCCTCGATGGGCGACACCGCGGCCATGCGGTGCACGTCCTCGGTCTGGATGGCCTGCATGACGTCGACGACGTCGTCCACGGTGACGATGCCGAGCATGCGCCGCGTGTCGGGCTCGACCACCGGCATGGTGGTGAGCGCGTAGTGCGAGAACAGCCGCGCCACCTCCTCGCGGTCGACGTCCGCATCGACCGACCGCGTCGAGGGATCCATGATGTCGCGCACCGTCTGCCCCTTCTTCGCGAGCACGAGATCCCGCAGCGACACAGCCCCGAGCAGCGTGCCGCCGGGATCCACGGCGTACACCTCGAAGATCGTCTCCATCTCCTCGGCGCTCTTTCGGACCTCCTCGATCGCCTGCTCGATCGGCCGATCCGGCGCCAGCGCGACATAGGCGGTCGTCATGATGCCGCCCGCGCTCGTGGCCGGCCACGTCAAGAGCTCCTTGACGTCGGCCGCCTCGTCCTTCTCCATCCGCCCGAGCAGCTCGAGCGCGACCTCCTCGGAGAGCGCCGCGAACAGGTCGGCCCGATCGTCGGGCGGCATCTGGTTCGCGAGCTTGACGGCGACCGCGCGATCGCACGCCGTGATGAGCTGCACGCGCCGCGGCAGCTCGAGGAAGCCGAAGATCTCGAGGGCGAGCTCGAGGGGCAGTGTGCCGAGCAGGCGCGAGGCCGGCTCGTCAGGGAGCTCCGCGACCACCTCGGCGAGGTCGGCGGCGTGGAGCTCCTCGATGAGCTCGAGCAGCTGCGCCGGGTTCGTGCGCAGCGCCTCCTCGATCTCCGGGCCTAGCAGGGCTCCGAGCCGCATGGCCGGCGAGGATACCCCCGTGGCCGCGGCGGCGAGTGCTCTATGCTAGCCGCGTGAGCGATTTCACGGTCGAGGGGCAGCTCGTCGCCACCGCGCGCTCGCGCGTGCACGACACCGAGGGCAAGGTGGCGGCCCGGGGCCACGCGAGGCTGACGCGACAGGCGAGCACGCTGACGCTGGAGTCGCTCGAGGTCGAGGTCGACCTGTCGGAGCTGCGCACCGGGGACAAGCTCAAGGACCTCGAGGTCCGGCGGCGCCTGGGCGACCGGGTCGGTGGGCGCGCCACGCTCGCGACCGCCGTGCCGGTGGCCGTGTCACCGGGGCGCACGCGCGTCGCCGGGACGCTGACCTTCCGCGGCATCGCCCGGTCGCTTTCGGTGGACGCCGAGATCACCGACGGGCCCGGGCCCGAGGTGCGCGGGCGGGCGAGCTTCCAGGTGCGCTTTACCGATCACGGCCTCGAGCCGCCGAAGGTGCTGTTCCTCAAGATCGATGACGCGGTCGACCTGCAGATCGATCTCGTGGCCCGGCGCCGGTCCAGCCGCGCGCCTGGCTAGACCGCGGGACTACAGCTTGCCGAGCATCTCCTCGGTCGCCTTCTTGCGCGAGAGCTCGAGCTCCTTGGCGATGCGCTCGAGCGCCTCCTTCTCTTCGCCGGACACGATGCCGAGGCCGAGCAGGCCACCCGAGGCCTCGGCGATCTGACGTGCGAGGCCTGGCAGATCGTCGAGCGAGCCCGGCCGCGCGTGCTTCATCTTGCGGATCATCTCGAAGGTGGTCTCGAAGAAGCGATGATCGGGGCGCTTCTTCATCAGGGCCTCGAGCCGTCCGAGGGCCTCGCCCTTGACGCCTCGCCGTTGCGCCACCTCCATGAGCGTGCGCCGCTCGGCGTCGGTGATGGTGCCGTCGGCCCAGGCGACGTAGAGCAGGGGCACGAGCGGCAGCACCGCGAGCGTCTCCGGGCCGAAGCCGAGGTCTGCCATGCGCCCGAGCAGGTCGTCATCGGAGACCCCGGTGGTCTCGCCGATCTGCTGCTGCACCAGTCGCTGGTGCAGCTTGTGGGCGAGCTCCTTGCTCTGCTTCTGAAAGTACTCTTCCTCGAGCGCGTGGCGTCGCTCCTCGAACGCATCCTTGGTGCTCATGGTCGGAGTCTAGCGCCGTTTCGAGCAGAAGTGAGGCGGCCGAGCCGCGTTTTCGGTGGCCACGCAACCGGATCGCTGCGGCTCGGCGTGCTAGGTTCAGCACGTGAGCATGCTCGAGCGGATCCGGCGCCTTTTGCAGCGCGGCCGTGACCTCGACGGATCGACCGATGCGCTCCTCGACGAGATGGCCCAGGCGGCCCGCTCGGCGCGCGCCGACGAAGGGCGCCTGCGCGAGGAGGTGCGCCGCCTCGACGAGGAGATGAGCCGCCTCGAGCAGGATCGGCGCCGCAGCCGCGCGCGCACGGCGTCCGACGATCCGTGGCAAGTGCGGCTCGGGCAGCTCGAGGCGAGCGAGATCGAGCAGCGCGCGGGCGAGCTCACGAAGAAGCGCGAGGCGGCCAGTGGCACCGCCAACGAGCTGGCCGACGCCGCCACGGTGCTCGAGCGACGGGCCGCCCAGCTCGACACGCGGCGCACCAGGCCCCCACCCAGGCCCGACGAGGTCATCAATGCGGGTATGGCGACGCGCCTTTCGGGTCTGCACGACGATCTGCTGGTGGTCGAGGCCGTGGCCGAGGTCGAGGCCACGATCGAGGCCGAGCTCGATCCGGGCGCCGACGCGGACCTGCGTGATCTCGAGCGCAAGCGCACGGTGGAAGAGGCGCTCGAGGCGCTCAAGCGCAAGCACCGCTGACGGCGGAGCTACGGGACGAGGTGCTGGCGCATCCAGTCGAGGGTCTCGCGCTCGGCCAGCTGCGGGATGGTCAGAGCCCCGAGCGCGGTGCCTCGGTGGGTCCCCCCGGGGACGGTCCGGTACTCGAGGTTCGTGCCCCGGTTGCGCAGCTTTGCGACGTAGGCGTCGGTGCCGCTCTGCATCACCGTCGCGTCGGCGGTGCCCTGCAGGAGCAGGATCGGGGCGCCGCCGGCGCGCGGCAAGGGCTCCGATTCCTCGTAGATGCGGGCCCAGTCGCTCGGCCAGCTGTCGTCCCGGGCATAGGCGAGCAGCGCATCCGAGAGCACCATCGCGGGATCGGCGGGGAAGCGCGCGTAGAGCATCCCGTCACCGCCGTTCTGCGGCTCGAGGATGCACTCGCTGCCGAGCCACATCGGCGCGTCGGTGGCGAAGCTGCCACGGAACAGCGGGCCGCCCGAGAGCATGTAGTAGCGCTGCCAGGAGTAAAGGCGCATCGCCGCGTAGGCGCCAAAGCCGGTGCCGGAGCGTACGATGGCCGCGATGCCGGCGCGCATCCCCGAGGCCGGAGCCACCGCGACGTAGCCGCGCACCTCGAGCCTCGGGGCATACAGCGGCTGCTCGGCCGCCGCGGCCATCGTGGAGTGCCCGCCTTGCGACAGGCCCACGATCAGCGCACGGCGCGCGATGGGCTGACCGATCCCCTGGGCCAGCGCGAACGCGGCCCGCACGCCGTCGAGCGCCGCGCGACCGGCGGGCCTGGCCGCGAGGTAGACGCCGGTCGGCGGAGGACCGTAGCTCGTGGCGTCGGGCGCGAGCGTGAGGATGCCGTGCGTGGCGGTGGGCGCCACGACCACGGCGGCGAGGACGCCGCTCGAGGGCGCGCACGTGGCCGCGAGGCCGGTCGTGAACTGGTTCGCCACCGCGACCGGCCAGCCGCCCGCGGGGGGCGCCACGTCGGGCACCGCGACCGTGCCGGTGATCTCGTCGCCGTCGCTCATGTAGC
>JAHFDS010000583.1 GCA_023248855.1 Myxococcales bacterium
CGAGGAGGGGCGCAAGCGCAGCGCCGGACTGCAGCGCTCGAAGCCGCGGCTCGCGAAGTGGCTGGGCGACATCCGCGGCTACTTCCCGACGGACGTGGTCGCGGTCATCCAGCAGGACGCCATCGAGAGGAAGGGCCTCAAGCAGCTGCTCTTCGAGCCGGAGACGCTCGGGCAGGTCATCCCGTCGATCGAGATGGTCGGCACGCTCATGGCGCTCAAGGGGATGATCCCCGACGAGACCAAGGAGACGGCGCGGATGGTCGTCCGCGCGGTGGTCGAGGAGATCAAGAAGCGGATGGAGGCACAGATCGAGCAGGCAGTCCGCGGTGCGCTCGACCGCTCGCGGCACTCGCCCATCCGCAGCCTGCCGAACCTCGACTGGAAGCGCACGATCGGCAGCAACCTGAAGAACTACATCCAGGCGCGGAAGACCATCATCCCCGACCGCTTTTTCTTCTGGTCCCGGCAGCAGCGCCGCCGCGAATGGAACGTGATCGTGTGCATGGACCAGTCGGGCTCGATGGCCGATTCGGTCGTCTACGGATCGGTCACCGGCGCGATCCTGGCGAGCATTCCTGCGCTCGAGACGCACGTCGTGGTGTTCGACACCGAGGTCGTCGACCTCACCGACCAGTGCGCCGACCCGGTGGACATGCTCTTCGGCGTGCAGCTCGGCGGCGGCACCGACATCAATCGCGCGGTGAAGTACTGCCAAGGGTTCATGCACGACCCGCGCAAGACGCTCTTCCTGCTCATCACCGACCTGTTCGAGGGCGGCAATGCCGCCGAGCTCGTCCGCCGCATGGAGGAGATGGCGGAATCCGGCGTCCGCTGCGTGACGCTGCTGGCGCTGTCGGACTCGGGCGTTCCGACGTACGACGAGCAGATGGCGAAGAAGCTGCGCAACCTGGGCATTCCGTGCTTCGGCTGCACGCCGAACCTCCTGCCCGAGCTCCTCGCCGGGGCGCTCAAAGGCAAGGACCTCGAGCAGCTCGCCGCGCGCCTGGCGCCCAAGACGCCGTCCTGAGCGCTGCCGCTACAGCGCGAACGCGCGAACCAGGCCGTCGTCACAGCCGGCGATGAGCTCGCGGCCGTCCGGCGCGATCGCGATGCACTGCGCCGTCTGGGGTCCGGGGAAGAGCACGCGCACCTCCTCGCCGGCCATCGTCCACAGGCGAAGCGTCCGGTCGCTCGAGGTGGAGACGACGCCGTCCCCGCTCGGCAGGAACGCGACGCCAGACACCTGCTTGCGGTGGCCCTGGAGCACCGCGATCTGCGCGCGCTTCTTCATGTCCCACAGGCGCACCGTCCGGTCCTGCGACGCGGACGCGAGCCACCGCCCGTTGGGCGAGAACCGCAGCGCCAGGATCTTGCCGGTGTGCCCCAGCAGCTGGCCGACCGCCCTGGCGGTTGGATCCCAGATGTGAATGATCTTGTCGCTGGCTCCGGACACGCCCCGCTTGCCGTCGGGGGACAGCGCCACGAACCAGGTGCCGCTCTTCTCCGTCGGTGCCTCCGCGACCGGGTGTCCCGAGGCAACATCCCAGTATCGGACCATCTTGTCGCCGCAGTTGCCGGTGAAGAGGTGCTTGCTGTCCGCCGACCAGGCGAGCGAGGCGACGATGCCGCCGAGCTTCTCGAGCGTGCGCACCTTGCCCGAGGCGACGTCCCAGAGCCGGAGCGTGCAGTCGCCGAAGCCAGCCGCGATCGTCTGCCCGTCCGGGGACGTCTCGGCGTACCAGCAGACGACGCCGGTGCCGGTACCGAAGCCGCCCAGCCGCTTGCCATCGCGGCTCCAGCGCACCACCTGGTGGAGCTCCTTGCCGCGAGCGAAGCCGGCCGTGACGATGCTTCCGTCAGCCGCGCAGGACACGCCGAGCACGGCAGTGCCGATCTGTCCGACCACTCGGTGTGGACTGGGTGCCGCGGTCTTGGCCTTGGCGCTCGCCACGCGGTGCATCCTCTCATCGCGAGTGCCCGTCAGTCCACGGAGACGCGCGCGGTCCGGTCGTGCAGCACGGTGACACGGACGCGACCGCGGCCCTCCGCGAGCACCTCGAGCTCGTAGTCGCCGACCTCGAGCGACAGCGCAGGCGCGCCCACGCTGGTGCGGGCCAGGATGGCGGCCTCGCCGGCGCGGCGCACCAGCACGGTCGGCCGCGACATCTCCTCGAGCGCTCGCGCGAGGTCGAGCTCGCCCTGCGCCGGCAGGTGGCGGCCGCCGCCCGCGGAGGCCACGCAGCGCAGCTCGCCGCGCGCGGCCTCGTCGCGCGCGATGTCGAACCCGACGGTGTGGATCTGCAGCGCCGGGTGCTGGGCGAGCAACCGGCGCGCGGTCGCGCAGGGATCGCGCTTGCAGGTCTCCTGGCCGTCGGACACCAGGACGATCACGCCGCGGCCGCCGAGGTCCTCGGCGGCGCGCTCGAGCGACAGGGCGATCGGCGTCATGCCCGCCGGACGCATCGCGCCGACCAGCGTCGCGAGGATGGGGCGCGTCTGCTCGGTCAGCGGCTCCACCTTCCACGCGAGGTGCGTGTCCTCGCAGTCGTGCTGCGAGGCCGGCGCGTTCGCGCCGTAGCCGCGGATCCCGAGCTCGTGTCCTGCCGGTAGCTTCGCGAGCACGCCCTGCACCGCGACGCGCGCGGCCGCGATCTTCTCGACCGGCGCGCCGTGCGCGCCCGGCACCTTGCCGCGCATGCTGCCCGACTGGTCGATGACGAACAGGAGGCGTGGCGGGTAGCGCAGCCGCGCCGAGGTCACCTCGAGCGCGCCCCGCGGGGCCGGACCGTGCACGAGCACGCGGTCGTTCGCCTCGCGGCCGGCCTCTGTGCGCGCCGTGGCCACCACCGCGGCGATCGCGCCCGCGGGTAGCGCCTTGCCGAGCACCGCCTCGAGGCTCGCGCCGCGCCCGCGAGCGAGCAGCTTGCCGTCGAAGAAGAGACGCACGTCCGCGAGCGGCTCGGCGGGGATCTCGACGAGCTCGGCGCGCGCGAGCAGGTCGGGGGTCGCGAGGGCGCCGTCGTTGGGCGCGCGCAGGCGGATGCGCAACGGGCCGTAGCTCGCGCCCAGCCCGAGCGCCGCCCACATCGACGCGGCGTAGCGCGAGGGCCGCCTCGAGCGCGTCTCGCCGCCCGTGCCGTAGTGCCACCCGCCGTCCGCGTCCTGATGCTCGAGCAGCCACGCCACGCCGCGAGCGAACGCGGGACCGCCCTCGGGCCCGTGCGCGACCTTGATCGCGTAGAGCGCCTGCCCCGTGGCCATCGGGTTGCCGGCCGGAAGCTGCGGGTGTTCCTTCCACGAGCCGTCGGGCAGCTGCTGGGCGAGGAGGTCTTCGAGGTGGGCCTCCGCGGGCCGGCCGGCCCACTGCAGGCCGAGGATGCGGTGTGCGCGGTCCTGCGTGGTCACGACCGGCGCGTGCTCGAGGAACCCCGCGGCCCGCGCGAGCGCGTCCCGCGCATCGGTGGCGCCGAGCCGCTCGACCGCGCGCCGCAGGACGAGCACTGCAAGGGCGGTGGACTGGACGTCGCCTTCCATGACCGGCGCCTCACTCGCCAGCGGTGGGATCGCGCCGTCCGCGCGCTGCATCGCGACCAGGCGCGCCGCTGCGGGGCCGAGCGCCGGTTGCGCGACCCGCTCGTCGACCAGCGCGACGGCGACGGCGCCGAACAGATGGGCTGTAGGCTTGCCCTCCTGGAGGAAGGTTCCGTCGGCGCCGCGGCTCGCGAGCACGGGCGCGAGCAGGCCCTCGAGCGCGCGCGTGTCCGCGCGGTAGCCGTTGCGCGCGCCCTCGACGAGCCCGAGGATCGCCTGGGCCTGCACGTGACAGCCCGGGCAACCGTGGCGCTTCTGCCAGCGCGCCGCGTCGGCGGCGACCCAGTCCAGCCCGAGCTGAGCCGCCGCGCGCGGGTCGCGCGGTCGTTCTGCGTCGGTCGTCGCGACCCGGGCGTCCGCGCGCGCCACGGGCGCGGCG
>JAHFDS010000584.1:0-3067 GCA_023248855.1 Myxococcales bacterium
ACCCTCGCGGTTCGGCCGGAAGATGGCCGAGTTGATGCCGATGACGGCGCCGGACAGATCGATGAGCGGCCCGCCCGAGTTTCCCTGGTTGATGGCGGCGTCGGTCTGGATGAAGTTCGCGTAGAGCGCGACCTTCGACGGGGGGTGGACCTCCGAGCGGCCGAGGGCGCTGACGATGCCGGCCGTCACGGTGTGATCGAAGTTCCACGGGTTGCCGATCGCGATCACCCACGCACCGACTTGCAGCGTCTCGGAATCGCCCAGGCGCGCCGCCGGCAGCGGGCCCGGCGGCTCCACCTTGAGCAGCGCGACGTCGCTCCTCGGATCAGCGCCCACGATCTCCGCCGCCAGCCAGCGATCGTCCGCCAGCCGCACACGCACCTCGTCCGCCCCTTCGATGACGTGGTGGTTGGTCAGGATGCGACCCTTCGGATCGATGACGAAGCCGGTGCCGAGCGAGGGCGGACGGCCCGGCCCCTGCGTGACCGCGCGGATGAACACCACGGCGGGGCCGACCTCGGCGGCGAGGCGCTCGAAGGTGTCGCTCGCGATGGGGGGCCTCGGCTTCGGCGCCTTGGGCTTTGGCGCCGCAAGGGCGACCGCGGGCAGGAGCGAGGCGATCACGAAGAGGCGCATCACCGCCGGATCGTAGCGGGTCAGCTGCACACGTGGCGCAGGACGCGCATCGGTCCGATCGCGCGCACGAGGGAGAGCTGGGCGTCGCTGCCCACGAGCATCGCGCCGGCAAAGCCGAGCGCGTTGACGGACACGTCCTCGAAGCCGGCGCGCGTGCGCGGGACCACGAGCATCCAGTCGCGCGTGACGATGAGGTTATGGGGCTGCTGGTGCTCCGCCCCCACGCGTGCGAGCAGCGCCCGGTAGGCCGCGTGCAGCGAGGCGGCGCTCTGGTGACGCGGCGCCCACGCGTGTGGAAACGGCAGGGCGTTCCGGCGCAAGGCGTCGTCGATCGGCGTGCGCGAGGCGCCGTCGGTGAGCGGCGCGGCCACGAGCTGCAGGTGGCGCCGCGACTGGCTCGCGCCCGCCTCGCGCCCCGCGTTGTAGAAGGCGATGCCGTCCACCGCGTCGAGGCACGCGCCGATCGCCGCGAAGTCGCCCGGCTCGAGCGGGGCCTCCTGCGGCACGAACTCGCGCGACACGAGGAGCAGGTGCGGCTGCACCACCGGAAATCGGTTCAAGATCACGCGATAGCCCGGCTCGAGATCGCCGAGCTCGAGCCGGGGATCCTGCTGCGCCAGCGCGTCGGGCCCGGTGGCCGGCTTGCTGCGCGCCCCGGACAGCACCCGGACGACCACGGGTACGCCGCCGTCGTCCACCGTCACTGCGCGGCTCGCGAAGGGCTCGATCGCACCCTCCGCCAGCGCGACCTTCGCGCGCTCCTCGGCAACTGCCCAAAGGCTCGAGAGATCCACTTCCATGCGCGACCGGGCGGAGTCTACAGCAGCCTTCCCCTGATCTCGTCACATCTGTGCGGCGAGCTCGACCCGCCGCCGCCTGGCCATCATCCGCCGAGCACGCCGGCCACGACCTCGCGGTCGACACTCGCGATCATCGCCGCGCGGCACGCCGGGCACGCCCGCTCGGCGGACGCCTCCTTGGCCGAGCGCACGGCGACCTCCTCCTCGCGGTTGCAGTCGTCGCAGCGATACACGAGCAGCAAGCTCTCGACGGTGGCCCCCTTGAGCATGTTGGGGACGAGCGCCGCCGCCGTCGCGAACGCCGTGGGCAAGCCGGCCAGGCTGACCCTGCGCCCGCGCACCCGGGTCACCCCCTCGAGGAAGCGGATCCAGCGCGATACCCCGAACGAGTTGATGCGTCCGACGCCCGCGAGGTCGATCGCCACCTTGCCGCCGCTCACCTCGCGCGCCACCGCCTCGAGATCGCTGCCCTCGTCGAGGTCGCCCGTCAGGGCGATGTCGGCGCCGCCGTCACGGATGGTCCACGCGAGCGGCCGCCGAGGCTTGGGCGCCGGCGTGAACCCCCTCATGCGCGCCCCATCATGTAGGCAATCCTACTCGGTCAGCGCGGGCATCAGGGGGCAAAAGGGGCGATGTCGGCGAGGGCGTAGCGCGCGAACAGCTCGCCGAAGCGGCGCACCAGGGCGCGTGGCCCCTCGATGCGCAGGCCCGCGCGCCGCGCGCGCTCGAGCGGGACGTCGCCGCGCCACCACGCGATGAGCGTCCGGCGATCGGTGCGCACGGTGAGGACCTCGGAGAATCCCGGGTTCTCGGCGCACAGGGACACCTCGGAGCGGCGCAGGAGCAGCGTGCGCCGGTTGCGCGCGGGCGGCAGATCCGAGAGCTCGAGGACCACCACCAGCGGATCAGGCGGCAGCGCGGCCTGGTCCACCCGCCGCCGCATGTCCCAGACCAGCGCATCGACGTCGAGCTCGGTGGGCTCGAGGCGGCGCGGCAGGAAGCGCTGGCCCCAGGCGCCGAGGCCCATCACGATGGGCCCGAGCGCCTCCCCCGCAGGCGTGAGCGCGTATTCCGGCCCCGAGGGCCCCTCCGTGCGCGCGAGCACGCCGCCCTCGACCAGCTCGCGCAGCCGCTGAGACAGCACGGTCCGCGAGATGCGTGGCAAGCCACGCTGCAGCTCCCCGAAGCGTCGACTGCCGCACAGGAGCTCGCGCACCACGAGCAGCGTCCAGCGTTCGCCGAGCAGCTCGAGAGCGCGCGCGATGGCGCAGAACTGGCCGTAGGTCTTCATGTCCCAAGGGTAGCTGGGCGGCCGCTCCCTGGTGGTACGGATTCCGTACTGGAGCCAGCCTGCCCGTGAACCCAGGATGCGTGCAGGAGGACACATGAGCGAACGCAGAAGGACCATCGAGTGGCAGGACCCGCGACAGTGCCAGGACGGCGCCGAGGGCAAGACGGGCCTCGACTGGATGCGCGCCATCGCGACGGGCGCCGTGCCGCCGCCACCCATCGGGGAGACGCTGCGCTTCCGCCTGGCCGCGGCCGAAGAGGGGCTCGCGCGCTTCGAGGGCGTGCCGGACGAGTCGCTGTACAACCCGATGGGCACGGTGCACGGCGGCGTGGTGGCGACG
>JAHFDS010000584.1:3077-3966 GCA_023248855.1 Myxococcales bacterium
CGCATCGTGCACCGTGGCAGCCGCATCGCGACCGCCGAGGGGCGCCTGTTCGACGCCCAGGGCACGCTGCTGGCGCACGGCACCACGACCTGCCTTCTGTTCCCGCGCTGAAGGTCAGGCCCCGGGGATCGAGAGACGGGCCGCGCGCGCCGCGCGCCGCCGTGACAGCTCGATGCCAATGGCGCAGAGACCGTGGGCGTTGGCCACGGCGAGCATCGTGCCGAGCCCGCAGAACGGATCGACCACCACGCGGCAGGGCGTCTCGGCCACAAGGAAGCGCGCCACGGCCGCGCACGCCGCCGTGCCCATCGCGCGCGCCCACGGCATCTGTCCGAGCGCGGGCAGCACATCCGCGCTCGCGCGGCCAGGGGGCAGGCGCAGCGCGCGGCTGGCGCACAGCAGGTGCGCGTACGCGGGGCGGCCGAACGTGGTCGTGCCGGCGGGGACGCGGCAGACGATCTTGTGCCACAGCAGGTGACTGCCGGCCGCCTCGAGGCCGCGCTGCACGAGATAGCCCTTGTCGACCCAGCGGCCCTCGCGCTTGACGTCGGTCTGGTAGAAGACGCACACGGCCTCGTCGGCCACCTGCCGGCACGCCAGCGCGACGACGCCCACGAACCAGTCGCGCCAGCCCTCGAAGCCGAGCGCCGGGATCTCGGAGACGTCGGGCAGAGACGTCACGATCGCGTGGTCGGCGGGCAGCGTCGCTCGCTCGAGCCACGCGACACCGTCACCGTGGTGGACCTGTCGACCGGGCTGTGCGTCTGCCATGCCGAGAGTGTGATCGATGCGATCACCCCTGGGGTGCGCATCCTCGTGTGTGCACGCGAAAACACGCGCCTGGGAGCCCCGCAGGTCTCTTGGGATGGCGGCCCGCGGGTTGCTACGG
>JAHFDS010000585.1 GCA_023248855.1 Myxococcales bacterium
GCGTGTGACGCCTGCTCGCATCGGCGCCCGCCCGCCGGCGCCGCTGAACGACGCGGGCCCGAGAGACGTGGGGAACGCCGATCTTGCTCACTCCATGCGGGGCCTGAGCCTCACCCGGCGGCGCAATCCAGCTGCTGCCGCAAGGCATTGCGCCCAGCTAGGGCCACTCGTGTGCTTGGCACATCTATTGCGTTCAGGGTTGCTGTGAGCAAGTTCCCGTGGTGAAGGGTGACGAGGACGGAAGGCCGGTGGACCGGCGGATGGCCCCGCGCGTGGTCCTGCAGGCACCCATCCTGCTCGCTCACGACGACACCAGGCAGCTCGGGCCTGCCGATCTGTGCTGCACTGGGCTGGGTGTCCTGCTGCGGGTTGCGCCGCCCCTCGGCGCGCCGGTGACCGGCCTTCTGCCCCCGGACGTCGAAGAGGAAGAGGGGCTCGTGGTGTCTGGCCGGGTCGTGGCCAAGACGACCCCACTTCGCGTGATCGGGCCCGGCGCCCGGGACCTGCCCATGCACACCTGCGTGGCGTGCGGATGGACGGCCCCCCAAGGCGAGCCTCTCGACGTGGGCGCGCCGCGCACCCGAGCGGTGCCGGCACGGCTGTCGGCGCGGGCCGCGCAGCTGGCCTTTCCCGACCCGGGAGCGCCGACCCGCTGCCCGGCGTGCCAGGCGTTCTCACCCATCGCCGTCGAGGGCGCGCTGCATCGCGTGAGCGTGCGCCTTGAGCTTCCGTGCGCGCAGCAAGCCAGGCAGCTCCGTGGCTATCTCGAACGAGCCATCGAGGCCAGCGGAGGCGCGGTGCCGGAGCGACGACGGGACCCCTCGCGGAATCGATGGCAGGGCGCCGATGGGGCGCTCGAGATCGAGCGCTCCGTCGAGACCGGCGAGGCTGTCCGGTGGACCTTTCCTCGAGGGCCCGACCGGGGCGTCCTGCGCTTCGTCGATGGCCGGGACCTCGCGCTCGGAACGCGCGTCCGGCTCGTCCTGCGCGGCTCGGCGGCCTCCTCCGAGCTCGACCTGGAAGCACGCATCGAGGCGATCACGTTCGAGCGCGGGCGCAAGGTCTACCTCGGGTCCTTCGCGCCGACGGCCTCGAGCTCCGAGGAGGTCAGGAGATTCGTCGCCGAGACCTCGTCTCGGGCGCGTCGTCTCGCGCCATCGCGCCGCCGCTGGTTCCGACTCGGCTGATCGATCGCTTGGCTAGGCCCTCCGCGCGATCTCGATCACCCGGGCATTCTCCGGCACACCACGCAGGAAGCGCTCCCGCAATGCCGGGTCGTCGATGCGCATGGCCCGCTCCTCCAGACGCACGGCCGCCGCCTGCGCGGCCTTCTGCGCCTCCTCCGCCAGACCCGCGGCAGCCAGCGCGTCCACCAGCGCGGTGCGGATGAGGGACTCCCCGCCGTCGATGCCGCCGAGGTCGGTCAGGAGCTGCACCGCCTCGCGGGCCGCCGTGACGGCGTCGCCCGCGCGCCCGCGCGCCACCAGCACCTCTGCCAGCACGGCCAGGCCCTCGGCGCGCACGGGCACCATCAGCGGTGGGCCGGCGGCGATGCCGAGCGCCTCGCGCGCGCACTCCTCGGCCGAGGCGGCGTCCCCCGACTCGAGCAGGACGAGCGCGAGGTAGTAGCGGCTCGCCGCCTCCATGCGGGGATGTTGCTCGGTCGCAAACGCCCGCGCGGACTCCTCCTCGAGGTGGCGCGCCTCGGTGAGCGCCCGCTTGCGGGCTTCCCCTTCGAGGCCGCGCGACGCCCGCGCCACTGCGAGGCCGAGGTTCTGCCGCGCGGTGGCGGCGACGGTGTGAAGGCCCATGGGCTCAGCCTGTCGCAGCACGTCGCGCAGCATGCGCTGGGCGCCGGCGTAGTCGCCGAGCTCGAGGGACGCGTAGGCGGCGCTGCCGCGGCTGCGCGCGGCGTTGCGCAGGTCCCCGGCCTCCTCGAAGGCGCGTACCGCGGCCTCGGACAGCGACAGGAAGAGGCCGAGGTTACCCTCGAAGCTGGCGCGCGTCGCGAGCGCCGCCCAGATGCGTGCCTGCACCGCCGGGTTGCGCTGGGGGCGCTTCTCGATGCGCAGGATCAGCGTGTCGGCGAGGTCGGCGCGGCCGTTGTGCAGGAGCTGCACGCAAAGGCGCGCCGCCGCCTGGTCGTACCAGTCCGATGGACCGCCGAGAGCAGCCAGGGTCCGCTCGTGCAGGTCGACGAGGCGCTGTCGGTTGCCCGCGGGCCCCGACGCGAACGCGGCCTCCTCGATCGCGATCCAGAAGGCGTCGGCGCCGGCGGGGAGCAGGGACAGCGCCTCGAGCGCCGCGCGCTCCGCGGGGACGACCTCGCCGCGCCAGCGGTGCGCCTCGGCCTGCAGGAGGCGCAGCCGGCCCAGGAGCTCCCCCGTGGCGCCGCACTGCACGCCTCGCTCGACGCGCGCGATCACCGCGGGGAAGTCGTCGCCCTCGAGCGCCTGCACGGCGGCGCGGCGGTACTGCTCGACCGCGCGGTGCGGCTCGCCTCCACGCTCGAAGTGCTCGGCCAGAAGGAGCGCGTCGGTCTCGCCGACCAGCTCCAGCCACCCGCCGGCCAGGCGGTGACCGGTCGTGCGGTCGAGCTCGGTCAGCATCGCGTAGGCGGCGTCGCGCACGAGGCCGTGGCGGAAGGTGTACTCGCGCTCTCCTTGCAGCTTGCTACCTCGCCGCAGCGTGATCACCTCGCGCTCGGTCAGCGCCGCCAGCCACTCGCCGAGCGCGCCCGCCTGCAGGGGTCCCCCGAGCAGCGCCTCGACGCCGCTCTCCCAGAACACCTGGCCGAACACGGCGCCCGCGCGCAGCACGCGGCGTGCCTCGGCCTCGAGCCCCTCGAGCCGCGCCTCGACCATGGCGATGACGCTGTCGGGCAGGCGCTCGGCCGAGCCGGCCTCGCTGGTCACGCGGATGAGCTCCTCGAGGTACAGGGCGTTGCCGGCCGCGCGATCGACCAGGCGCGCGACAGTATCGGTGGTGGCCTCGGGCAGCACCTGCCTGACCAGGCGCTCGCTGGCCCGGCGCGTGAGCTCGCCGAGGCGGAGCTCCTGCAAGCCCCGCTCGGTCCACAGGCGCGGGAACGTGTCGTGGACGTCGGGCCGGGCCAGCGCGAGCACCATGAGCGGTCGGTCGCGCAGGTTTCGCAGCGCCGAATCGACGAACTTCACGCTCGGGACGTCGCCCCAGTGCAGGTCCTCGAGGACGATCAGGACCGGCCGGTCGGCAGCTTCCGCCAGCAAGAGGTCCTCGAACGCGCGCCGCATCTGGTCGCCCATCAGCGTCGCGTCGCGCCGCGCCGCGCGGAGCGGGGGGCTCGCCTCGTCGGGAAACGGCGTGCCCACGAGCTCGCCCAGGAACTCGGTCACTCGCTGCAGGTCCGCGGCAGTCACGTGGCGCGCCACGCGCGCGCGGAGCTTCTGCCGCAGCACCTCGAGTGTCTCTCCACCTTGCAGGCCCACCGCCCGCCGCAGCGCGCCCGCGACCAGGCCGAAAGGCGCCCCCGCGCCCATCGGATCCCCGCGCCCCATCCACACCTCGACCGGCTCGCGCCGCTGCTCGAGCGCCCGCAGAAGCTCGTAGCGCAGGCGCGACTTGCCGATGCCCGCCGGGCCGGTGATGAGGACGGGCCGCGCCTCGGGCTCCGACGTGCACGCGTCGAACGTCGTCAGCAACGTCGCCATCTCCGGGTCGCGGCCGACCAAGGGCGTCTGCCGCCCCATGAGCGTCCGGGCGTGCTCGAACGGCTCGCGCTCGCCGAACAGTGCGAGGCCGTCCGCGTCTCCGCCCACGTCGAACGCCGCGCCGAGCAGGCCCGCCGTCACCTCGTCGAGGCGAACCGGCAGTGGCCCTGGCGGCTCGGCGGGCGCCGGCTGGCCGGGCGCGGCCGGCATGACCTCGGTGCGATCGCTGCCCAGCGCGCGAAGCATGCGCGCAGCCGCATCG